>DFWO01000089.1 GCA_002380945.1 Methylococcaceae bacterium UBA4132 | reverse complement strand
TCTGTCAATGCGTAACTTCTATATTATTAATACGATACAGGTGGTGAACCAAGAATTTTTCATAGTTCCAACGCTCTGGCGTGGCTGTCATCCGACAAAGCTCCAGCGTTGCGTAAGATGACGCTGGAGCGTCAACGGCGGCATTCCAACGCTGGAGCGTTGGAACGATAATAAAATAAGAAACATCTCTACGCTTTAACCAACCGCGCATAATAAAACCCATCCATAGACTCCATGCCCGTTAAAATCTGCCGTCCATGCGTTGCGGCTATGCCCCAATCTGTATTAATAGGTAGTTCAGTGGCATCGGAATGAGCGGCTAAGAAGTCATGAATCTGTTGTTCGTTTTCCTGTTTTAAAACAGAACAAGTGGCATACAGTAACACGCCGCCTGAGGCTAATAGTGACCACGCGGCGTTGAGTATGTCGCGTTGTAAGCCTTGCAGGGCGGCAATGTCTTCGGGGCGGCGTAATAGTTTTATATCAGGATGACGGCGAATAACGCCTAAGGCTGAACAAGGCGCGTCTACTAAAACCCGTTCAAACGGCTGACCATTCCACCATGTCTCAGGCTGTGCAGCATCACCAACGATAAGCGTGGGCGAGCATTTTAACCGCTGGCAATTTTCACTGACGCGTTGCATTCGACTGGCTTCTATGTCAACGGCGACCAATTCTTTTAACTGCGGTTGGGATTCAAAAATATGCGCAGTTTTTCCACCAGGGGCTGCACACATATCTAATACGCGCTGTCCTACTTGTACGTCCAATAATCCAGCGGCTAATTGCGCGGCGGTGTCTTGTACTGATACCCAACCTTCGGCAAATTCAGGTAAGAGTTCAACGGCGACAGGTTTTTCCAGCACAATCGCCGATGGGCAAAAATCCACCACCGTGCCTGTGATGCCCTGCTCTGCTAAACGCTGGACATAGCCGTCGCGTTCGGTACGCGCCAAATTAACGCGCAATACCATCGGCGGCTGTTGATTATTTTCGTGGAAGATTTGCGCGGCGTGTTGTTGCCAATCGTGTTCAACTCGCTTAATTAACCAGTCGGGATGACTGACGGCGGCGGGTTGGTATTGATTTGCCTGTGCTTCCAGCGCGTCTTGTTCACGCAAATAACGTCTTAACAAAGCATTGAGCAAGCCTTTCGCCCACGATTTTTTCTTAGTTATCGCTACGACAGTTTCCGACACAGCCGCGTGCGCTTTGACACGCATAAAACTCAGTTGATATAAACCGACTAACGCCAAGGCTTTCACCTCAACATCTTTTAACGGCTTATCCAGTAATTGGCTGAGTATGAAATCAAGGCGATGGTATTGCCGACAAACGCCGTAACAAATCGCTTGGATAAAGGCTTTGTCTTTGGGGGAATCAATGCTGGCTGAGGCGGAATCTAAGGCAGTCGTTAATGACTGCCCGTCTTGTAACACCCGCACCAACACGCGGGCGGCTAGTAATCGTGTATTCAACCGAGTTGAACTCCATTAACAGTGTGAGCGGCTAAAAATGCTTGTGCGCTGATGCGTTTGCCGTTGGGTAATTGCACTTCCAGCAACCGTAAACTGCCCTGCCCTGTTGCTACGTCTAGGTGTTTATTGGTACAACGCACCGTGCCTGCGGGTAAATCACAGCTTTCAGCCAAAGGTTCAGCTTGCCAGATACGCAATACTTGCCCTTGATAAATAGTTTGCGCAACGGGCCACGCATTTAAGCCTCTGACTTTTCGCGCAATCACTTCCGCCGATTGCGTCCAATCAATGACGGCTTCGGTTTTAGTTAATTTTTCCGCATACGTCACCAGAGCTTCATCTTGTGGTTCAGCGTGTACCGTGCCATTTTCAATCTGCACCAATACTTTCGCTAAACCAACCGCACCCAATTCAGCTAATTTATCGTGTAAATCGCTGGAGGTATCCTGCGCACCGATAACCAGTTCTTCTTTGTGCAGCATATCGCCCGCGTCTAGCTTGCGGACTATCTTCATAATGGTTACGCCCGTTTTTTCATCCCCAGCCATTAATGCGCGTTGAATTGGCGCAGCTCCTCGCCAACGCGGTAACAGCGAACCATGCACGTTGATACAACCTAACGGCGGCACATCCAACACGGCTTGGGTTAGAATCATGCCATACGCAACTACCACCATTAAATCCGCCTTTAATGCCACCAATTGCTGAAAATCTTCCTCCGTTTTTAACGTCAAAGGTTGAAAAACAGGGATACCAGCAGCTAAGGCAACGGCTTTAACAGGTGTAGGATGCAGTTGTCGTCCTCTGCCTGACGGGCGGTCTGGTTGCGTATAGACGGCACATATTTCATGCCCTGAGCTAATCAGCACTCGTAAACTCGGCACGGCAAATTCAGGTGTGCCTGCAAAAATAATTTTCATTAATTGGCTTCCAATTTATGCAGTTTTTCCAGCTTCTTTTTAATACGCTGGCGTTTTAATGAAGAAATATAATCAACAAACAACTTGCCGTCTAAATGATCTATTTCATGTTGCACACACACTGACAGTAAGTCCGTAGCTTCAAATTCAAAGGGCTGACCTTTTCTATCAAGGGCTTTTACCCTAACACGCTCTACTCGTTTCACTTTTTCAAAAAAAGTAGGCACTGAAAGACAGCCTTCTTCACTCTCTTTGATACCGTATTTTTCGATAATTTCAGGATTGATTAAACATAAGGGCTGGTCTTTGTTTTCACTGACATCAATGACAATCACCCGTTGATGTACATTGACCTGCGTCGCGGCTAAGCCTACACCATGCTGGTGGTACATGGTTTCGAGCATATCATCGAGCAATTTTTGAATTTTATCATCGACCGTTTTGACAACAGCGGCGGTTTTACGCAGCCTTTCATCAGGAAATTCGAGAATAGTTAGAATACTCAACAATCTCTCCACTATTAATAATTAAACAGGACAGCGATTCTATCTGAATTTGCAGTAACTTTGAATGTAAAACAGACTAAAAAGCTATGGATAAGAACTAAATAGCTTTGTCATGTCTAACACGATAAACTTATCAACAGGATATATTTATCCTACCGCTAGCATTTTTCTATCATAAGTGAGGTACGTTATGGCCATAAAAGAAGATTTCGACACTTTAATCGAAAAACTGAAAACCGAACGAGATGAAATTCATTTAAAACTTCAGCTCGCCTCAATGGAAGCTAAAGAAGAATTTGAAACTGCTGAACAACAATGGCAGGTGGTAAAAGCGAAAGCAGCCGAAATAGCCGATGATTCGGTAGAAACAACAGAAGAATTTATCGCTAAAGCAAAGATAGTTGGTGACGAGCTTAAAGAAACTTACCAACGCATTGCCAAACGTCTTACTGAATAAATCACCTTGCGTGGGAATGTTGTTTAGTTCCCACGCGTCTCCATGACTGCCCTGCGTGTGTTATCGGGACGGCTCAAGCTAACGGACTTTGAACAAAGACTATCTGCATCGAATACTGGAATTCTAGCTAAATTGATTTAAACTCTAAGTTACGCATGACTCACCAAAGACCGTTAGGAATCAACATGGCTTTTCATATACGTTTTGGATTTATTATTCCGCTCTTTTTCAGCATGACTGTGTGGGCTGATAATATACAAATAAAACCTAATCATCCCACGCAATATACAGTGGTCAGACATGACACTTTATGGGCTATATCGGGTAAATTTTTACAGCATCCTTGGCAATGGCCACAATTGTGGAGTCAAAATACTCAAATTAAAAACCCAAACCTTATTTATCCCGGTGATACCATTTATTTTTCGATGGTCAACGGTAAGCCGCAGTTGAGTCTTACCCGCAATCCACAACAAGCACAACTCGCTACGACTTGCGTGCTTAAAGAAGAAGATTATAAAAATGGTCGCAAAGATTTTGCTCTGACTAAAGACGGCAAATTAAAACCGTGTATTCGAGAATCTGACATTGAACAACCTATTAAACTCATTCCCTATCATCAAATCGCAAAATATTTAAGCTCACCGAGAGTGTTGGGTGAAAACGAGCTAAATAGTATGCCTTATGTGGTTGATATTGCTAATGAACACATCGTTGCAGGCGCAGGTGATAAAGTCTATGTCCGCTCAATCATGCAGCCAGAAAGTCCCCAATATATGATTTATCGAGCAGGCGATACCTTTATTGATGCCGATACTCAAGAAGTGTTAGGTTATGAGGCTAAATACATTGCACAAACCACCTTACAACAAGCAGGTGATCCTGCTACTTTAGCGATTACGCAATCAAACAGCGAAATTCGTATGGGTGATAGAGTGATGCCCCAAGTAGAGGATGAGGTCAGCTTGAATTACTTTGCCAGACCCCCTGAACAACCAATCAGAGGTAGCATCATCAGCGTATTAGGCGGTGTTTCGCAAATCGGTATAGATAATGTAGTGGTCATTGATAAAGGTCGTCGAGATGGTCTATTACCTGGTCATGAATTAGATATTTATCAAAATGGCGGCATAGCAAGAGACCCTTACAGTGCTGTTAAAAGCGATACCGTTCAACTTCCTAATGAATTGGCAGGTATGTTAATGGTGTTTCGTACCTTTGACCGCGTTAGTTACGCATTAGTAATGGAAGCACAAGAACCATTACACGTTTTAGATAGAGTTCAAACCCCCTGAATACCACCACACTAACCCAAAACAACGACATAAAATACTGGCTTGCGCTATTGCGCACGCCAGCTATTGGTTGTCGAACCTTTCTTAAGCTCTTACAAACCCACACGCCTGAACAATTATTCGCTGAACCCGCACATAATTGGACGCGTTTGGGTTTAAAAAGCGAAACGATAGACGCACTTAAAAACCCTGATTGGGCAGTCATTGACCATGATTTAGCATGGTTAGAACAAACCAATAATTGGGCAATTACCATTAAAGACCCACTGTATCCGTCGTTATTAAAAGAACTTAGCGATCCACCGCCCGTGTTATTTGTACGCGGTAATATTGCTTTATTAACCTTGCCGCAGATTGCTATTGTTGGTAGTCGTAATCCCTCTACCTTAGGCAAAGAAACCGCTTTTGAATTTGCCAAAAGCTTGAGTCACTGTGGTTTTGTCATTACTAGTGGTTTAGCGTTAGGTATAGATGCCGCCAGTCATCAAGGCGCGTTAAGCGTTGGCGGTTTTACCATTGCCGTGGCAGGGACTGGCTTAGATAGAGTGTATCCAGCGCGGCATAAAGATTTAGCCACAGAAATTGTCAACACAGGCGCGATGGTCTCTGAATTTCCACCAGGAACAACCGCTAAAGCCAATCATTTTCCTAGACGCAATCGGATTATCAGCGGCTTGAGTCAAGGCTTATTAGTCGTAGAAGCCGCCAAACAAAGCGGCTCGCTAATTACTGCCCGCATGGCATTAGAACAAAATCGCGAAGTATTTGCTATTCCAGGAAGTATTCATAATCCCTTAGCACGCGGTTGTAATGCACTGATACGAGAAGGGGCAAAGCTTGTCGAAACCACGCAAGATATTCTCGAAGAACTTAATCAATATAATCAACAATATACAGATTTACCCATCACGCCGATGCAATCAATACTTGACCTAGCGCAACAAACATTATTGAATCGTGTCATGTTCAGCCCAACTTCTATTGATGATTTGGTTGCCGAAAGCGGTGAACCCGTAGAAATTATTTCCTCAATGCTGTTGATTTTGGAACTGCAAGGCTACCTAGAAGCAACCGCTGGCGGTTGCTATATCCGTATAAAATAACCAGCCACTACCATGAAAGAAAATATTTTTGATGTTCTGATGTACTTATTTGAAAACTATATGGAAGAAGAAATTGAAATTTTTCCAGATACCGACGTAATTCGCACTGAATTACTAGAAGCAGGTTTTCAACAAATCGAAGTCAACAAAGCCTTTGACTGGTTAGAGTCGCTCAGTTTACAAGGACTAATACAAACCAGTCTCGCGCCTACTTTTCGCATTTTTTGTCGCCAAGAAATAGAAAAATTGGACATGGATTGTCGCAATTTAATTATGTTTCTGGAACAAAATGGTATTTTAAATACCGCTAACCGAGAAATAGTGATTGATAGAGCAATGGCATTGGAAGACGAAGAAATTTCCTTGGAAAAACTCAAATGGATTACCTTAATGGTCTTGCTCAGCCAACCCAATGAAGAAATTGCCTTCTCGCGTATGGAAGATTTTGTTTACGATCTTGTGCCAACTTATTTACATTAATTTATCGTTCTAATACCGTAGGTTGGGTTGGGCGATAGCCGTAACCCAACAATCGCTGGTAAATGTTGGGTTACGCTACCGCTAACCCAACCTACAAAACCATACAATCATCCATTACTCACCTACGCCCATTATTGATTAAATGACTAAGCATCTTGTTATTGTAGAATCCCCTGCAAAAGCCAAAACTATCGAGAAATACCTAGGCAAAGACTTTCAAGTATTGGCATCCTACGGACACGTCCGCGACCTGATTCCCAAAGAAGGTGCAGTTGACCCTAGCCATGACTTCGCCATGAAATATGAAGTTATCGACCGTAATCAAAAACACGTTCAAGCCATCAGCTCTGCACTAAAAAACGCCGACAGCTTATATCTTGCTACCGACCCTGATAGAGAAGGCGAAGCGATTTCTTGGCATTTATACGAGTTACTCAAAGCTAAAAAACTGATTAAAGATAAGCCCGTCCATCGTGTCGTGTTTCATGAAATCACTAAAAAAGCCGTCACTGAAGCGATTGCTAACCCTGCTACTTTAGACACTAACCTAATCAACGCCCAACAAGCCCGCCGCGCCTTAGATTATTTAGTTGGCTTTAATTTATCACCGTTATTGTGGAAAAAAATTCGCCGTGGTTTATCCGCAGGACGGGTACAAAGCCCCGCATTACGCATGATAGTCGAGCGCGAATTAGAAATTGAAGCCTTTAAAAGCCGCGAATATTGGACGGTTGATGCCCTATTAAGCGCAGATGAACAGACGTTTAAAGCCAAACTCACTCAGCTAGATGGCGAAAAAGTTACCCAATTTCGCATACATAACGCCGAACAAGCAGAACAAGCGAAACAAACCCTATTGACGGCGGCTAACGGTCAACTCATCGTTAGCAAACAAGAAAAGAAACAACAAAAACGTCAGCCATCGCCACCGTTTATTACCTCAACGCTACAACAAGAAGCCTCTCGCAAATTAGGCTTTACCACCAAACGCACGATGTCGGTTGCGCAACAACTGTATGAAGGCATTGATTTAGGCGGTGAAACCGCAGGTCTTATCACCTATATGCGTACCGATTCTGTTAATCTCGCGGTTGAGGCGGTTGCTGAATTGCGCGAACTGATTGTGGAACAATACGGCGCGACTAACTTACCGAAAGAACCACGCGTTTTTAAAACCAAATCCAAAAACGCCCAAGAAGCGCACGAAGCCATACGCCCCACTAATCCACGTTATTTGCCTAATCAAATAAAAAATTATCTGAGTGCAGAACAATTCAAACTCTATGAACTGATATGGAAGCGCACCATTGCCTGCCAAATGATTCATGCCACGCTTAACAGTGTATCAGTCGATTTGAGCTGTGCGGAAGGGCTTCATAGCTTTAGAGCGACAGGTTCAAGCATTGCCACTGCTGGCTTTATGACCGTGTATCTGGAAGGTAAAGACGATAGCAAAGAAAGCGATGACAAAGAAAGCTTTTTACCCGACTTAACAGAAGGTCACCTAGTTCCACTGCAAGACATCCTAACAGGGCAACATTTTACTGAGCCACCGCCACGTTATGGCGAAGCTAGTTTAGTGAAATCCTTAGAAGAACATGGCATAGGCAGACCTTCCACCTATTCAGCAATTATTTCTACGCTACAAAACCGTGAATATGTCACCTTAGACAGCAAACGTTTTTATCCCACCGATGTGGGGCGTATTGTGAATAAATTCTTAACCGAACATTTCACCAAATATGTAGATTACGGCTTTACTGCCAATTTAGAAGACGATTTAGACGCAGTATCACGCGGCGAAAAAGACTGGATTCCCTTAATGCACGACTTTTGGCAACCCTTTACCACGCTGATACAAGAAAAAGAAACCAGCGTGCAGCGTAAAGATGTCACTCAAGAAGCCATTGATGAAAAATGTCCAGACTGCGGTAGCCCCTTGTCGATACGTTTAGGTCGCAATGGTCGCTTTATTGGTTGCACAAATTACCCAGACTGCTCCTACACGCGCAATTTAAATGGCGATAATGAATCCAATGAGCCTGAAATCGTTGAAGACAGAGTTTGCCCATTGTGTGCCTCGCCATTAGTTTTTAAATCTGGCAAATACGGTAAATTTATCGGCTGTAGCAGCTACCCAAAATGTAAACACATCGAACCCTTAGAAAAACCCACCGATACAGGCGTGGAATGCCCGCAATGTAAAAAAGGCAACATACTCAAACGCAAATCAGGCAAAGGTAAAATATTCTATTCCTGCGCAAATTACCCTAAATGTGATTACGCGCTATGGAACACCCCCGTCAAAGAAAGCTGCCCCGAATGCCAATGGCCGATATTAACCATCAAAGAAACCAAACGCCGTGGCGTGGAAAAAGTTTGTCCGCAAAAGGATTGTAAATATGCCACGCCTTATGAAGGGGATGCGATGGATGGGCAGGTTGATTCATAATTCGGCTGTGTCGGTTGTAGGGTGGGCATCGCCCACCTTTCTGACTATCCAACTGTAAATATTAGGGTTCGTTCCTCATCCAAACTGTCTTTTTGAGTTCTGTTATGCCTCAACACTATTCCTCTGACCTCACCACCGCCATCCAGCAACTCAAAGCGGGTAAAGTCATTGCTTATCCCACTGAAGCCGTGTATGGATTGGGTTGTGATCCGCTTAATGAACACGCGGTAATGCACTTGCTGGACATCAAACAGCGTCCGATAGAAAAAGGGCTGATTTTAATTGCCGCTTCAATACAACAACTTGAACCCTATTTGCTGTTGACGGATGAAATATTGGCGAGGGTGATGCCAACGTGGGCAGGGGCAACGACTTGGGTGATTCCTGCACAAGCTCATGTGCCTAAATGGTTGACGGGCGAACACCACAGCCTTGCCGTTAGAGTCACCGCGCACCCTATCGCTCAGCAATTATGCAGAGACTATGGCAGTCCATTAGTGTCCACCAGTGCTAACGAAACCACGCAACCTGCCATGAGAACAGCCGCCGAAGTGTTAGAAGTTTTCGCCGATAAGGATATTTTTATCCTAGACGGCAAAGTGGGCGAACTTGCGCAAGAAACGGCTATTTATGATGCTGTCAGTGGAAAAAGGTTGCGTTAAATTAGGAGTGTAATAGCTTTAGCTATTGCACTAAAAACAGCTAAAGCTGTTTTACTCTGCTTTTAACACCCCATCCTAACAAGCCAATCAAGCCAGCCCACAACAAACTAGGCACTAACCAAAACCAACGTTGATAAAACGTGCTAGGTGGATTTTTAAGATACGGGACTTCATATAAACCTGCCCATGCTTGATGTATCGGTGAGCGTTCCAAAATCTCACCCGATGCCAACGACACCGCTGAAATGCCCGTATTCGTGACCCGCAATACAGGGCGGCGAAATTCCACGCCCCGCGCCAGTGTCATGTAAAAATGTTGATAAGGTTCTTGCCAACTGCCGTACCATGAATCATTGGTGACGTTGACGATAAATTGCGCCCCTAAATTGGCTAAATCACGGGAAAATTTCGGGAACAGGCTTTCGTAGCAGATTTGCGCCCCCATTTTGTAACCGTTCCACGCTAATAATTCAGTTGGTCCGCTACCTCTCGCAAAATGCCCCGTCGCAGGTAGCCATTTGCGAATGTCAGGAAACCATTGTTCCAAGGGAATGTATTCACCAAACGCCAACAAAATAGATTTACTGTAATGTGGCGGCACAATCTCACCGTCTTTATTCAGTACGAACAACGAGTTAGTGATTAAGCGCAGTTTTTCATCGACACTGTACGCGCCAGTCAGCAATGGCAGTTGCCGTGCTTTAAGAAATTCAGCCAATTCCAGCGAGGGAGGATCATTTTTAAACTGCTCACCTAACAAGGCGGGAAACGCGGTTTCAGGCCACAACACAAAATCAATTTTACGGTCTTTATAATGATTAACCGCTCCGTCGGTTTGGGTTAGATAACGGTGTAGTATTTCCTTACCAAAACCCTTGCCCAATTCTGCTGCCAGTTTTTCAGAATTTTCGATACTGGCTTGTATCATCAGGGTATTAAAAGACGCATCGGGTTTGGGCAATCGTGCTTGTAACCACAAACCGCCCATATTGAGCATCATAAATCCCATTAATACCAGACCAGCCAATAGCTTACCCGATGCGTGCTTGCGGTTTTGCCATGCTATCAATAACGGCAAGTTAGCCAATAAGGTCAAGGCACTCAAACCACTAAAGCCAATAATTTCTGCCCAATGATAGACAGGCAGATTAGACCCGTACCAAGAATAACCAAAATTCCAATCAAACAAGGTGAACGAATACGCTTCACACAGAATAGTTATCATCGCCATCAATGCCAACGATAATCGCGCTGACCATTGAAACTTGCGTTGCCCGCAAAACCACAGCAAACCTGCTAATGGCACAAATAAATGCGCAATCAAGCCATACACCAGCATTCCTACACCCGCCAATAGCCAAGGCAAATGGGCAAACTCATGTAGTAAGTAAGTGACCCAATTAAAGCCAATCAGAGTGAAAACAAACGAGGTAATGAAACCGCCGATTAACACGGCTTTTAGCGTATTTTGTTGCGACCAAAATAACCACAGCGGCACAAAACAAAACAATGAAGCCCACGGTGGAAAGGGAATATAACTAGTGCCGATGAAAACACCTGACAGAATGGGCAGTAGCCACGGTTTAAGTTTATTGAACATAACAATTAAGAATAGAGGAGGAAAAAGCAGCGGATTAAACGTTATCGCCGTGATAATTGAGGTTTTTTAACACCCGCATATTGAGGTGCGGCGCGTGAATATCTAATTGCTGAAAAGCAGTGGTGAGTTCCAGCGATTTTATTGCCTCTACCGAACCATAGCGAAAACTGAACAGTTTATTGCGCTTGCCTTGCGGCAGGCTATTCATGATGTCGTTAATACGCGCATCAATCAGGTGTTGGGCTTGTTGTAATGCAATATCACGCTCAGATTTTAAGCCTGTGGATGCCTCGGATTTTACAGCGGGTGATGATTGCGGCGATAAATCAGCAGCGATTTTGTTAGCGATAGCCGCCAATTTTTTGCTTTGACTAGGTGCGATTAATTGACGGTGTTCATTAATACTGACTTTGGGGCGGTTTGGTTTTTGGGGATTCATAACAGTAGAGCAACCATAAGGGATATAAACATATCCAGCTTAATGCGTAAGCTAGAGGAATGCTCCATTTTAGCACCCCCGCGCATTTTGATTGCATCTACTGTTTAAGTGAACCCAGTTATGCCGCTTGTGCGTACTTAGTTTCGCGCTCTAGTTGCTGATCTAATAACTGTTGGCTGTCTTCCAGCCAGCGAATAATGGAAATTTGCCCTGCTTCATTTTCCACCAAAGCCGTGCAGCTTTCTACCCAATCACCTGAATTGCAATAGATCTTACCACCATCCATTTCAGCAATATCGGCATGATGAATATGCCCACAAATAATGCCATCAACATTGCGTTTTTGCGCTTCTAAACTCAGAATATGCTGATAATTATCCATCACCTGAATAATATTTTTCACTTTGTGTTTTAAAAATGCTGACAGTGACCAGTGTTTGTTATAACCGAGTAAACGACGCAGACTATTAAACCAGCGGTTAATGTCTAATAAAACCTCATAAACTTCACCGCCAATGTAGGCTAAATTTTTATTGTTGCAAACGATACTATCAAAGCCATCACCGTGTACCACTAAGAACTTGCGCCCGTCTTTAGTTTCATGAATAGCATCTAGTTGAATATCCACACCATTAAAGTGCATACCCGCGTGTTTGCGTAGCGGCTCATCATGATTACCAGGAATGTAGATAACGCGCGTGCCTTTTTTTGCTTTGCTAAAAATGCGTTGCACAATGTCATTATGCAACGCTGGCCAGTAAAAACCTGATTTGAATTTCCACAAATCAATAATATCACCCACCAAATATAAGGTGTCGCACTCGACGTTATCAAGAAAATCTCTCAGTTGCTCGGCTTTACAGCCTTTAGTCCCTAAATGGGTATCGGATAGCCAAATTGAACGATAATGTAATACCATGTCAGCACACTCCGTTAAGGTTACGAAGCGGTCAGCATAGCAATGGATTATTACAGCGAATTAACCGTTGAGTGACGGTTTTGTGACGTGAGGAACTTTTCCCTTTGGCAATAAAAGCAGAAATTCTAGGACATAAAGCTCTGCAAATGGTGAAGCGTTAAGCTCACTTATCGGATGGTCATGTTTCCAGCATGATTGAATCAATGAACTCTAAGATTTTTGAAAGTTTGAACCTTTGATTGAGTATGTAACAGCGAAAAATAAATATCTCATAAGGATGTCCGTAATCGCTCATATCGGTCTTGATGTGACATGAACTACAACGCGTTTGCTCTATTTCTGTACCGCGTGAGCCAATGACACAGTTGATGAATCATTTCCCAACTCTGCCATTGGTAATCCATATTCCCGCAAGCGTTTTTTGAACTCACATAGCAGCATATTTCATTCAATTCCACTAGCCTACTTCAGATGACCTTAACTCAGCTTTGTTACCCGTCGTTTCTATCCAATTGTAAACCACTACATGAGAGCAGTTTCAATTGCACCCAATGAATGCCCCTCTTCAGATAACGTGACATCGCTTGCTGCTTTACCGCTTCGCTATACCATTTGTGACTCTCCTTGTATTTATAACCACAACTCTTACAGTGATAACGTTGCTTTCCTTTGTCTATGTCATCTTTAATTCTTTGTCCACTTTGGCATTTTGGACAAGTTGACATCTATTCTCCAATCACAATAAATAATCTATATCTTCTATGCTTAGTTAACAATGCCTAATGCCTCTGTTATTTCTTCAATGATTTCAACAAGTCTTTAATCCACGGTAAGCCATGTATTAACCATTGTTCTTTTGCAAACAGCGCGACTGGTTTAATCGAACGTGCTAAGGCTTTAAGCACTGCCCATACTCTATCAGCAATAGAGGCATCTGGACTGTCACGGCGTTGTAAATAACCTGCACCAAAACCATCTATAAACACAGGTTTAAAGAGCCACATTTCTAAAATAGAGGTGACGAGCATAAAGGCAAAAGAAATGCCCATGCCCATACCTGCAAAAATCACCAACCATGCAAACATCGGGTGAATTTTCGTTAGCCACCATGACAAAATGTCTGTAATAAGAAACGCATAAGGCATACCAATGGCAATACATTTGTATTGCGTGCTGGTGGTTTCGGCAAAGCTAAAAATTAGCCCGACAAACATAAAAATAAAACTGATACCGAATAAATGAATATGCGATACGCGGGTTAATGATGAGAAAGTTGCACCTTCATCTTGCGTAGTGAACGCTTTTAGTGCATCAAATTTAGTAAAATCAGGCAAACTAGCGGTGTCTTTATTATGACAGGCAACACAACGGGTTTCGATAATTTTTTGAATACCATCGTCTTTATAGTCGTCAGCATCCGCGCCATCTCTAACCCATTTCATAATGGCAAAACGTTCCTGATCAGACGCATTGTCTTTCATTGAGCCATTCAGTTTGACTTCTAATGCAGTACCTGAACGGTTACCGTAATAACTGTACACAATGTCATCCACAGATAAGCCAAATTTGCCATCTGCCATACCGTGAGTGAACAATATTTGAATCAATGCAAAAAGATAACCGATAGCTACCGTACATAAATAGCCTGTGAACAACACTTTAATCGGTGTGTCGTGGTCTTTTAGGGGCGTGTATTTTGTTGTCATAGTCTTTTTTGATTGAGGAAATTTTGTTGTGGAATCAAGTTTAATTCAGTCTTTTTGTGCCTAACCCATAAAGACAAGCAAACTTTACGCCATTAATTGAATTATTATAACCTGCACACTGGTTATTGTTTATGTTGAATAGTGAATTGCTAAACATTAAGGCAAGCAAAAACAGTTATAAAATCACACCCGTTTTACTATTTGCTGTTTTTATTTGGATCATTCCATATATTAGAATGTGCTGAGATGGTGATATTTTCTATTCGTGAATCTTCTGTTCTTGAATTTCTTTCTATTTTTACAATCTTACGTCTACGCTCAGCCTTGCGCTTATTGTTTTTTCCTCTATCAACGACAGACTTAAACACGCGTTTATCATTACTCCAATGTCTAGCGCGATATTCCTGTATAGCAATATATTTGCCATTTAATTGTTTCTTGTTAAGTTGATTGATAACACGCTGACCGACCGTATCTGGTTCTATATCAACCAGAGCGTAGTACTCGAAGGTATTGGATTGGAGGATTTGATATATCCAAAATGAAATATTTTCTATACGACCACTGGCTCTAAACAAGCCGCCTTTAAGCACAGGAGCAATAAATGTTTCTATATGGTAGTTTGACGTGTTTGCAGGTATTTTTTTTAAAATAATCATCATCTACACTCCTAACGCTAATGTAAAATTATCACTGTAAATTTTGTGTCCATGTTATCAAATAGTGAAGTTTTTTCTTATTTAGTTACACAGTCTAGTAGATAAATAAGCTCACTTCCATCTTACTGGGTTGAAATTCTCAACCCAGTCTTCCTAGCTTCTACGCTTGAGTATTCAAATAATCTTCATAATTACCGTTAAAATCGACAATACCATGCGGTGTTAATTCGATAATACGCGTTGCTAATGACGACACAAATTCTCTATCATGACTGACAAAAATCAATGTCCCTGGATAACTTTCCAACGCGTTATTTAAAGATTCAATCGACTCCATATCCAAATGGTTGGTAGGTTCATCCATCACCATGATGTTATTTTTTTGCAGAATTAATTTACCAAATAACATCCGTCCTTGCTCCCCTCCTGAAATCACTTTAACCGATTTATTAATATCATCAGAGGTAAACAATAACCGTCCTAGCGTACCGCGTATAGTTTGATCGTCATCAGATTCTTTACGCCACTGCCCCATCCATTCAATCAAGGTTAAATCTTCAGCAAAATCATCGGCGTGATCTTGGGCAAAATAACCCACTTCGGCATTTTCTGACCATTTGACGATACCTGTATCGGGCGTTAAATCACCGACCAGTGTTTTTAACAAGGTAGATTTACCAATCCCGTTAGGTCCTATCACTGCAATACGCTCACCGACTGCCACCATTAAATTCAAATTTTGAAATAATGGATCGCTACCATAACCTTTACTCAACCCTTCCACTTCCAAGGCTAACCTATGTAATTTCTTAGTTTGATCGAAGCGTATAAAGGGGTTGACGCGGCTAGAGGGTTTTACCTCATCTAGTTTAATTTTATCTAATTGTTTAGCGCGTGAAGTGGCTTGTTTAGCTTTAGATGCGTTGGCAGAAAAACGACGCACGAAGGTTTGTAATTCGGCAATTTGGGTTTTTTTCTTGGCATTACTGGCTAATAATTGGGCGCGAACTTCAGAAACAGCCACCATGTAATCATCATAATTACCAGGGTAAACGCGCAATTCGCCATAATCCATATCTGCCATGTGCGTGCAGACGCTGTTTAAAAAATGACGATCATGCGAGATGATAACCATTGTACAGTCGCGTTCATTCAACACATCTTCTAACCAACGAATAGTATTAATGTCCAAGTTATTAGTTGGTTCGTCTAACAGCATGATGTCTGGATTAGCAAACAGTGCTTGTGCTAATAACACACGCAATTTCCAACCAGGAGCAACTGCACTCATTAAACCGTAGTGTTGTTCTAGCGGAATTTCTAGCCCAAGCAATAATTCACCTGCCCGCGATTCAGCGGTATAACCGTCTAATTCGGCAAATTCCACTTCCAAATCGGCAACCTTCATGCCATCGTCCTCGGACATTTCAGGCAGTGAATAAATACGGTCGCGTTCTTGTTTAATCGTCCATAATTCTTTATGCCCCATAATCACCGTGTCCAATACGGTGAATTCTTCATAAGCAAATTGGTCTTGACGCAACACACCAAGGCGTTCATTAGGTGAAAGGCTGACATTACCCGCTGACGGCTCTAAATCACCGCTTAAAATTTTCATAAAGGTGGATTTGCCGCAGCCGTTCGCGCCGATTAAGCCGTAACGATTGCCGTCGCCAAATTTGACAGAGACGTTTTCAAACAGGGGTTTTGCCCCAAACTGCATGGTGATATTTGCTGTAGAAATCAAAGTGAGTTGTTCCGAGTGAGTTTTATAAGAAATTGATATATATATTTTATCAGGTTTTAGGGCTATTCAGTGAGGAGTCCAATAGCTTCAACTATTGGTTATAAAACAGCTAAAGCTGTTTTACTCCTGTGCGCTTTGAAATTCACGAAGCCCAGTAAAAACTACAGCAGTAATTTATCGTCGATAGCAATAAAACGCTGAGCCGCGTTAATGAGTGCGGGGGCAGTTAAAGCAGATACGCCGTAAACTTCAGTCGTTACGCCATAACACTGATGTGCTTTAGCCAATAATAAGTCAAAATCGCCATCACCTGATAATAAGGTAATGACATCTACCTGAGCGGCTAATTCCATGACATCTAACGTGATACCCACATCCCAATCGCCTTTGGCAGAGCCATCGGTACGCTGAATGTAGGGCTTTAGTTTGACCTCAAAACCGATGTGTCTGAGGATTTTCTGAAAGCCCTGTTGTTTGCTGTCGCCTTTGTCGATGGCATAAGCGATTGCCGCAACCACTTCACGCTTAGCCGTTGCCTGATACCAAAAGCGTTGATAATCAAAATGGCGATGATAGGCTTGCTTAGTGGTGTAGTAGATGTTCTGCACATCGACAAAGATAGCGACTTTTTCCAAGTGCTTATTTAAGAAATGAGCAAATATAATCGGTAGGCTCAATCACTTTCATAGTGAATTTTGCATTTGCAGGCACGTTAAACGATTCGCCACCTGTCACTTTTTGCCATTCGCTGTTAGGTAGTAAGACTTCTAATTCACCTGCGGTAATTTCCATCAACTCAGGCGCGTCGGTGTTAAAAGTATATTCACCTGCCAACATAAAACCCAAGGTTTTAGTTGAACCATCGGCAAATTTGAGAGTGCGGCTACTGACCTTGCCATCGAAATAAACATTAGCTTTTTTAACGACGGAGACGTTATTAAATTCTGACATGAGGTTTCCTATTTAGTGAAAAAACAATGATAGCAGATTGTGTTAAAATTTAATTTTATTACATATAAGTTATGGTAATTGCGCTATGCCGAAAGTTAATGAGAGGAAATTAATGAGAATCGATAGTAATCATCATTAATAATAGCCGTTAACATTTTTTTTCGAGTACGGACACTTGTCTGTCTCGCTGTTTAACCACAGGGAGACATCTTGAGACAAAGTAGGATGGTTTTCTTTCAGTGCCTAATACATAGGCTGCCGAAGGTTTGATGATTTGCTGCGTAATACTTTTCTGACCGCCCATTGCATCAATAGTCAATACCACACCTTTCAAATCTAAGGCATTCAAGCATTTATATTTCATTCTTGCTTCCGCAAGTTTTGCATATATAAATATAATTATATATCATTCAAAATTTTTACTTTAAACTATTATTTATATTTTAGCCATTACCAATTATTGAATTACTTCGACCATTAAAGTTTTAAAAACCCGACCGATTTATTGCTTGATTAAATACTGGTTTTTAAATAGTTTATTGTCATAAACAACGCTGCAATAGACCGTGCTTCGGTGCATTCACCTGTCATTAACAGCTCGTTAATATCACACAACTTCCATTCAATCACTTCCAGTTCTTCGGGTTCATCACCCAATAATCTTTCGGCGTATAAATCCTGAGCAACAATAATTTCCGTGGTGTGTTCCAGATAAGCGGGCGCGAGAGAAAATGTACTTAAATGATGCAAACGATTCGCGCCATAACCCACTTCTTCTTTCAATTCCCGATTAGCTGCTTCTAAAAAGGTTTCACCTGCATCCACTTTACCTTTTGGTAAACCCAATTCATAACGGTGTACGCCTGCCGAATACTCTCGAATTAACAACACCGTTTCATCATCCAACAGCGGCACAATCAGCACCGCACCGTTGGAATGCCCACGCGCAAGGCGTTCATAATTACGCTGTACGCCGTTACTAAATTGAATATCCAGCGATTCAATACGAAACAAGCGGCTGGTGGCGATGGTTTTCTTGTTGAGAATAGTTGGTTTATTAGACATTGTGCTATGGTAATCAATCGTTTTTTGCTAACTATAACGCACTTACCCATGATTGACTGGAAAAAAATAGACACCGTTTTACTGGATATGGATGGCACCTTGCTGGATTTGAATTTTGACAATCACTTCTGGAAAGAATTTGTACCGCTGAAATTTGCCGAACTACACGGCTTATCTATCGCAGAAGCAAAACAGCAGCTCGAACCACGCTTTAAAAGCATGGAAGGCAAACTAGAATGGTATTGTTTGGATTATTGGAGCGACGCGTTACAACTGGATATTGCAGGTTTAAAAGCAGAACTGTCTGAACTCATTGCCGTACTACCACACGTTACCGAGTTCTTAAGCAAAATTCAACAAACGCCCAAAAAAGTCCTGCTCGTCACCAATGCCCACCGTGACAGCCTGAATTTGAAAATGGAAAAAACCTGTTTGCAGGTATTTTTTGACGGCATCATCAGCTCACATGATGTCGGCTTTGCCAAAGAACACCCTGAATTTTGGGCTTTATTAGAACAACAACACCGCTTTTCTAAAGCCTCCACCTTGTTAGTCGATGACAGCCTCGCGGTATTAAATGCCGCCAACGCTTTCGGCATCGCTCACTTAATCGCCGTGAGCAAACCCGACACACGGCAAGCTAAAAAAACCATCAGCGATTATGCTGCGATTGAGGATTTTCAGGAGTTGATGGTTGGTTTATAGCGGTGTATGTTGGATTGCCGCTTTTTGGCAACCCAACATAAAACCAATACAGTTGGGGATTTTGTTGGGTTAGCTTATCGCTAACCCACCCTTGTATGATAAAAACCAATGAAAGATTACTAGGAAAAACGAGTAAGCTTTCAGAGTTCATTGGGAAGCTGCCCCAACCTGAGAACTGGCGCAATACGTTTCACTATTACGCCCTACATCCCTGTGAATTTGCTTGATGCTTTGATTAATCTTATCACAAACGGCAAGCAGAGCTTGCAAGGTAGGCATTCCCAAACAGAGTTTGGGAACGAGACATTTTAAAATCAGGACAGCCTTTTAATCCAAATTATGCTGTTTTATTTTCGCTTGCTTTTTAAAAACTAGGGTGGCATCAATGAGATTTATTTATAACAAATTAATTAATTTATTAACTGGGATTAATATGACAAACAATAATGATGGATTTATTGTTAAGTTGGTTAGCCATATTATTGACATTCTCCAATTTTACACTATCAATGGTTATGTCAGAAAAAAATCATACCCTACCAATGATGGTGGCAGAAAATTAGATATAAAAAAAAATTTAACGCTTGACTATTATAATGTTAGCGATACTTTGCATTTGGTCTTATGTGCAATTCCTTTCATTGGTTTACCTTTCATTGGTTTATTTTCTTTAAGTAAAACTTCGCTTTTAGCCACTATTATTAGTATATATATAGTGTGGAGAATTGTGTCAGTGTTTATAAACCAAACTGCCGTTTTATTAAATACTGACAGTCTAAATAATGTCAATAAGAACTGTACGCCAAATGCTAAGCGCTTATTAATATTGGCACTTCTGCAGTTTTTTGAGCTGATTGCATTATTTGCCATTCTTTATCTGATATATTCCTACCATTTTGTCATTAATTCACAGACAAGCTGTATAGACTTATCCACTACAATGCAAGCACTTTATTTTAGTGTTGTAACAGTCTTGACATTGGGCTATGGGGATATTACTCCAAAAGATAATTGGGGAGCATTTATTGTTTTAATGCAGTGTTTTTTTGGAACAGGAATGTTGCTCGTTATTATTGCCCGATTTGTAAGTTATATAAATATAAAATAAAGGCTCTATATGGATTCCAAGGTCTTTTGATAAACTGAGGGAATGGAAACGTTACTCATATCAATCAAACGGCTAATAAGTGAAGAACAGTGTTACGAAACGATTCGCCACTTACGCTGGTCAGACGAAGTTCGCTGTCCGCACTGTGACAGCGAACAGATCATTAAGCGCGTAGGCTGGGATGAGGTACGAATCCCAGCTTCATCGGTACTATGCTGGGATTCCTTACGTCATCCCAGCCTACATACTACAATTTTCTGGGGTACGGTTTGGCGGGGCGTTTGTTGGCTGGTGAAACTTTAGCAACGCGCGGTCTTTTTTCAGGGGCGATGATGTCCGCTAACAGGTCTTTAGTAATCGGTTTTATGGCAATTTTCTGTTCAGTATAGGCTTCAATGTCGGGCATGGAGTAGGCGTATTCTTCACAAATAAAGCTGATTGCGACACCACTTGCGCCGAATCGGGCGGTGCGTCCGATTCTATGCACATAATCTTCTACATCTTGTGGTAAATCATAATTAAAGACGTGCGAGACATCGGCAATGTGTAAGCCTCTGGCGGCCACATCGGTGGCAATGAGCAGGGTAATTTTATTTTCTTGAAAATCGTTGAGTAGGCGTTGGCGTTTGTCTTGCGGCACGTCACCACTGAGCGCGGCGGTTTTGTAGCCGTTGGCGTTCAGATAATCTTCTAATTGTTCGGCACAGCGTTTGGTGTTGACAAACACGATACTGCGTTGTGGCTGGGATTGGTTCAATATGCCGATTAACAGCGGAATTTTCTGTTCATTGGCTGGGCAGAATGCGTATTGTTCGATGGCTTTGGAGGTGACTTCTTCGCTTTCGATACGAATCAGAACAGGGTTGTTCATGTGTTCGTAAGCCAATTCTGTGACTTTATAAGACAAGGTTGCCGAAAACAGCATATTTAAGCGTTTATCAGCAGGTGGCATACGGCGTAATAGAAAACGAATGTCTTTGATAAAGCCTAAGTCAAACATTCGATCGGCTTCATCCATGACCATGACTTGGATGTTATCCAGCGTGAAGGCATTTTGGCGATAAAAGTCAATAATACGACCAGGCGTACCAATGATGACATCCACATTGGATTTGATTTTATCCAGTTGTTTTTGGTAGTCAGTACCACCGTAAATTAACGCGAATTTAAGCGACAGAGGTTTGCTTAATAACAGCGCGTCTTTATGGATTTGTATGGCAAGCTCACGGGTGGGCGCAAGAATAATAGCGCGAGGATTTTTAATTTTCTCGCTTTCATCGTTGATTAAACGCTGAAAGGTTGCCAGTAAAAACGTGGCGGTTTTGCCTGTGCCTGTTTGCGCTTGCCCTGCCATGTCTTTATCGCGTAGTAAAATAGGCAAGGCTCTATCTTGTATCGGCGTGCAGTGGGTAAAGCCTGCTTCGGTCAAGCCTTGCAGGATAATGTCAGACAATTCGAGATTGCTAAAGCGGATTTGAGTTAAATGGGTCGTATTCATAGCCTATAGGATAACGCAAAAACCGCTATGATTGAAATTGATTGACTGATACCCCCTATCCCTCCTATAGTTTTGAATTTTTAAGCAACGGAGAAATAAAGTGAGCAAAGTACTTCATGCAAGTGATAGCGATTTTGAAGAAGTGGTTCTTAAAGCAGCAGGTCCTGTATTAGTTGATTATTGGGCAGAATGGTGTGGTCCTTGCAAAATGATTGCTCCACTGTTGGATGAACTCGCTACGGATTATGAGGGTAAATTGACTATCGTTAAAGTCAATATTGATGATAATCCACAAACGCCACAACGTTACGGTGTACGCGGTATTCCAACACTGATGATTTTTAAAAATGGTGAAGTGGATGCAACTAAAGTAGGTGCGTTACCCAAAGGTCAGCTAGCCCAGTTTATCGACAGCAATCTGTAAGCCTGCATACTTGAGTTCGTCACAAAAGTTGGACGAACTCAAGCTCTTTACGTTATACTTGCCATGCGCACACTCTGCGCACTCAATCTATCGTCCGATAATACTTTCATCCCTGAATTCCAAATTCTATCCTTGTCGTTATTGCCTCTGGCTGTAACTACTTTTCTTTGAGCTATCTTTTTTATGAATCTAACCGAGTTAAAACTAAAACAAATCAGTGAAGTTATTGAAATTGCCGAGTCCCTTGGGCTTGAAAATGTTGCCCGATCACGAAAGCAAGACCTCATTTTTGCCATATTAAAAAAACAAGCAAAAGCAGGCGATGATATTTATGGTGATGGGGTACTGGAAATTTTACAAGATGGTTTTGGTTTTTTGCGAACGCCAGGCTGTTCGTATCTAGCAGGTCCAGATGATATTTATGTTTCTCCCAGTCAAATCAGACGCTTCTCCCTAAAAACAGGCGATACCATCAGCGGTAAAATCAGACCGCCTAAAGATAACGAACGTTATTTCGCCATGCTCAAAGTCGATCAAATCAACTTTGAACCGCCTGAAAATACCAAAAACAAAATCACCTTTTCCAACCTCACCCCGTTATTTGCTAAACAACGTTTTGTGCTTGAACAAGGTAACGGCACCAGTGAAGATTTAACAGGTCGTATCATCGACTTAATCGCTCCGATTGGTAAAGGTCAACGTGGTTTAATCGTGTCGCCGCCAAAAGCGGGTAAAACCATGATTATGCAAAGCCTCGCGCAAGCCATCGCCGATAAAAATCCTGAATGTTATCTTATCGTTTTGCTCATCGACGAACGCCCCGAAGAAGTGACCGAAATGGAACGCTGTGTACGCGGTGAAGTGATTTCCAGCACCTTTGATGAACCTGCCACTCGCCACGTCCAAGTCGCCGAAATGGTTATCGAAAAAGCCCGCCGTTTAGTCGAACACAAACATGACGTGGTGATTTTATTAGACTCCATCACCCGTTTAGCCAGAGCGTATAACACCGTTGTGCCTTCATCTGGCAAAATATTAACAGGCGGTGTCGATGCTAACGCCTTGGAAAAGCCAAAACGCTTTTTTGGTGCGGCAAGAAATATTGAAGAAGGCGGCAGTTTAACCATTATTGCCACCGCGCTAGTCGATACAGGCTCACGCATGGACGAAGTGATTTTTGAAGAATTCAAAGGCACTGGCAATATGGAACTGCATTTGGATAGAAAAATCGCGGAAAAACGCATCTATCCTGCGATTAATATTAATCGTTCTGGCACCCGCCGCGAAGAATATCTGGTTGACCCTGACACCCTACAAAAAACGTGGATATTGCGTAAAATTTTACAACCGATGGATGAAACGGCGGCATCAGAATTCTTGATTGGTAAATTGAAAGATTTCAAAACCAATGCTGAATTTTTTGATTCGATGAAGCGGTAGTTTTATCCAAAGCTATAGGCTGGGCTGACGAAGAAAGCCCATCAACAACAATAACGACAGATGGGCTTCGTACCTCAGCCCATTCTATCGTGCTTAAATAAACTCTTTTAAATGTGATTCTATAGCTTCTTCAATTGTTGAAAACATTTGTGACCTTGAGTCTGGTGATTCCTCAATAAATAGTTCTAAAAATTGTTTATTAGAATCACTTAACTGCTTTTCATCCACAGGGATATAAAAATAATCAGCACTTTGTACACAGAACATATTTTTTCTATATTTTCAAAGCAACGAAATCTAATTGCACAAGTGTTGTCGATTTTTTTCCAAACATCTATTTGTCGATAAAGAAAACTGTTCATTAACAAATTGCCCTTACCCAGTCTGTTTTTTAGCTCGCGGATGGGCTTTATCATACACATCTGCTAAATGTTGGAAATTCAACTGGGTGTAAATTTGTGTGGTACTTAAACTGCTATGCCCTAGTAATTCTTGTACCGCGCTTAAATCCTGACTGGATTCTAATAAATGGCTGGCGAAAGAATGCCTGAGTTTATGTGGATAGACGTGTTCAACAATGCCTTTTTTCTTGCACCATAGTTCAAGCCGTAATTCGATACTGCGCCGACTTAAACGAAATCCCCGATTAGAAGTAAACACGGCTGTTTCGCCGTTAGCAAGAGTTTTTCTTTGCGCTAACCATGTATTAATGGCAGTCACAGCTTTACCACCTATGGGTAGTATTCTGGTTTTACCGCCTTTACCTGCCCGCACAACTAATGAGCGATCGGCTATATCCAAATCACTGACATCCAATGCGGCAAGCTCACCCAGCCGTAAGCCCGATGAGTAAAATAATTCAAACATGGCGACATCACGAATTTCTAAATCCGAACTCGTACCAGCGTCCAACAAGCCATTGATTTGATCGATGTCCAAGGTTTTTGGCAACAATCGCGCTTGTTTCGGTGCTTTAACGTAGTGTGCGGGATTGCTTTCAACCAATTGATTTTTTAACAAAAACCGATAAAAACTCCGAATTGCTGATAATTCGCGTTGTAGACTTTTACTACTAATGCCTTGCCGATGACGATTAGCGATATGAGCGCGAATATCGCTTTGCTGTACATCTGCCCATTGCGTCAGTGTTTTAGCGTAGCAATAAGTGATTAAGTGCTGAATATCGAATTGGTAGCTTTTGATGGTGTGTAAGGATGCACGTTTTTCAACTTCGAGTTGCCGAAAAAAATCAGCCAACTGTTGTTTAGCATCGGCATTCATTAGGCTTGCCGCAACAAAGACAATAAACGTGCTTCAACAATTTCACCGATTTGGGTTAAAAATAACTGCCCCATGCTGTAATGAAATCGCCCTTGCTCACGGCTGCCGATGGCTAAAATACCTGCTGAATCGCCTAGTGCCATTGGCACCATAGCACAGGAATTTACCTCCAATGCTAACTCGCCAAATAATATTTTAGCTTGCGCAAGGGTCGGACGAGCGCATTTAGTTTGTTTACACGCCAGTTCTTTCATAAATGGCTTTACGTCTTCACTATCAGGTGCAATAAACAGATGCGCCATCGTCTCATCAGCACAGGACTGAATCAAACGTACTTCGACAAAATCGGTTAAAAAGCACTCCGTCAACACTTGCTCAAGATTAACCATGACTTCTTGCAGTGTGACAGCGTTAAGGAGTGCTAACGTGAGTTTATGCAGTCTAAAAAAAGCAATGTCATTACTTCTGGCAATCTCTATTAGCTCGTTAAGTTGATTTTCTTGATCCTGATGTTTGCGTCTAAATAATTCCAGTTGTTTAGTAATCAACGACACTGCCGCACCGCTAGGATGTGGAATACTTAATTGTTCCAGCAAATGCAGATGCTCATGAAAAAACTCAGGGTGTTGTTGTAAATAAACTTCAACATCGTTTGCTGTGAGTAGTGTGTGACTCATAACGCGATTACACCTTCAAAAACAGCGACCGTCGCACCTGTCATCCAAACAGGTTCTCCGCGTCCTGCCCAGCTTATTTTTAGTGTACCGCCTGGCAACTCAACTACCACAGGACTATCTAATAGTTTTTGTTCAATGCCCACTACCACCGCCGCACACGCGCCACTGCCACACGCAAGCGTTTCTGCCGCACCGCGTTCATAAACGCGCAATTTTACTGCGTGACGATTAACAATCTGCATAAAGCCGATATTAGCGCGTTCAGGAAATAATGCGTGGCTTTCTAATGCACCGCCTAGTTCAGCGACAGGTGCGGTTGCAACGTCTTCAACGTGAATAACGGCGTGCGGATTGCCCATAGATACCGCGCCAAATTGGTGATATTGATTATCGACTTGCACGTTATACAGTAAAGCTTCCTGTTCAACTAATAACGGCACTTGGGCGGGTTGATGGCGTGGTATGCCCATATTCACGGTAATCAAACCATCGGCATCAAAACACAGCACCAACTGTCCTGCATTGGTATCAACGCGAATTTCATTTTTATCCGAGAGCTTTTTATCACGCACAAAACGGGCAAAACACCGCGCCCCATTACCACATTGCGCCACTTCGCTACCATCGGCATTAAAAATACGGTATTTAAAATCTGCGGTGTCAGTGACTGGTTTTTCTACCAGTAATAATTGATCGAAGCCGATGCCAAAATTTCTATCAGACATAAAACGAATTTGTTCAGGACTTAGCTGAATGGTTTGGTTAATTGCGTCAATAACCACAAAGTCATTGCCGAGTCCGTGCATTTTAGTAAATTGAATCATCATGCTGTGTTGAAAAGTAGCTTAGTCAGTAGATAAGTAGCGTAGCATAAATAATGAAGTTGTTTAGATTTGAACATAACAGGCAGTCATTAAAATCAATGCCACAGTAATTTAGCCGCCATGATAAACAACAGTACGGAAAAATAGCGTTTTAATGTAGCGGCTGGGAGTTTATGAGCGAGTTTTGCACCTAAAGGCGCAGTCAACATACTACTTAACGCAGTCCCCAAAAAAGCGGGCAGATAGACATAACCTAAGCACCATTCAGGCAAACGTGAATCATGCCAGCCTAATAAGATGTAACTTATTGTACCGACAATGGCTATTGGTAAACCACACGCGCTGGCTATTGCCACCGCCTGCCGCATGGTCTGTTGTCCATGCACCAAATAAGGCACTGTCAAGGTGCCGCCGCCAATGCCAACAATAGCAGATAATAAGCCAATGATAACGCCTACCAACGCGTCTAAAAATTTCGACTGCTTAGCATTCCCCGCTTTCGACTTAATTTGCAACGCCATTTGTATGCCAACATATACTAAAAACACCACCAAGATTAGGCGCAACGTATCGGCACTAATTTGTTTTGCTAATACCGCGCCTAATGCCGCGCCTAGCATGATGGCTGGACTTAAGCTAAATACCTTAGCCCATAACATCGAACCTAAGCGATGATGCGCGATAACAGAGGAAATTGCCGTAAAAATAATGGTCGCTAATGAGCTTGCCACTGCCATAATCATCACTAACTCAGCAGGAAAATGATGCGCTGAAAACAAGATGACTAACACAGGTACAATCACCAAACCGCCGCCAATTCCAAACAAACCAGCTAATACACCTGTCACCATGCCTAGCAGTACACTCGCCAAAAAAATATCCATAACACTCCTTTTACAAAAATAGCTGCTCTCTTATTGAAAGCATACATCGGACATTATGCCGTTTTTTACGAGTGATTATGATATTCTTACCTTAATAGATGGATAGCGAGTAGTCAGCAATGAAAATATACCTTGTGGGTGGTGCAGTACGCGATACCTTACTGAATAGACCCATATCAGAACGGGATTGGGTGGTGGTCGGCGAAACCCCTGAATCTATGTTAAAACAAGGTTTTAAACCTGTCGGCAAAGATTTTCCTGTGTTCTTGCACCCTGATACCCATGATGAATATGCACTCGCTAGAACGGAACGCAAAACCAGTCACGGCTATACAGGTTTTGCCGTCCATGCTGACCCCGATGTCACCTTAGAACAAGATTTAATCCGCCGCGATTTAACCATTAACGCAATGGCAATGACTCCCGAAGGTGACATTATTGATCCTTATAATGGACAACAAGATTTAGAGCGGCGGATTTTTCGCCACGTCTCGCCTGCGTTTACTGAAGACCCAGTTCGTTTGTTGCGGCTTGCTCGCTTTGCAGCGCGTTATGCACACCTTGGTTTTACGCTGGCTAAAGAAACCAAACTGTTATTAATGTCGATGGTCACAGCGGGTGAAGTAGATTATTTAGTGCCTGAACGGGTATGGGCTGAATTAGTGAAAGCACTGAACGAACCCAACCCAAGCGCGTTTTTTTATGCACTAAAAGACTGTGGCGCGTTGGCGAAAATTTTTCCTGAAATTGATGCCTTGTTTGGCGTGCCGCAACCTGCACAATACCATCCTGAAATTGATACAGGTGTTCACAGTTTAATGGTGTTGGAACAAGCCGCACTGTTATCTGATAAACCCGAAGTACGGTTTGCCGCATTGGTGCATGATTTAGGCAAAGCATTATCACCTAAAGAGGATTTACCGCATCATCGTGGTCATGAAAGCAAAGGCTTACCTGTCTTACAACAACTCTGTACTCGATTGCGCGTACCCAACACTTTTAAAGCCTTAGCGGCACACGTCATGCAATACCATACGCATTGCCATAAGGCGATGGAACTACGCGCAAGTACGCTCACTGATTTATTAGCCACACTAGGAACGCACAAACAAAACAATCAGTTTGCTGAATTTTTATTAGCCTGTGAAGCCGATGCCAAAGGCAGAACAGGGTTTGAAAGCAGACCTTATCCGCAAGCTGCACGGTTACGCGCTGCTGCTAAAGCCATTGCCGCTGTCGATATAAGCACGGTATTGACGGGTGAATTACAAGGCGCGTTGATTGGTAAAGCCATTCGTCGCTTACGCATTAAGGCGGTGGCTGATGTTATCAATGCTGAGCCTAGCGTTGTAGAATAAACAAGAACTTGCAACATAATATTTCTACGCTTAGAACTACCTATTTTTAACTTAACTTTAACGAATTGCTATGCCCTCATTTGATATTATTTCTGAATTTGATATGCACGAAGCCAACAATGCGGTTGACCAAGCCAGTAAAGAAGTCACTACCCGTTTTGATTTTAAAGGCACAAATTCCAGCTTTGAACTCACCGATGACAAGCTGATTATGATTTCCGAATCCACCTTTCAACTGCAACAAATGTTTAGCATTATTTGTGCAAAACTCAGCCGCCGTGGTATTGATATTGCCTGTATGGAAGTCGGTGAAGCCAAAGGTAGCGGTAAACTCATGCGCCAAGAAATAACGCTAAAACAAGGTTTGGATTCAGCGTTAGCCAAGAAAATCGTTAAATTGATTAAAGATAAAAAGCTGAAAGTACAAGCCGCGATTCAAGGCGATAAAGTGCGTGTGACAGGTAAAAAACGTGACGATTTGCAAGAAGTAATACAGATGCTACGGGAAGAAAAGCTGGAAATGCCTTTGCAGTATGATAATTTTAGGGATTAATTTATAGTCACGAAAAACACTACAAGCACTAAAATATTCAAATTTATTTCGTGCCTTTCGTGTTTTTCGTGGACTGTCTGTATGTAAACTATTTTATGCCACGAGACCGCCATCATGACTGACACATTAAAATCCCCCAACGTTGTAAATCCCAGCGTATTACAACCTGTTCATCCTGCTATTGAAGCGTATATGCGTGGCTTATTAACTCAGTCCGACCATGCCATATTAACTGACATGGAAGCTTTGGCTGAAAAAAATAATTTTCCTATCGTCGGTCGGTCAGTCGGTGTATTTTTGGAAACAATGGCGAAGATGATTAATGCTCAGCGGGTGTTTGAATTTGGCAGTGGTTATGGCTATTCAGCCTATTGGTTTGCCAAAGCCGTGGGTGCAACTGGGCAAGTAATATGCAGTGAAGCCGATTTATTAAACAAAGATAAAGCTGAGCAGTATCTAAGTGCCGCTGGTTTGTGGGATAGAGTGGATTTTAGAGCAGGCATGGCTCAAGATATTTTTGCGGGGACTGATGGCTTATTTGATATTTGTTATAACGATGTTGATAAAGGCGATTATCCTGAAATTTGGCTGTTAGCCAAAGATCGTATTCGCGAAGGTGGGCTTTATATTGCCGATAATGTGTTGTGGCGTGGACGCGTAGCCGTTTCGGAATTTACTGATGTGTTTCAAGGCTGGACTGAAGCTATTCGCGAACATAATGCGCTGATTTTTAATGATCCAGACTTTGATACCTTTATCAATCCAACCCGCGACGGTGTTATCGTGGCACGAAGAAAAACCACAGGCTAGATTATGGATGCGTTAGTATTGTTAATTCCCCTATCACCTTTAGCGGCTGCCCTGCTGATTGGCGGCGGTCAGTTATTTGGTTTCTTAGAAGGTGAAGAAAACGAACAGACCACTAGCTGTTGTGCTAACTGGGCAATTACCCTGTCTTGTTTACTGGCATTGATTTTACTGGGTGCGAATATGCTGGGTATGAATGCAGGCGCGTTTAGTGTTGGTCGCTGGTTAAGCAGTGATACCTTAACGATACGCATGAATTTTATGACCACAGCTTTTAATATCCAGTTAGCGACGTTATTTTCTGTGCTGTTGGCGATTGTTATTAACTTTTCCACTAATTATATGCACCGAGAAGCAGGGTTTCACCGCTTCTTTTTTATCCTCAGTTTATTTTCTTTTGCCATGTTGCTGTTGGTGTTATCAGGTAATGCAGTTGGTACATTAGTTGGCTGGGAAATTGCGGGCTTGTGTTCGTATTTATTGATTGCTTATTCTTATCAACGTTCAATTGCAGTTAGTAACGCCACGCGAGTGTTAGTAACTAACCATATTGGCGATGCCTGTTTTATGATTGCTATCGGTTTAAGTTATGCGTGGACTGGCACGTTAAACTGGACTGAACTCAATGCGACATTCGCCGAATTGCCACCTAGTCAAATCACAGGACTAGGGTTTTGTTTCGCACTTGCCGCCTTTGTCAAATCCGCGCAATTACCCTTTACGCCGTGGTTAGCCCGTGCAATGGAAGGACCTACGCCATCAAGTGCGGTATTTTATGGCGCGGTCATGATTCATGCAGGCGTTTATCTGGTGTGCTTGTTACGTCCACTATTTGAACTCAGTGTGTTTGTAATGGCAATACTGGCAGTGGTTGGTTTTTTAACTGCTTTGTATAGCTTTATCGTGGGTTTAACACAAACCGATGTAAAAAGTTCCTTAGTCTATGCTGTATCAGCACAACTCGGTTTAATGTTTTTAGAATGTGGTTTGGGCTTTTGGCAGTTGGCAAAGTGGCATCTTTGCGCTCATGCAGTGGTACGCGCTTATCAATTATTATCCGCACCTAATTTAATGCACGCCGTGCATAACAATCCTATTAAACCTGTATCGCCTAAGACTGCCTCATTACGCTGGGCTTATACGGCTTCTTTGCAACGCTTTTGGTTGGATCAAATCACTGATTGGGCGTTAGTTAAACCGATACGCCGCTTAGCATCTGACCTATGTTATTTTGATGATCATATTGTGGATCGCTTGATGGGCGTACCTAATCCCGCGCTGCATACCGTGTCATCATTAGTGCAGTTGGAAGAAACTAAACTAGGTGCGCGTTTAGACAATAATTCCGATGAATTCGCACAGGGTAGCGGTTTAGCTGGCACATTAACAGCATGGACAGCCAGTATTCTGCATTGGTTTGAAGATCGATTTGTGCTACACGGCATCGGCAAAGGTACGATTCGTTACGGTCGAGAGTTAGGGCATCTTGCCAATAAATTTGAAAGCCTGATATTAAGACCGCGCTATCTGGTCTTGTTTGTTTGTATTACCCTGCTTGTTGCGTTTTGAGTGCTGCGATGGATATTAATATTACTCACTGGTCTGTAGTCACTGCCTTTCCTCTGCTCTCGGTATTGACACTGTTACCCTTAGTCACCATCGTCGGTGTGTGGCGTTCACCTTCTGCGGCGATGGCGTTGCGTTTTGGTTATACAGGTACGCTACTCAATGTATTGTTGAGTATTTATTTATTACTCATCTTTGATTCCGAAAATTCAGGCATTCATTTAGCTGAACATCTGCATTTTCTGGGCATGAGTTATGCAGTTGGCGTAGACAGTACCAATATTTTATTTATTCCCTTAACCGCTGTTTTAACCTTATTGGCGTTGGTTTATACCTCAATTACTCGACACGTTACCGATAAGCTATTTATTGCCTGCATACTAGGCTATGAAACTATTTTGATTGGCGCGTTTGCCGCACTCAATGTATTACAGTTTTGGTTTTGGTGTGCGTTGGAACTCATTCCTGTGATTCTGCTCACTGTCCACTCAGGGACAGGACAACATCGGCGTTGGGTAGTTGCACGTCTGTTACAGTATTGGACAGGTGGCTTGCTAATGACCTTAGCTGGTTTTCTATTTCTTGCCTTTGGTTTAATTGACTCAGAACACCCGTTGTCTTTTGACTGGCTAATCCTAAAACAAAACAACGCGTATTTGCATGATGAAGTGTTGATTTTTGTGCTGTTATTTTTTGGTTTTGCCATTCGTATGCCACTGTTTCCTTTTCACGGCTGGCTACCTTTACTAGCAGAACACGGCACGGTCGCCAGTGCGGCAATTTTCCTAGTAGGTTTAAAGTTAGGCGTGTACGCGCTGATTCGTTATATTTTGCCGATGGTACCTGGCGTTGCCGAACAATGGGAAACTTTTGTGCTAACGCTAGGCTTAATTAGCATCTTTTATGGGGCATTATTAGCCTTGATGCAAATCAATATCCGTCGCCTATTAGCGTTTGCTGTGGTTAGTCATACGGGTATGTTAGTCATCGGCGTATTTAATTTTAATGAACTAGGATTAGAAGGCAGTTTATTACTGTCCAGCGTGTACGGCTTAGCCACAGCGGGTATGTTATTTTGTGCAGGTCTCATTTATGAACGCACCCGCACTGCCTTTATCCCGCGTTTAGGTGGATTGTTTGATAGTAATACCGCTATCGCTTTATTATTTTTAATCTGCGCCTTGAGTACGATGGTGATGCCAGGTACACCAGGCTTTGATGCTGCACATTTACTGATTGAAGGCACAATTGAAGAAGACGGCTGGTTAATTGCTATCGCCATATTAGTGGGTAACGTGTTAGCGGCCGCTTTCTTGCTCCGTGCTTTTCAACAAATATTTATTACCGCACCTAAACGCACCAAACACCCTTATCACTGTAGCCATCATTCCGTCATTAAAGAACGCATTATTACTCTCGTTATCTGTGGTCTGCTCATCATCTCAGGTTTTTGGTCTACGCCGTGGTTAAAATTTATCGACCAAGATGCAGTGGCTATTAGTCTAATGTACCCTATGCACAACTCACAACAAGATAATAAAACTGCTATACCCAAGATAATCACTGCTCCTCTCGACGACAAGGATAGCCGCAATGAATGACCCCCATTTTCCAATACTAAGCCTACTGATTTTCTTGCCTTTATTAGGCGCGTTAATGACAGGTTTGTGCGGTAACGTTGATTTAGCTAAAAAAGTTGCCCTCGCTTTTGCCAGCATTGAACTTACTGCCGCATTATGGGTGGTGCCATTATTTCAAAGCAGCAAAGGCGGCTTTCAACTATTAGAACGTACCGAGTGGATACCCAGTTTAAACATTGAATTTCTGCTAGGTATTGATGGCATTTCTGTATTGTTTCTGCCCTTGTCAGCTTTAGTCACGCTTATGGCAATGATTGCCTCATGGAATTCAATACAACAACTATCACGCCTGCATTTCGCGCTGTTATTAGCACTGGAAGGCATTACCATGGGCGTATTTTGCGCGTTGGATATGGTGCTGTTCTTTCTATTCTGGGAATTGACGCTACCACCTATCTTCTTTTTAATCAGCTTATGGGGTATAGGTCCAGAGCGGCGCGGCGCGGCGATGAAATACACGCTATTTATGTTGTTTGGTGGCATACCGTTGCTATTTGCCATACTCATTTTAGCGATAAATCACGCAACAGCGATGGGTGGTAGCATTCCCCATGATTTATCGTTCAGCTTACCCACTTTATTAACAACGCCCCTACCTGACTCTTTACAAAGCATCGTATTTTTCTTACTGCTAATAGGCTTTGCCGTTAAAGCACCCTTAGTCCCATTACACACTTGGCTACCTACAACAGCAATGGAAAGCGCGACGCACACCACAGCACTGTTAGTTGGCTTAAAACTAGGTGCTTACGGTTTATTACGTTTTGCTATGCCACTTGCGCCAACAGCGGCGGTTCAATATAGCTGGGCGTTAGGTATTCTAGGGGCTATCACGTTAATCTATGGTGCATTGATTGCCTCACAACAAACTAATTTACGCCGTATATTAGCGTATGCAAGTATCAGTCACGTTGGTTTAGTCATCATTGGTCTATCGTCTTTAAACCTGCAAGGTTTACAAGGTGCGATTTTTCAACTGTTAAATTTTACCTTAGTGGCTAGTTCCTTGATGCTGATCGCAGGCTTTATTCAACACCGCCTAGGCAGTACTGAAGCTCTGCATTTAGGTGGTTTAGCCAAAGTCATGCCCCGCCTAACCGCGTTCTATTTTTTATTCATGCTTGCCAGCATGGGCGCACCTTTAACCAGCGGATTTCCTGCCGAATTATTAATTATCATAGGCGCATTAACCGCCCATCCCACGTTAGGCATTACTGCCTTAGCAGGTGCAGTATTGTGTGCTGCCTATATGCTGTCATTTACCCGCCGTGCCTTTTTTGGCGCAGTGACACAAATCAATGTTGAACAAGTACAAGACCTGCGCCCACGCGAACTGGCATTATTATGCGTACCCGCCTTATTGATTCTGATACTGGGTTTTATGCCGAATAAAGTGCTGAAAATAAATCAAAAAACAGCGGAGGTGTGGCTGAATCGGTTGATGGAACAACCTAGTAGAGAGGCGAACGTAAAAATGTTAGTACCTTAACTTTTTACATGACAAAAATTAGCTTGAACCGTATGTAGTAGTCAAGTTTTTTCGGACAATACCTAGCTCAATGGAATCGGACATGACTGCAGAATGGAGACAAAAAGCATCATAAAGCCAAGTGTTGAAGTGAAAGCGAGATAATCACTTAATGTCGAGTTCTCAAGTGGTTCTATTTCAAGGATGTGCTGGTTTATGGGTAACAAAAGTTTCCACGCTTACCAAGTTACAACCGTTTTGTTGGATTGATGAGGAAGATTTTTGAGCCATTGACCGCTTTTATGCAGAGTCGTTGTGGTAAAAGTGCGGGGATTGCGTTTGTTGATTCAAC
>DFWO01000156.1 GCA_002380945.1 Methylococcaceae bacterium UBA4132 | reverse complement strand
GTCAGAGATCATGCACGATACCGTTATTGGCTTACCAAGCTTATGCTGAGTTGCAAAAATTAAGGGCGGCATAACATCAGCCACTTAATTGCTCTGGTCTTGCTCACCACTACCATGAATTTCGGCGAGCATTTCACTAAGATGGTTTTTCTGTTGCACAATGAAATCTTTGCCTTGTTCAGCGGTATGACTGGAAATGGCGATAATCTCTTTACGGTATTTACGGGTAAAATACCCTAACATTATGCCTAAACCAAACAGAATAATAGGTTGTTTAGCTAGTGTTTTACTGAGACTTAGACCTGTTTCTACAATCGCTGTTGCTACCACAGCAGTAGCAACACTTTTTACTACCAATTCACCTTTTGATGATTGACTCACTCACTACTCCTTGACTAATAAGTTTTGATAAACGGTAAAACCGCATTAGCTACCTGTGCATAATTGCTGAATTGAGCAATATGTCTTTGTTCTAAGGTCGTCATTTGTTCGATACTTTTACAAGTAGCGCACTAAATAAGTTATTTGATTTCACGTGAGGAAATAGGCTGACGAAACATTAGCTTTCTTAAAAAAACTAGGGGTAGCGGCAACAGTATAAAAATTTCGAGAAAGGATAGCAAACAGCGCATCAATAGCGTTACGTTTTTTCATTCACAATGCTAGAAATAACCTGAGTTCGACATAAGAAACTAAGCCCTACCGTCATTCTGGCATGGATTGCCAGAATCTAGAACACATGGATGTGTTAAAGTCTGCCATCTATAGTTTCTGGATTGCGGCAATCCATGCCGCAATGACTGTGATTTGAAATTTATCAATGATTTCAAAGAGTCCTATGTCGAACTCAGGTTAAAAAAGAACATGAAGCCTAGCGTCATAGCCGCTTTCGACAAACTGATCCTCAGAAAACGCAGTTTCATCGAGACTATCAATTACCCGTTAAAGAAGGTTTTTAACCTTGAACATAGTCGTCATCGATCTCTCATTAACTTTCTGGTGAATACAATTGCCTGTCTGGTCGCTTATTTGTAGCAATTTAAGAAATCCTCCTTGAGTCTACGTCAAAGGGATTGGTTGCTTTTAGTTTTATGTGGCTTATGTCGAATAACTTGAGTTCGAAATAAAACCCCTTGCAATAATTATGATTTTAGGTTTGAGATGGTCGCCAGTTCACCGTCATTGGAATCCAGTCACAGGGATGTGAGTAAGTACGCTATCTTTTGTTCTGAATTGCGACAATCCTGCCGTAATGACGGAAAAGCTCAGTTTTTTATGTCGAACTCAGTTATTAACTTGACCACTATAGTGGACTAAACTAGCGATGATAGGGGTGATTATGCAGAATGCTCCATGCGCGATACAGCTGTTCTGCAACCACAATACGCACTAAGGGATGGGGAAATGTCAGTTTTGACAAGCTCCATGATTCTCGCGCTAGTGGTCTAACTTCATCGGCTAAACCTTCAGGACCGCCAATGAGTAAAGAAACGGATTGACCGTTGCCTAGCCAACGCTGCATGGCTTGCGCTAATTCGGGGGTTGTCCACGATTTACCCGCTAAATCTAACGTAACAATATGGGTACTTTGTGGCAAGGCGGCTATCATGCGATCACCTTCTTCTTTAGTAATACGCGCAATATCGCTATTTTTACCGCGTTTACCAGCGGGAATTTCTTTTAGTACTAGTTCGCATTCACGCGGTAAACGTTTGGCATATTCATCGTAACCTTGCTGTACCCAGCTAGGCATACGCGTTCCAACGGAAATTAAATTAATCTGCATTTATTTTAACGGACGACCTTTGGCATCTTTGTTGATTTGTCCACCAAATAGCAGTATGGCTTCTATAAATCCCCAGACTGCACCGTAGCCCATGGTAATTGCGGTCAGCGCAAGTTGTGCCAAAGCCAATTTATAAAAGCCTAAATAAAATCGGTGTATGCCTGTAAAACCTAACAGTAGTGCAAGTACCGCCGCAAGGTATTTATATTTAACAGCTTTAGGTGGCTCTAAGTAAGCACCGACTAATTTAACATTGATTGCCGCGCTACCTTCAGCATCAAAATTAACATCATCGCCTTGATCTGGTGGTACATCAGCTTGCCAGCCGTGCAAATCAAATGCAAAAAACTGGTCTTCGCTTTTTATTACGCCCGATTGTGTTTTAGGGTCGTAACTTTCAATATGTCCAATCATTTATCGTGTGCCTTGTATCTTTAATAATATAATCAATTATCTTGTAAACGTACTGCCAGTACATCGCAAGGTGCATAATGCAGTACACCGTTAGCGGTTGAACCCAGTAACAACGCTAAACCATGCCGACCATGTGAGCCAATAACAATTAAATCAACTTGGTTTTCTGTTGCTACTCGGATTATTTCGGTTTTAGGACTCCCCATTTCTAGCCACTGACGGTCTTCAGTGATTGCCAGTTTTTTGGCGAGTTCCGCTAATCTTTTTTTCGCGCTTGCCATCAATTCAGCGGTTAAATCCAGATTAAATGGAATGTCTGCACCATAACCTGCATCGGTAATGGGTAAGCTATCAACCACATGAATAACACTGAGTTTTGCTTGATAGCGATTGGCTAAATCAGTAGCTCGGTTGATGACGATCTCGCATTGTTCAAAAAAATCCACTGCGAGTAATATATGTTTATAGTGATTCATGAGTTTTCCTATTTAACAATCACATCAGGCAATAATGAAAGCAGTGACACGATAAGCGACCACTAAGTATAAAAATGCCAGACCCAAACTAAAGCTAAAACTTTGTTCCAGCGCGTTGCGCATAATATGCCCAGTAATGACCCAATGCCAGATAATTAAAGCAATCATGACTAAAAAGGCTAATAATCCACCTTGGTTCACCGCCATTGTGGTGATAGCAGGTAAGGCAAACATATCAAGCAGTGCATCCGTGCCTAATAAAGCACAGGTCGTTTGACAAAACCGCGTTAGTTTGCCACTAAAAAACAAGCTAATCCAGCTAAAACCGCCGATAAGTAAGACACCAACCGCCGCTTTCAACAAGGCACTAAACCAGTTCACACTGATATTCATCAGCAAAAAATTAACTAAAAGGTTAGCTATCGCCAATAGTTTTAATAAGCCAATGGAATAATATAAATCCTGCGGGGCTTTTTTTAGTAGGCAAATATTGAATAGCAACTTTATCAAGTCAAACATGGTTATTACGAGCAGTAAAGGTTATGAATAGCCACCATCATAAACTGACTTGTGCTGAGCGTCCACGTTCTTAATGAGAGAGTATGCGACTAAATGGGCATTGAATAATCGCAACCCGTTTTTGTGTATCGGTAAAAAATAAAGTGCTGAGTTATAATAGAACTCATCATTGATTTTACTTACCATAGAGGCTTAAATGTTGAGTAAGATTAAATATAACGGTGCGTATCAAAAGTTGAGGTACTCGACCATTATAAATAGTAGCGACTTTGTCCTGTTTGGATTATCAAACATTCGCCATGTAACTGTTTTTCATAAAATAAAGTGAATATTATGAGTAAATTAAATTTGATAGCGCGGTTTTTGTTGAGTCTTCTATTGATTATGGCTATTGCTGGCTGTGCGGGAAGCAAAGTGTCTGAAAGTACGGGGGAGTATTTTGATGATTCTATGGTGACTGCTAAAGTGAAGTCTGCTATTTTGGCTGATTCCAGACTTAAGATGATGGATATTAAAGTGATTACTTTCAAAGGTGCGGTACAACTCAGCGGTTTTGTTGATTCTGCTGATGTTGCTACTAGAGCAGTACAAGTAGTGAGAACCGTTAAAGGCGTTAAAGTGGTCAATAACAGTCTGGTTGTAAAATAAATTAACAGGCGTTACTAACAGTCGTTGTGTTGGTAATGCCTCCCGTACTATAAGAACTCAGCAAGCAAACAGCTTGCAATAATCCTGTTTTGTCACCTATTGCTAGTAAAACCAATGGCTAACACGCCCATTTTTTCCGTCTCTATTCCGAAACCTCAGCAACAACTTATTTGGACAGACTTAACAGGTTGCGCCGAATCGTTAGCCTTAGCGAACGCAATTGAACAAGAAAATCGGTTGTTTGTCATTGTCACCCCCGACAATCAAACCGCGTTGCAGCTAACACACGAGTTGGCGTTCTTCTTACAAAATAAATACCCGATACTGCATTTTCCTGATTGGGAAACCTTGCCTTATGACGTATTTTCGCCATTGCCTGAAATTACCTCCGAACGTTTAAAAACACTGGTGTTGTTGCCAGAGGTTAAACGTGGCGCGTTAGTGGTGTCAGTGAACACACTCATGCACAAACTCGCACCGCGAGAACACGTTTTAGCCAATAGTTTTGCGATTAAAGTTGGTGATGTGTTTAATCTGGAACTTAACCGCTTAAAATTGGAAAGCGTTGGTTATCACTGTGTATCTCAAGTCTATAGTCATGCCGAGTTCGCGGTACGCGGTGCAATTATTGACATCTTTCCGATGGGTAGTAACGTCCCGTTTCGTATTGAGTTATGGGATGATGAAGTTGATTCAATACGCACGTTTGACCCTGAAAGCCAATTATCATTAGAGAAAATCGACCAGATTCAATTATTTCCTGCACATGAATTTCCTTTTACCGATGAGGCGATTAAGCAATTCAGGCACGCTTTTCGAGAGCATTTCCCCGCCGCCAGCCCCAAAAATACCCTGTATGTCGATGTCAGTAAAGGCATCACCCCGAACGGTATTGAATACTATTTGCCGCTGTTTGTGGAGCAGACCGCGACGCTGTTTGATTACCTGCCGAAAACCGCCGTATTGGTATTGTCGGAATCGTTTCATGAGTTGGCACAGGCTTTTTACAGCGAAGCCGAAGAACGCTATGAACAACGCAAATACGACCTTGAACGCCCGTTGCTCAAGCCTGAATCACTGTTTTTATCGGCACAAGACATTGCCCGCACCAGCGAACAGTTCGCGCAGATTGTGTTACAACCCAGCGACGACGATAGCAACCTGCCCGATTTAACCATCAATGCCAAACTGCCACAACCTGCGGGTGCGTTACAACAATTTATCAGCACCTTTCAGGGCAAAATCCTGTTTGTTGCCGAAAGTGCAGGACGTAGAGAAGCCTTAGCCGACAAACTCAGAAGCTATCAAGTTACTGCCAAGCAAGTTGATAACTGGCAAGGCTTTCTAGCATCAAGCGTGTCACCCTGTCTATTAGTTGCGCCGATAGATCACGGTTTATTACTCAATAATCCTGCCCTTGCCATCATCACTGAAAGTCAGTTGTCAGGTGAAAAAGTAGAGCAACGCCGTAGACGGCGTAAATCAGCGGCAAGGGAACTTGAAAACATCATCAACAACCTCAACGAATTGAGCATAGGCTCACCTGTCGTGCATCAAGAACACGGGGTTGGGCGTTATTTAGGCTTACAAACGCTAACCGTCGGTGGCATTGCTAATGAGTTTTTAATGTTGGAATATGCCAACGGCGACAAACTCTATGTTCCTGTATCGGCGTTACAAGTCATCAGTCGCTACACAGGTATGAATCCTGAAGACGCGCCGTTGCACAAACTAGGTAGCGACCAATGGCAAAAAATTAAGAAAAAAGCCATCGAACGCATTCATGACGTGGCAGCTGAGTTATTAGAAATTCATGCTAAACGTGCTAGCAAACAAGGTCATGCCTTTACCATCGACAACGAAGAATACCAAGCCTTTGCCGATGCCTTTCCGTTTGAAGAAACCCCCGACCAACAAGCCGCCATCGAAGCGATTTTACAAGACATGGCAAGCCCACAGCCAATGGACAGAGTAATCTGCGGTGATGTTGGTTTTGGCAAAACAGAAGTGGCTATGCGGGCGGCGTTTATTGCCGTCCAAGCAGGCAAACAAGTTGTGGTGTTAGTGCCGACCACATTACTGGCACAACAACATTATCAAAATTTTCAAGACCGTTTCGCCGATTGGCCCATGCGTGTTGAAGTACTGTCGCGCTTTGTTAGTGCCAAACAGCAAAAACAACTCGCCGAACAACTGGAACAAGGAACGTGTGACATTATTATTGGCACACACGCACTGTTGTCCAAAGAACTGAAATACAAAGCCTTAGGTTTAGTTATCATTGATGAAGAACACCGTTTTGGTGTGCGGCAAAAAGAACATTTTAAAAAATTGCGTCATGAGCTGGATATGCTCACACTGACCGCCACGCCGATACCCAGAACGCTGAACATGGCAATGGCAGGATTACGCGACATTTCCATTATTGCCAGTCCACCACCTAATCGTCATGCCATTAAAACTTTCATTAGTGAATGGATAGATTCACAAGTCAAAGAAGCCTGTTTGCGAGAAATTAAACGTGGTGGGCAGGTGTTTTTCCTGCATAACGATGTGAAAAGCATGGACAAAATGGCGCGTGATCTTGCCACGCTGATTCCTGAAGCGCGTATTGAATCGGCACACGGGCAGATGCCAGAACGTGAATTGGAACGTATCATGCGTGACTTTTATCACCAGCGTTTCAACCTGTTGCTGTGTTCGACTATTATCGAAAGCGGCATTGATATTCCTAGCGCGAATACCATCATCATCAACCGCGCCGATAAACTTGGCTTAGCGCAACTGCACCAACTACGCGGCAGGGTAGGGCGTTCGCATCACCGTGCCTATGCCTATTTCATCGTACCGCCTAAATCGTTATTGAGTAAAGATGCACAAAAACGGCTGGAAGCAGTAGAAGCCTCAGGCGAATTAGGCGCGGGTTTTATGTTGTCCTCACACGATATGGAAATACGCGGCGCGGGGGAATTATTGGGTGATGAACAAAGTGGGCAAATTCAAGAAATCGGTTTTAGCCTGTACAGCGACTTATTAGAACGTGCGGTGAACGCATTAAAATCAGGCAAACAACCTGAACTCGACACCCCGATGGACAAAGGCGTAGACGTTGAGCTACAAGCCGCCGCGCTGATTCCCGAAGATTATTTACCCGATGTTCACCTGCGTTTAGTGTTATACAAACGCATTTCCAATACCGAAACCACCGCTGATTTGCGCGAATTACAAATTGAAATGATCGACCGTTTTGGCTTATTACCTGAACCTGTCAAAACTTTATTCAGCGTGACTGAGTTAAAACAACAAGCAGAACCGCTAGGCATCAAAAAAATAGAAGCTAATGTCAGTGGTGGGCGTATTATTTTTGGCTCGCAACCCAACATCAATACTGAACAGTTGATTCATTTAATTCAAACCCAAGCCCAACAGTATCGCCTTGATGGCATGGATAAATTACGCTTTACGCAAAAATTTACCAGTGTTGAGGAGAAAGTGGCGTTTATTAGTGAGTTGTTGCAGAAGTTGCGAGTGTAGATTATTAAGTAGATAAGAAAAAGTTGGTTCTATATGTGTTTTTGGGTCTTTTGATAGAGCAATCGGAGGAAGCGTCGGTAATTTAGCATAAATACGCGCTGTTCGACTTTTAAATTTGAACCAAAATATTAAATTGAAGAGACAACTGTCCTAGACAACAGTTTAAAAACATGCCAA
>DFWO01000149.1 GCA_002380945.1 Methylococcaceae bacterium UBA4132 | reverse complement strand
CTCACCACGAACGGCTTAATCTATCACTCATGCTTTGGGACTACCAAAAATTATAGCCCGTTCAAATTCGTAAACTTGAACGAACTTTAAAATTTGTAAGCCCACGTTTTGCGGATGGCTTAATCTGAGTAAATGATTACTTTTTATTAAAAAAATAATAGCCGCCATATTTTCCTTTTAACGTCATGATTTTGTCGTCTTTTTCCACAACGACAAACGTTTCAAATCGGTTATTACCGACCTGTGCGACTTTTAATTTACCCTCGTCTATTTCGTAACTTACAGGTGGTTGATCATAATATTTTCCTTCGCGAGGAATATGTAAAATTGTCAATTTGCCATCTTTAAATACCCAAGTATCTTCTCGATCAATGGCTTGTTTATCGGTTAACGAATTTTTGGTGGATTGCAGTTTCCAAGTGCCTTCTACCTCTTCTTTGGATTGTAATGTCACATCGGCATAGACCGCACTGCCAAATACGGATAAACACAGTAACACAGCAGCTAAATTTATTTGTTTCATTATCATGTTCCTATAGTAAAGTGAGACAACAAGCTAAGCATTCTACTCACGCGCTGAAAAAACTAAAGTATTATTAATTAATAATATACAAATTCTTAGAAGAATTAATGGCTATAGTGAACTAAAAATTTTGTAACCCATTGATTTTTCGTTATGAATGCGTAATATCAGTTTTTCAGAAAATCCTGAGCAAGCCACAGCTTTTTAAAAAAACAGGTTACTTTCTACCGCTAAAACCTAACTTTTCCAACATCAATGCTAAAACAAACAAGCTATTGGCTTTTATTATTAAGCCTTATGGTCAGTCCAACCGCCTTTGCTTTAAGGTGCGGGGCGTATGTTATCAATGAAGGCATGGATAAAAGCGAGGTTTATAACAAATGCGGTCAAGCCACCTCTGTTCAAAGTCATATTGAAAAAAGAGGCACTAGCAATACCATCCAAAACCAACAGTATTACAGTGGTCAAGGAAATATTTACCCTAACAGTCGCTTTGGTTATGGGCAAAATAATTATCTTGAAATAGACATTGTTGTTGAAGAATGGATTTATAACTTCGGCTCTTTACGTCTTCAACAGTATTTGCGTTTTGAAAATGGCACGTTAATAGAAATTCGCAATTTAAGCCGTGGGTATTGAAACAGAACCTAAGATACTAGGATGCTCAAGTTCGCATAACAGGAAGTTGGAGCGTCCATTCTCCGCATTCCCAATCAAGATATTACATCAGCAACGTAATTTTCCAAATCGTCGATAGAGCTTAAAAACAGCCATGATAACAAGGATTTTTTAACTAACCAGCCTTTACTGGCAAACCAAACTTGGTAACCTTGGGCTTGTAAAGTTTGCGTGTATTGCCGTGCTTTCAATTGCTCAGCATCGGATAACGCTAGATTAGTATGTAATGAATAGCGGAACAGGTGATAAAAACTCAGTAATATTTGACTACCGCCCCGCCAGACAATAGGTGCAGTTTTAAGTACATAATTTTTGCTGATAGCCAACCCATTTAAAGTCCAATTTTGTAACACTAAGGCGTATTTTTTCAATTGCGCTTGCTGTTCGCTTGAAAGCTGTAGGCGAGTGCCGAACCACATTTGATAGAGGCTGATAATAATTTGCGCCCCCATTGATAAGCCCATTATCGCTCCTGACCCTACCACGACATAAGCAAAGTTGGGATAAGTGCGCGTGATAAACCAAGATGTGGTGTCGATGAGCAGGGATAAGAAGGGAATCACCACTATGATGCGTTTTAACGAAACGCTCATGTCAGAATAAATAAAAATTCTACCGACAAATAACAAAATAAAAGCGATGCCAAACAAGTGAATATGCGAGATTTTCACTAAGCCAGGTAATGAGGCTGCTTTGGATGAAGCAACGTCCATTACACCTTCATAAGTGGTCAAGTTGGGCAAACTAGGGTTAGTTTCGCCATTGTGACAACCCGTACAATCTCGGTTTAAAATCGGCGCAACATCTTGTTCGAAATGTGCTTTTGATTTACCCGTACTGAGCCATGCTAAAATTTTTTCTTTGTCATCGACAGATTTTAGGTTGAGTTCCATAGGACCACCATTGATCGCCGAACCTAGTCGGGTTTTATCTTGCGATCCGTAATAGGCAATCATGACATCTTGTATCGACATACCAGGCTGTCCGTCACGCATTTGGTGTGTGTAATATAGGTGTGTTAAGCCGAATAAATAACCAATGCCAATGGTCATTAGAAAAAGCGAATAGAGCATCTTTTCGCTAACTGAAATATCTTTGAATCTTAAACAGTGCTTTTCCATAATTCACCTCCTGTTTGAGTGAATATGTTTTTGTGGTGCTGATGTCTACACTGACAGTCCACTTATCATTTTCAGCAAGCCTTATGCCAAAAGAAAATATACCGACACATCCTTATTTTAATTAAAAATTACAATGCCTTACATGATTTTACCGTTTTAATTATCGGGTTTATAATTGAGAAATTATGCACTGATATTGTGTAGAGCGGTGATGATTTGCACCAGATTGGAACAATTAATTTGTCGATTGAAGTGTCTTATCATGTAAGACTTGCAAGTTGACAATAATCTCGCTTTAGTTCAATAATCCAATAAATAGTCTTAGAGCTATTATGTCTAATTATAAAAAAACACAATGGAGTAATCATGTCAAACCAAGCTACAATCACAGTATCAACACTGTGGCGTTATCCTGTTAAATCTATGATGGGCGAAGAACTCAACGGTACGCACATCACACAAAGCGGTGTATTAGGCGACCGTTCTTACGCGCTAATTGATACTGACACGAACAAAGTCGTCAGTGCTAAAAATCCCAAAAAATGGCCTAACTTTTTCTCTTTTCACGCTGCCTACACCGCACAGCCTGAACTTAGTGCTAATCAACCTGTTTGGATTCATCTACCAAATGGCGAGGTGCTACGCAGTGATCAAGCCGATCTTAATCAACAGCTATCGGCTGTTCTAGGCAGTGCCGTGCAATTAGCCACGCAAGCTCCAGAAGCAGCAAAACTAGAACAATATTGGCCTGAATACGAGGGTGAAACGAATGAAATCTCTAATGAAGCCGTAGCAGGTGATGCACCTCAAGGTTCATTTTTTGATTATGCCGCGTTGCATTTATTAACCACCAGTTCAATCGCCGCGCTACAAAAACTGTATCCTGAAGGTCGTTTTGAAGTCAGACGCTTTAGACCGAATATCGTTATTGACACTAGCGGTTTAGACGGTTTTGTAGAAAATGATTGGGTTGGTAAAACCATTAGATTAGGTGATAGCGTACGCTTGCGCATTTCAGACCCTTGTCCTCGTTGCGTCATGCCAACGTTAGCTCAAGGCGATTTGCCTGCCGATAATGGTATACTCAAAGCAGTTGCTAAAAACCGTCCGCTAGTACCTTTTGCGGGTAAGGAATTGCCTAGCGTTGGTGTTTATGCGCAGGTTATTCAAGCAGGCTGGGTAAAACGCGGCGATCGCATTGTGATTGAAGATTAATTTAATCACTACGTCTTGTATTGTAGAGACGTTATATTACAACGTCTCCATTCAGGCATCACCTTGATTGATGTTGAGTTACGCTATCGCTAACACAACCGAGCTGATTATCTCCCTGCCTTAAGCTAATATTTAAGCAAGCAGACTGACTTTATCACCGATAGAAATCTGTCCTCCAGCCCCGCTGGTAAGCATTCCAATTGCGAACGTTGGCTTTTTCTGATTAAAGGCATGAGTTAGTGTTTGGAGGATTGGTAAATCCCGTTCACCAGAGTGAGGGTTCGCATGTGTAGCGAGACATCTGCCTTTGGGTATTACCACATCGAAGATAACTTTACCTATACGAATCTTCCGCCCTACCCAGCTTTGTTCATCCCAAGCCTCTAGCCCTTCAATAACGATGTTAGAACGAAAACGCTGTTCACTGAGGTTTGAATCACCAACAGCAGTGGCAACAGCCGCTAAGCTTTCGCGGCTGTGTAGTGTTATTTGCCCCGTCTCATTGTCTTGATAACGAGAACTCACGCCATCACCAACAACTCTCAGGGGCATACGTTCAGTATGTGATGAAAGAGGATTCTCATCTAGCTGAAGCACATAATCTTCAATCGCCGCTGCTATTCGTTTACGCCCATTATCATCCAATGCCTCATCAACCAAAACTGAATTTTCTAAGCTAATGTGTAGTCGAAGAAGTTTATGATCGAACCGAAGATTAAGGCGTGCCAGACTCGGCGTATTCACCAGTGCGACAAACTCATGCTTTTTACTCCAGACATTATCTGGCACGCCTGAATTGGCAAATCGAATACCGAGTACTCGGTCGCCAGCAATTCGTCCTTCATCAAGAACAGTCAAAACATCGCACGCTTCTGGCGTGAAGCTTTTCACAGGGTAACGATATAGGGCGACAACGTGTGGCATTGTTATTTCCACCTGTTTAAATTAGCTTTCTAATTTAAAGAAACTTTTGGGTGCGCCACAAATTGGACACGCCCAATCATCAGGAATATCTTCCCAGCGAGTACCAGGTAAAATGCCGCTATCAGGGTCTCCTTTAGCTTCATCGTAAAGATGTTCACATTCCAAACAACGATATTTTTTAAAATCAGACATGAGATTCTTCCTTATGAAGAAGTTTTAATTAATAACCCTTAGGCGGTAGATTGCAAAGCGGTAACAATGATTTTGCAATTATCTAGCATCATCCAACGATGAGTTATGATGATAGGGTTAGCGTTACCCAGTCGGAGTCACCAAAAAAGCATCGGCGTAAATATCGGCTGATGCTGCACCTTTAAGAAAAGTCATTCTTTTGGCTTGATTGACCATATCGGGATGGCCGCACAGAAATACGCGCCAGCCTTTCAAATCAGCCATTGTTGCTAACGCAACATCGTTGGCGCGTCCTTGCATAAAACCCTCAGGAACATGAGAGCCAGATAAGCAAGGCACATAATGAAAATTGGAATGCTGCTTAGCCAGTTCGCGCATTTCATCAATTCGGTATAAGTCTTCAACTTCACGACTGCCATGAAATAAATAAATATCGCCCGTATGTCCATGTGCAAGCGCGTCAGTCAAAATACCTGCCAAGGGGGCTAAACCTGTTCCTGTACCGATGAGTAGTATGCCTTGTTCTCGTCTTTCGGGTAGATAAAAACAATGCCCACGCGCTTCAGAGACAGCGATAGTATCGCCTACTTTGATGTCATCATGTAGCCATGCACTAAATTTACCGTGTGGTAAGCGGCGAATATGAAACTCTAAAGTATTGGATTCTTGTGGTGTATTAGCAATTGAATAACTGCGCGTTAATCCATCCGCCCGTTGTAAATTAACAAACTGCCCTGCGTTAAATTCAAACGCATCCTTAAAGGCAATAATCAATAGCAGCGTATTTCTATTGAGCATTTCGTTTACAACTACTGTTCCTTCAGTATAAAACTCTGAGGCATCGGGTAGTTTAATAACCATGTCTTGTTCTGGATGACATAGACAGGCAAGAAAATGCTGGTGATTTTTTAGAGTATTTTTTAATCCAACTTGAGCGGCGGCTGGCGGTATGGTATCGAGACTACGCACCATACAACTATGACAAGTGCCTTTTTTGCAGGCGTAGGAAATATTAACCTCTTCGCGTAATAAGGTATCCAACACGGTTTCATCAGGTTGGCAGGTGTAAGTCTGTTCTTCAATCGTTAATTTGTACATGATGCTACCGTTAAAACTAACTCCATAATGCTCAACGTAAAACATTATGGAGTAGGGCTATAGTGTTTATCTGCCTAAGACATCGTTGCGGGTAGTTTCACAAATAGCAACTACTTCGGCGATGAGTTCTTGAGGGACATTTAATTCTTCCAGTGTTGCCCCTAGATTTTCTACAACAGCGTCGAAATGGCTATTGTCTAAACCCATTTTAACAAGACGAGCGTGACCTTTACGCATATCTTCACCTGTATAGTTATGTGGCCCGCCAAATGCCATCGTCAAAAATGCTTTTTGTTTCGCTGCTTGTTTTTCCATATCAACATTGTCAAAAAAGCGGTTGATACGGTAGTCATTCAAAACCTTGCGATAAAAAATATCAACGGCGGCATTAACAGCTGCTTCGCCACCTATTCTGTCGTACAGTGTGTTACTCATAGTTGCTTCCTCATGTTCTTGTGCGTCAGTCATTATTATTTACTCAGTTGTTAGGTAACCCAAAACGGGACTACGCGAAAATAATAACAATCAAAAGCAGCTTATGCAATATTTATATGTTAAAAGATATTTATCTTACAAAAATAACCTGTCTGTTATACTTTTAAATTGTCAGATGGATTAGCAGAAGGCATTTTTATGACTGAGAAAATCAAACCACGGCAGCAGCAAATTTTAAAACTGCTACTGGAAAATAAGGCAGGGCTTAGTATTGATGAAATCGCTACTGCCTTAGATATTTCGCGTAACGCGGTGCAGCAACATTTTGCTGTGCTGGAAAAAGACGGTTATATACAAATGGCTGGCGTTAATAAAACCGCAGGTCGTCCAGTCCGTAGTTTTGTGTTGACCGAAGCAGGCATTAACAGTTTTCCAAAACAGTATGCGTGGTTTTCTGAACTCATTTTGACTGATTTGAAAAACGAAATGGGGTCTGAAGCTTTTCAGCGTTATCTGCATAAACTGGCCACTAACTTATCACAAAGTTTATTACCGCAATTTAACGATAAACCGATTGATGAGCGAATTGAAGCCTTAATCAACGTGATGGACAGCTTAGGTTTTAAAAGCAAAAAGGTAGCAGATACGAACAGCAGTGAGCCACTGATTGAAGCATGTAACTGTATTTACCATGATCTCGCGCAAAAACATGAAGAAATTTGTGAATTTGATAGAACGCTTATATCGGTTTTATTAGATAAAGACATTGAACAGCTAGAATGTATGGCAAAAGGTGGGGCTGTTTGTTGCTTTAAAATCATTAAAAAATAACACCAGCACATCATTGGAAAATGATGTGCTTTGTTACTCAATACATGGCTCTAAAAGGATTGACAGGTTTACGAGCGCGTTTTTCTTGTCGATGCGTCCATTTTTTACGGACGTGATAATGCCAAACAGACTGCATACCAAAATAGCCTGCTGTTGAGCAAATTATGCCCATAATTAAACACCCCGTTAAAAACGGTATCCATAAACCACCCGATAACACGGCATCAAGTGAAAATTCAGCGGCGGAAGGCATATTTAACACTGACAAGCCAACCCGATAAGCAAAATAAAACAGCGGTGGCATAGTAATTGGATTAGTCAGCCACACTAAACCGACTGCTATCGGTAAATTACCCCGAAAATAAAATGCCGCGATTGCCGCCATCGCCATTTGTGTTGGCGTTGGTACCCATGCAAAAAATAAACCCACGGCAAATGCAATCGACACTGAATGACGATTAAGATGCCATAAATTCGGATCGTGTAATTTTTCCCCCAGAAATTGCAAATTTTTATGCTTTTTAATCGTTTCAGGATTAGGCATATACTTTTTTAAAAATTCTCTAGGCATCTGAGTCACCATAAAAGTTAAAATCACGCATAGTGAGTTTATCAGGTTTTGAATAGACTTAAAAACGCAGAGGAACTCAATGATTGCCGCCGCTCTATCGTTATTAGCGGGTATTTTGTTAACACAACAATTGCCCTCATTACCCGACTCCCAATGGCTGATTCTAGGCGGCTTCGGGGCAGGCATTATGGCATGGTTGCGTTATTGGCGTAGTGTGTTTTTTGTCATTGGTGTGTTGTGGGTATGTGCCTTTGCAACCGTGCGTTTAGCCGATAGATTACCCGCGCAGTTGGAAGGTATAGAGTTGCCTGTGACAGGTATTATTGCCAGTTTGCCCGACTACGATGAACGGCGTGTCAGCTTTGATTTTATCGTCACCGCATCTAAACAAAAATTACCCAGTAAACTACGTTTAAGCTGGTATTACCCAGACCAGCCCATTAAAGCAGGTCAGCAATGGACATTCACCGTTAAACTAAAACGCCCGCATGGTAGCTTCAATGCTAATGGTGCGGATTATGAACGTCAGTTATTTATTTCTGGCATCGGTGCAACAGGCTATATTCGCCCAACAACTAAACCCGTGATATTAGGACAAGAATCGGCGCGGTTCAGTATTCAAGTGTGGCGGCAAACGATTACCGACCGATTGACTGAGTTACTAGCCAATCACCCTAGTCTGCCTTTAATCAAAGCACTGACCATTGGTGACGGCAGTGCGATCACCCAGCCACAATGGGAGGTATTTCGACAAACGGGTACTACCCACCTCGTGGTGATTTCTGGTTCACATATCGGCTTGATTGCAGGCTTAGTGTATTTTTTGGTGTTGCGATTATGGGCATGGACAGGAATATTAACGCGTTCGCCACAACAAGTCGCCGCTGTGGTGGCGTTAGTCGTCGGTGTATTTTATGCGGCACTGGCTGGTTTTTTTATCCCCACCCAACGGGCAGTGATTATGTTAGCGGTGGCAATGATAGCCATTATTGCCCAGCGTAATACCCAACCGTTGCACATTTTAGCCACCGCATTAATGATCGTGTTGCTCATTGATCCCCTCGCGGTATTATCAGCGGGTTCATGGCTCTCGTTTATCGCGGTAAGTTTGATTATTTATACCGTCGCAGGTCGCTTAGGCAAGCTCAAACTTATCTGGGAAACCATCAAACTCAACGCTTTGATGTCGCTAGGTTTAGCACCACTGACCTTATTATTTTTTCAACAAATATCATTGATTTCCCCTGTCGCGAACCTAGTTGCCGTACCTGTCATCAGTTTTTTAGTTGTGCCGTTAGCTTTATTAGCTGTCGTGTTAATGTTCATAAGTAGCACACTCGCAGTGGGAATATTTTGGTTAGTTGATTGGCTGTTACAAAAATTACAGTGGCTATTAGATAGTTTAGCCGCCCTGCCCTTTGCGACTATTCATCATGCTCAACCACCAATATGGATGTTGGGATTTGCTGTGTTGAGTATGCTTATTTTGCTTGCCCCCAGAGGAATGCCCGCCCGTTGGTTAGGCGCAGTGTTATTACTACCGCTGGTTTTTACTGAGACTAAACGACCTGCAACAGGCGATATAGAACTCACTTTATTGGATGTCGGACAAGGCTTATCCGTTGTGATACAAACGGCTGAGCATAATTTGATTTATGACACGGGCGCGAAATTTTCTGCCGACAGCGACTCAGGTAAAAACGTGTTATTGCCCTTTTTATATCAACAAGGTGTGCATAAAATTGACCAGCTTATTATTAGTCATGGCGATAACGACCATATCGGTGGGGCAAAGTCGTTAATAAGCGGTATCCCTGTTGAAAAGCTATTGACCAGCGTGCCTGAAAAACTCAATGCTTATCAGCCTGTTCAATGTATTGCAGGACAATCATGGATTTGGGATAGCGTGCTGTTCACGATTTTGTCACCCGATGGGCAAACGAATTCAGACAACAATAATTCTTGTGTATTACAAGTACAATCAGCACACGGCACGGCTTTGTTAACAGGCGATATTGAAGCACAAGCGGAGGAATGGCTAGTAACAACGTATGGTAACCGCTTAAAAGCCGAGGTATTAATCGCACCCCATCACGGCAGTAAAACATCTTCAACGCGTGCCTTTTTACAAACCGTACAAGCGAAAACCATTTTAATTCCGTCAGGTTATCGTAATCAATTTGGACATCCGCATGACGATGTATTAACGCGTTATCGAGACTTTAACGCCGATTGGTTAAACAGTGCTGACAGTGGCGCGATAACTGTTAGCGTCAAGCATGGCGCGTGGCGAATACAAGCACAACGACAAACTGGCAGTCACTACTGGAACTTTAAGCCTTTTTAAACCATGCTGTCAGCATCGCTTTGGCAAGGATTTTAATGGCTTTTGCCCATTGATACACAGCCGTTTCAATAATTCTTTCATGCGCCCAATGTAACCAATAAGGGTAGTGGTAAAAATCAAAGTGA
>DFWO01000068.1 GCA_002380945.1 Methylococcaceae bacterium UBA4132 | reverse complement strand
AAAACGATTCTAACTTGGCATACATGGAAACTCTTTTCGCCGATAAACATAAATGTGTTTGAGGTAAAACCACTTGAACGTTCGATAACCGCTCATTTGCTAATAATCCACAAGCGTGATTATCTCGCTTTCGCATAAACACTTCCTTTTATGACGCTTCTTGTCTCCATTTCCTAAGCGTCTTCGATTCCAGTGGGCGATATACTGCTTACAAAACGTCAGCATCACAGAATAGTTGATGTAAAATCATCACAAGCAGCTTTTTTGAAACATTTTCAGTGTCAATAACTCATATTCTTTCAGATTTTTAAAAAGCTGCTTTTTTATCTCGAACTCAGGTTAACGTAGTAGTGTGTCCTCTTAAAAAAGGAGGCGGCGTACTTTGCAAGAGAACAAGAGTGAAGTACGCATGGATGAGTAAACTACTCGGTGATGACACTGTGCAATAATGCAAGTAACGCGCAGTGCGTACTATACATGGTTAAAGCGGGAGCCTAGGGTTCTTGAAAAACAAGAAATTCTCCGCATGACTTGCCAATTGCACCTCACCCACTGGATAGACCGTTTACCGTACAGCAACCCCATCGAGTCTATGTTGGCGGCATCACCAACCTTCACACCCAAGAAGGTTAGTTAACCTGAGTTCGACATAAAACTCTTTGAAATCATTGATAAATTTCAAATCACAGTCATTGCGGCATGGATTGCCGCAATCCAGAAGTTATAGATGGCGAGACTTTAACACATCCATGTATCCTAGATTCTGGCAATCCATGCCAGAATGACGGTAGTACTTAGTTTATTATGTCGAACTCAGGTTTGGTTAGTGTGGCAGTGGTGATTGACTGGTATTGGCGGCAAGTAGTCAACTAGTCGATGGCAGCTCACTTGCGTGCTAAACTGGTCAATAACCCACTGTTGATGGCACTCTGGAAGCGTAAGCCCACTAGCTTACTCTGGCATAATACCAATCGAGGCAGTTAATACGCCTCGGTCAGTCACCGTTTGTGCTCAAGCAACATGGCATCCAGCAAAGTATGAGTAAAGGCAATTGTTGGAGCAATGCCGTCTCCGAGAGCTTTTTTCATACCCTGAAAACGCCGAACTGAGACACCAGCAACCCTACCCAACCAGAGAGCAAGCTAAAAAGCCGTGTTTGACTATATTGACATCTTTTACAACCGACAACGACTCCGCCCAGCAATGGTTATGCTTCGCCTGTCACACCGAATCGCAGCACGAAGTTGCTTAACTTTGTGTACTGAAATGTGTTGATACATCATTTGTTACCCTGCCATCCTAAATAGAACTATTCAATCCGCGCCAACATAAAATCCAATTTATGTTTAGACTATGAATAGGCGGTTTAACAGTTTTGATAGGTAGTTTAACAGTTTTTTTATTTCGAAACTCGGACTATATTTTTTATATGGAACTGGTTATCGTTGTCCTTATTAATGATTTTCAAAAACCAATAAAATTTTAGTCATTCAAATGAACTTAGATAAAATATATGTGGTATCTATTTATTTTGCTATTTTGGCTTTTTTAAGTCTTAGCCCATGGTTACATTGAGATTCTGTTGCTTGGGATAAGGTCGATCACGCAGTAGCTTATGGTTTATTGTCCTTGTTGCTCATGAGCGCATACAGGTTTCATAAACAGCAGTGGGTGGTTTCATTAATGGTATTGCTGGCTTGTTCCTTTGTAGGCGTATTATTTTAATATTGCCAGTTTTGGTTTACGGCAACACGGCAGTTTTCTTATGATGATGCTATCGTTAATGTCTTTGGTGCAGCCTTAGGCGTAATTTTTTTGATGTTACTTGTTTGTTGCCGTAAAACACACCAAATAAAGTGCTTTATTCAACAACGCCAATCTGAAAAATTTTGCGACGGAACCAATCAACAACAAAAATTGCTACCCTGTTTTGAACTAGGTCTATAATAACGCGTTTTCAGTGGGGCTAGCCAGCAAACGTATCAAATTTGCATTTGGATTTTTCGATGATGGAAATTAAATCTCAGGTGACGAGCATCCCGAATGAATTGTTAGAGATAGGATTACTTTTGACAATTAAACATAAAAATCAATGAAAAAGCGCATTGCTAACTTTGTTCTGGATATTTTCAGAAAACTGGATTTATCAAAACTGTTGTCGATACCAGAAGGACTGTTTAACTTTGTTTCTGGCTGGATGAAATTCAAAAATATTTTATCGTTGAAGTCCCTTATTGTTTTAGGCTTTGTGATTGCCGTTATACCGCTTTTTTTGGCCGTTATGTACGCTGCTTTTGGCATGCGCGAAACCTCAGCATTGGGCAGGACAATCAATTCCCAAGTCTTCGAGCAAACGAAGGTGATACGTCTAGTTTTGCAAAAGACTGCTGATATTGAGCGAAAAGCTAGACTTTTCATTCTGCTATCGGATCCAAGCCTGCGTCAGCCTTATGAGCAACAATCCTATGAAAGTACGCGGGCATCGTTTAAACAAGCCTTGAGCGAATTACTAAAGCTACATATAGATAACAAAATTGCGCTATTGGTCAACGAATTATCGGAAAAGGAAAATCTGATTTATCAACAAATCATTGGCTCGGCGGGTGAAATTAATCTTAAATCGCCAGTCGATGAGGCATTCCAAGGGCTGCGTGAGTCCTCTTATAGTCTTTCGCATGAATTCGAGCGTCATGTAGACCATGAATTCAATGAATTACGTCAGCAATCAGAATCCCTTGAACAAGGACTATTAATCAAGGGCGCAGTACTGTTCGTAATCTCGTTTATTTTCATCGCGATAGTGCTAATCATACTTTCGCGCTCAATGCGACAACTGGATACCAGTATCCGTCGTCTGGGTTCGGGAGAGCTCGAAGAACCGATTGTTGTCTCAGGACCTTCGGATATGCGCTATCTGGGTAATCGTCTGGAATGGCTTCGAACTCATTTGATGGAATTGGAGGTTTCGAAACAGCAGTTTATGCACAACGTAGCCCTTGAGATCAATCTGCCATTGGAATATATTCAGGAAGGCGTGAATCTTCTTGTAAACGAGGCGGATGAGGAACCAGACAGTGTCCGACAGGACATCGCAAGGTCACTATGCAACCATGTTGATAAGCTGAAAACAGTATCCGAGGAATTAGTTCGTTATAGTCAGATTAACTCAAAGCTGGAAATAAACCGCAAGGGAACCGTCAATATGAAATATCTGCTTGAGTCGGTTATCGATAATTTTCAACCCCATCTACAGGTCAAATCGATTAGCGTGAAAAAGTTGGTCAGACCAGTCGAGATTTCTGGAATCCACGAGCAATTGCAAAGCATTATCGAGCAGTTAATGTCGAATGCAGTGAAATATTCACCAGTGGGAGGGGAAATACGTATCATGCTTCGCGATTCGGGTACGCAACTGGAATTGGAAGTCGAAGATGAGGGACCAGGTATTGAACCTAATGAGCGTTCGCATATATTCGAACCCTTTTTCCGTGGCAAGACCGCTCAATGCGACGATAATGTCGAAGGTTCAGGTTTGGGGCTTGCCATTGTCAGAGAGTATGTTACCAACCACCAAGGCAAAGTCGATGTTATTGACTCAAGACAAGATCATCATGGGGCTCGTATCCGCGTTCAAATACCGTTAACTGGAGAGTCCTAAAGAATATGGAAAAAAATATCTCTATGCTGTCATTACTGTCCACTCGAAATATAAGCTTAGTGCTAAGCCTTTTGCTGTTGACTGGATGTGCCGAGTTCGATTCTGGTTGGGGCGGGTATTCGAACCATTATAACGATTCCTATACGCGCCGAGGTGTTAAAACGCAAAAAAAATCATCGGTGCACAAACAAAAAACAGTCCAATCCATGCCAGAATCAAAAAATACAAATGGATCGAAGAAAGATGAGACTCGCCTGCTACGAGAAAAGTTGGAAGCAATCAGATCCATGGAAAAACATTTGGATGAGACCAGCGACACAAAGTAGAGCTCATGTTTCGTTTCCGTTTGGCAGTTGTCATCGTTGTTTCATTTGGTTTTGTCTTATTTTTAGGAGTTGCACTGTATTGGGGTTCAAGCCAGGTTGCCCAGTATTTTCAGCGTAGCCAAGCGGCGTATGAGGCTTTCGATCACTATGAGCGATTGTCCCAGGAAGCCTATCGCCACTTTAAACAGCGGATGGATAGGCTGATAACGACCAGCCCAACGGTGGAAGCTGGTGTGGAATCCTCCAAACAACGTCTTTACGAAGCGATGCACACACTAAGAAACACAGCGGTAAAGACACCAGTGGCAGGAGGCGATGCCGACGATTTACCAAATAAACCCGCCGAACTGGAAAGAGTTGCCCATTTCACTGCCTTTCTGGATGCCAGCGAGTATAAGTTCGACGAAGTTGAACGCTTGCGTGAACAGGGCAAACTCGAAATGGCGATGCAAGTGCTATCGAAATTCTCGGAAGAAGAAATCGACGGAAAATTCCAGCCACTGATCGATACTGCCATTAACGCTGAACGAGAAAAGGCTGGAAAAGCCAAGCAGGAACTGGAAGATTTAGTTGCTCAGTCGCGTTGGATCGCCATCTTGGCATCATTAACTGCGGTCATGTTTAGCCTCACGTCTGGGGTATTATTGCTTCGCGGTGTTAGGAAACCTATCAAAGTGTTGATGAAGGGTACCGACGAAATAGCCTCTGGTAATTTGGATTATCGCATTGCTCTCGATACACGCGATGAATTTGCCTATCTTGCCAACCATTTCAATCAAATGGCTCAGGAGCTGGAACTCCAGCAAGACAAACTGCGCGAAGGACGTATCGTGCTGGAAAAAAGGGTGGCTGAACGTACTTTTGAACTTCATCGGTTAAATGAAGAATTAAAACGCATGGACAGCGCGCGTCGGGAGATGTTGGCAGACATCAGCCATGAGCTACGCACTCCGATTACCGTCATCTGCGGGGAGGCGGAGGTGACTCTGCGAGGTCAGGATCGCGATGCCGAGGAGTATAAGGATGCTTTACACCGCATCGTCGAACTATCGATGCAATTGGGAAAATATGTCAACGATCTATTGTTTCTAGCTCGTACCGAAACCACTAACCTTCAATTTGAGTGGGATAGCCTAGATATAACCGAACTGGTGATTAATGCTGTCGAGGATTTTCAAGTGATGGCTGAGGAAAACTCGATTTCAGTTTCCCTAAATGCGTCAGCCGAACCCTTGTGGGTGCGTGGAGACAAACAACGGCTACGACAGGTACTATTCATTCTGGGCGACAATGCCTGCCGATATTCGAACACTGGAGGACACATTATGGTTGCCTTATGTGCGGATGTAAAGGAGGTGAGTATCAGTCTCACAGATCAAGGCATAGGTATACCCTCCCAGGATTTGAAGCGTATTTTCGACCGCCGTTTCCGTAGTCAGAATGCCCTGCTTTCGCGGAACGATGGCACAGGTCTAGGTTTGTCAATGGCCAAGTCGATCCTGAAAGCGCATGGTGGACGCATCACGGTGACCAGCATTGAAAACTCAGGCTCGACGTTCACGGTAACACTTCCGCTAATTTCGGTGGAACAGGATGGATTTTCAAATAAATGAAAAATAACTTACATACAATCATCTAATGGGTACCAGCTATATGCGAGTTCTGCTAGTAGAAGATGATGAACGGATTGTCAATTTTGTTCAGCGAGGACTGAAAGCTGAAGGCTATGCCGTAGAGGTTGCCAGGAGTGGGCTAGAGGGTATAACGCTAGGTACCGAGGGTAAGTTTCAGGTCATCATTCTGGATATTGGCTTGCCTGATCTCAATGGTCGGCAGGTTTGCGAGCGTTTGCGTGACAATGGCATCAACACCCCGATTCTAATGTTGACGGCCAGAGATACTGTTCAGGATAAGGTGACTGGCTTGCGTGCAGGTGCCGATGACTATATGACCAAGCCTTTCGCATTTGAGGAACTACTTGCCCGAATCGAGGTACTAATGCGTCGTGGTGGCGGAGAGATCAAACTGGAAATCAAGGAATTTCGGATAGCTGACCTAATATTGAATGGAGAGACGCATGAAGTGATGCGTGGAGAAACGCTAATTGATTTAACGCCGAAAGAATTTGCTTTACTGGAATGCTTTATGCGTATGCCTGGCAAGGTGTTGAGTCGCACCCGAATCCTAGAGCAAGTATGGGGTTACAGTGCCGATCCATTAACCAATGTTGTGGATGTCTATATTCGCCAGTTGAGACGAAAAATTGATGACGATTTTGATATAAAACTTCTCAAGACTGTGCGAGGATTCGGCTACAAACTTGATGCCTCATAAGTATGGGGTAAGCAAAGTTTTTGTTAAAAGACAGTTGGCAATCTATTAAATAAGTTAAATTAATCTGAGTTCGACATAAGAAACAGAGTGTTTCCGTCATTGTGGTCGAGATTGTCGCAATTCAGAGCAGAGGATGGCGTATTTACTCACATCCCTGTGACTGGATTCCAGCATCCATGCTGGATGACGGTGAACTGGCGACCATCCCAAACCTAAAATCATAATGATTTCAAGGGGGATTATCTCGAACTCAGGCTATTGATAACGACTTATCCGTTTTACCCACCAGATTCAGAATATCCAAAATTAACCCAATCCTCATCTAATCTTAATCAATCCTTCTGGTTTTCCTTCATTTTTCTTCTGTATCCTTTAACCTGATCGTAGCGACTTGCGCCTGACTCTGGTCGCGATGACTTTGGGGATAAACGGTTTTCGCCGTTCATCATTAATTACAGATAGCATAGGGGTTTAGCGAAATGCCACTCGGTTTAGGTAATATCTTCCACGGACTCTTCAAGCAGTATGGACACACAGTGATCCTATTGCTGCGGTTTATCGATATAGCCATGCTAGTTGGATCCGCATGGGTTTCTAATTATTTCTGGCTTCGACGGTTCGCCATTGATCAGGACTACCGGATCGTGATTGCTCTTGGTATTTTGGCAGCCATCATCTTTTTCGAAATCGGTCAGGTTTACCGCCCCTGGCGGAGTGATGCCATGCGTGGGGAAATCCCGCGTATCATCAGAGCTTGGATATTAGCCATTGTATCGGTCATTTCCATTGTTGCATTGATTCGTTTGCATTTCTGGTTTGGCTCCAGTTATCGCTGGATTGCCACATGGTGGGGACTGGGATTGTTATTCGTCCTGACTGCCCGTAGTCTGCTTTCCCTACTATTGAAAAGGTTGCGCTCTCGTGGCTGGTCTCAGGGTCGTATCATCTTAGTCGGATTAAACCAGATGGCAGTTGCGGTAACTCGTCAGTTGAATCATTCACCTTGGGCAGGTCTGCAAGTCATTGGTTATGTTGATGACCGAACCGAAAACTATTCGTTGGATGATTTTTCGCTACTGCGACTCGGTGGATTGCAAGACCTCACTTCCATAGTCATTAGGGAAGCCATTGACGAAGTATGGATTGCGTTCCCTGGCGAGTCGCTGGCGGAACGTACGCAGTATGAACTGCGGCATCTGCCAGTCAGTATTCGGCTGGTTATCGACTGCTTTGCTTTCAAGCAAAGTAAATTCCTTAGCCTGAACACGGTGGCTGGTATTCCGACATTGGATTTCTCGGTTTCGCCTTTGCACGGTGTCAACCGCTATATCAAAGAGATCGAAGATAGATTGTTGGCTTTCATACTGTTAATACTGATTAGTCCGTTAATGTTGTTCATCGCCATAGGCATCAAGTTGAGTTCAAAAGGTCCAGTGTTTTACCAGCAAGAGCGGATTGGCTGGAACAACCGTTCGTTTACCATATTGAAGTTTCGCTCGATGCCAGTGGATGCAGAAACCAAAACTGGTGCAGTTTGGTCTAAACCCGGGGAAAATCGAGCCACTCGATTTGGCGGTTTTTTGCGAAAAACCAGCCTTGACGAATTGCCACAGTTGATTAATGTGCTTAAGGGTGACATGTCCTTGGTCGGACCTAGACCAGAGCGCCCAGATTTTGTTGAGGTCTTCAAGGATCAAGTGCCGAATTATATGAAAAAACACATGGTCAAGGCTGGTATCACTGGCTGGGCTCAAGTGAACGGTTGGCGCGGAGATACCGATTTGAACCGACGCATTGAACACGATTTGTATTACATTCAGCATTGGTCGATATGGTTCGATCTGGAAATTGCCTTGCGTACCGTGTGGACTGGTTTTATTAATAAAAATGCATATTAAAGGAATACCTATCATGTTTAGATTTATTCTATTGATGCTGGCTTTACAGTTGTCGGCTTGTTCTTTAACGCCTGGCATGACTATGAAAGCCGAAAATAACTTATCTGAACTGGAAGTGCCAGTGATGAAGAACGGCAAGATGGTCAAGGAAAAGCCTCAAATTGTCCCAATTACCGCAGACTTGATCATTGAGAGGGAAAACGCGCGTCAGCATGCGGTCAATAATCTCCCTCCAGTGGATATCAGCAAAGCTACTTATCAAATCGGTCCTCAAGACAGATTGCAAGTTACGGTTTGGGAGCATCCAGAGCTGAACGATCCAGGCGGGGAAAAAATTATGCCCGAATTGGCTGGCAAAGTGGTTGACGAAAATGGCGAGCTGTATTATCCCTATGTAGGCAATATACATGTGGGAGGGAAAACCGTCAGCGAGGTCAGAACAGAGCTGACCCGCGAGCTTTCCAAATATTTCAAGAAGGTCAGACTCGATATTCGAGTGTTATCGTTCCAAAGCCATCGGGTCGCCGTCGTCGGCGAAGTTAAAACGCCAGGAATTCAATCAATGAATGAGACACCGTTGACAGTTGCCGAAGCTATCAGCCGTGCTGGTGGAGTAACCGAGAATGCCGATATGAGCAATGTGGCTCTAGCACGAGATGGCAAACTCTACAAGATCGATGTACTGGGACTGTACGAAAAGGGCAACTCTACTCAGAACCTGCTGCTCAAGGAAAGTGACGTATTGAATATCCCTGACCATAAGGACAATAAAGTGTTAGTGATGGGCGAAGTCGGCAAACAGCAGACATTGCAGATCAACAAGGGCAAGATGACGCTCTCACAAGCTCTGGCGGAAGCTCATGGTGTCGATTCCATTACTTCCAATCCAGAAGAGATTTATGTGATTCGACCAGGCGAAATGAAACCCGAGATTTTTCAGTTGAATGCAAAATCTCCCGATGCCATGATTTTGGCTGACCAGTTTGCTTTGCAAGCACACGATACCGTTTTCGTGAGTACCGCAGGCATTACCCAGTGGTCACGGGTTCTCAACCAAATGCTGCCAGGATCATTCACATCGACGATGGGTATGGCCGCCATGATGGGTCTGTAATGACCAAAGAGCCTGACTTGGTTCGAAGACAACATGTCTTACGGTTAACGCCTAACTCGACCTACTGGACTTTTACACGATTGAGATTTGAAAACTATGTATTCACAGAATGAAGATACACCACTGTTACCGCCGCCGAATCCGTTCTGGATAGAAGAACGAGGCGTAAGTATTCGCGATTATGTCGATCTGCTGATCGAAGGAAAAAAGACCATTCTGTTGACCCTGCTGTCAGTTCTGCTGTTGACAACGGTCTATTTGGTTCTGGCACCACGCACTTATAAGGCTGATGCGCTGTTACGGATCGACAAGAACAAAGCACTGCTTGCCGCACCGTTACATAGCGAAGCGAATCAGTCGTCTACTGAAGCCGAAAGCCCACGGGCGCAACGCGAGGTTGAAATCCTCCGCTCTCGTTCGGTGCTGGGCAAGGTGGTGGATGATTTGAACTTGATGGTAGAATTTTCACCCTCTTATTTCCCCATTATCGGAGAGACGTTGGCTCGCCGACATGACGCTCATGACGGAATTTCAGAACCATGGTGGGGATTCAGCAGTTGGGCCTGGGGGGGTGAAAAGCTGAAGATTGCATCTTTCAATGTGCCAGATCGTTATATGAATAAAGAGTTTACCCTGATCGCTTTAGAAGAAAATCGTTTTCGCTTACTCGGTCCTAAGAATGAAGTCTTGGTAGAAGGACGGATAGGCGAAACCCTTACAGCCGACATGGGCGAGGCTATACCTGTCGTTATTAAGCTTGAAGAACTTGCGGCTCATCATGGTACCCATTTTGAGTTGACCAGAAAAACCTCGCTGGCAGCCATCGAAATCTTGCAGAAAGCATTTTCAGTAAAAGAAGTTTCCAAAGATACCGATATTCTCAGTGTCGAACTTAAGGGACCTAATCCAGAGCAACTCGCTAAATCTGTCAATGATATCGCTACTATTTATGTCAACGCGACTGTCAACTGGGAGTCCGCGGAAGCTTCGCAAAAACTGGGTTTCCTAGAAAGCCAGTTACCTATTGTCAAGGATCGCCTAGAAAAGGCAGAGCAGGGCTTAAGCGACTTTAGGCAAAAGCATGGTGCGGTCGATATATCCGCCGAAGCCGAAATACTGCTCAAGCAAGCATCCGAAATGGAGACTCTTAACATTCAACTTAAACAAAAGTTCGAAGAGCAGAATCAACGTCTGGCAGCCGCTCATCCAGACATGATAGCTACTAAGGCGCAAATAAAGAGTGTCGAGCGCAAACTGGCGGATTTAGAGAAACGGATTAGAGATCTGCCACGCACTCAGCAGAGCGTGGTGAGCCTGTCAAGGGATGTACAGGTCAACACTGAACTTTATACCTCATTACTGAATAGTGCTCAGGAGCAGCGCATTGCTGCCGCTGGTTCGCTTGGTAACTCCCGCATCGTCGATTTTGCCGTAATTCCTGAAAAACCGTATTGGCCGACCCCCAGCCTGTTGTTAGCTATTGCTACCTTGCTGGGATTGAGTGCGGGATCGGCTCAGGTGTTCCTCAGACACTCCTTGCAACGCCACGACAATTACCCTGCCTTGCTGGAGCATCAGGTGGGTCTGCCGCTTTTTGCTGCTATCCCGCATAGCAAAAAGCAGCACCAGTTGGCACGCTTAATTGACCAAGGCAGGGACCGTCAACCTGGTATCTTGGTTAGTCAGGATCCGCTCGATATTTCCGTGGAATCGTTGCGCGGCTTGCGCACTACCCTGGAAGTCACTCTGGCTAATCACGAAAGCAAGGTTATCATGGTCAGTAGTCCAGCACCTGGGATGGGTAAATCCTTCGTTAGTACCAATCTTTCTGCGTTGTTGGCAAGTATCAAGAAACGTGTGCTGATCATTGATGCTGATATGCGCAATGGTCAGCTACACGAAACCTTTTCCGTCGCCAAGCAACCTGGGCTTTCCGACCTTCTGGCTGGCAGAGCTACGCTCGGAGAGGTTATCGTCAGCTTGCCCGATATCGGAGTGGACTTTATACCACGGGGAAGCATGGTTTTGAATCCCTCGGAATTGCTAATCCTCGGTGAACTGGCGGAGATGCTGGAGCAGTTGAAGAGTTTTTATAACCATATCGTGATTGATACGCCGCCGATTTTGGGTGCTACAGATGCAGCTATTATAGGCAAGCACGTCGATGCCACGTTTCTGGTCGTTAAGGAAGGTCGTTATACTGGTCAAGAATTGGAAGTTAGTTTCAGACGTTTCCAACAGGTTGGTGTAAAACTGAATGGCTTTATTATCAACGATATGAAAGAAGGATCATCGTATTACCCCTATTATGGCTATGCCTACAAGCCTGTCGCCATGGCACGCAAAAATCCGTCGGTATTGATGGCTGGATATCAGGTAGTGGAAGACTGGATAGGAAATCGCCAGAATCGTAACTATTTGCTTGATGCAGAATCGACGGTAGAAATAGACGACGAGGTACAAGTATAAAATGAATATACGTCTAGAAAAAGATTTACCAGTTCTGCTGTTCGCGCTGGTCAGCGCGTCGACTCTGGCTTCCTTGCCTCAGGTCGAGTCGGCCTGGGTGGGCGTGAAGGAGGTTTATGGCGAGCAAGATTTCGGTTTGCGTATTCTTCGGGAAGCGATGCTGGCGGTACTTGTTGCGTATATGTTTTTTGAACCGCGTTTGCGGAGCGGCGTGTTGAACAGCTCAGTGCTGGCATTTTTGGGTGTTGTAGCCACTTATGTGTTGTTTGAGGTTGGCTATGCGCTTTATCTAGACTTGCCTTTGGTGGTGCCGATGGCTGGTCTGCGCATTTTCGAATACCTGCCAGTCGCATTGATCGGTTTCGTGACTAGCCGCTTGGGCGCGGGTGAAACTATTATCCATCAATTCGCCCATTATCTTCGTTATTACATTGCTGTACAGGCTGTGCTGGCGATAGCCCAAGCATTGTGGGCACCGCCTTTGTTTGGAGTGTCATTTTTGGGCGGCGGACGACCATTTGGCACCTTTGTCAGTCCCAACCTGTTTGGAGCAACAATGGCGACTTGCGCGCTACTGTTTTCGTTGGTTCCATTAATGGGAAAGTGGGTGGCTGTCAGCGTATTTTTAGCTTTGTTGAGTGGTTCACGAACTGCCTTCATCAGTTCGCTGCTGGTAGTTTATTTTCAGATTTATGCGGTACTCCGTCCCCGTGATCGTTGGGCTTTGATCATGCCAGCACCGATATTTGCGGTGGGTGCACTGTTGTTAGCTTCCAGCCCTTTGCTCAGTGGACGTGATGACGCGAACCCAACCGAAGACGGTCGTATCGATCTGTGGCAGCGGGTGTTTTCTGAGCAAGTACATGAACCTGCAGATTTGCTGTTTGGCTGGGGTTTAGGGCTAAGTTCCAATACCATCAATATTCTCTATGGTGCTGAGCATTTTAAAGGGCAATTTGATTCTGATAGCCTTTATTTATACCTGTTGAATGGTTATGGTCTAGTCGGTTTGCTGGCGTATGTTTTCTTTCTATGGATAACGACAAGGATGTCTGCCCATCCTAAAAAGGGAATGGTGGTGATGTTTATCTTCGTTGCTGGGCTGACATTCAATATGTGGGAGTATTTTCCACAAAATGCAATGCTGATGTTTCTTTGGGGAACCGTATTAGGATATGGTTTAGTTTCTGAAATGGCTAACCCAATTGCATCGGGTTCTTATTATCACTCATCATGACAACGAGCCTTCAAATGAAAACTACCTTGTTCGGTGCGTTGAAACAAAAAAAAATATTCGGTGATGCGTTTTGGGCGTTGTTTGGACAATTGGCATCTGCTATTGCGTTGTTGGCGGGTACGAGAATCCTGACCGAACTGGTAACACCTAATATCTATGGACAAGTCGCGTTGTTGAATGGTTTCGTTGCACTAGGCGTTGCACTTTTTTCTTACCCTTTTATTTGTGCGGGTATGAGAATGTTACCAGAATGCCTGAACATTGGAGAACGTACATATTTGTATGGGGTTGTGGCAAACTTGACCACTCGTTCAACGGTTTTGGCGATAGGGTTACTCATGTTAGGCGGTGCTTTATATAGTTATCTCAAGCACAGCGATATTGAGCTGTTTATGCTTGCAGGTATTCTGCTGGCAGTCACCGTTCGGCGCGAACTGGGCATACAATTACTGATAGGTGAGCGTAAGCAACGCGGCGCAAGTCTATGGCAGACCAGTGACAGTATTCTGCGCCCATTGTTGGCGATCTCGTTGGTATGGTGGGGAGGCGCAGAGACCGAATGGGTGTTGCTAGGTTACATCTTGGCAAGTATGTTCTCGAATATGGTTTGGATGTTTGTGCAAGGCATAAAATCCGATAAAAACAAGCACCCCACCAGCATTGCACATAATTTTAAAACTGAGGTATGGACTTATGCCTTACCGCTAATTCCAATGGAATTGATATTTTGGGTGAATGGTTTAGGTGATCGCTATGTTATTAGCTATTTTATGACGGCTGCGGAGGTGGGTTTATATGCAGCGACTTACATGATAATCAACGAAGCGTTTAATCGTAGCGCAATGGTTTTGTTACGTACCTTTCAGCCAGTTTATTTTCAGTGCTTTTCCCAAAAACAGTTTAAGGAAGGATTCAGAATATTATGGATATGGATAACTTGTGTTATCGCGTTAGGTATTATCGGCGTGTCGTTATTACTGATTACCAAAGACTGGGTGGCTTTTTGGGTACTTGCAAAATCTTATCATTCGGGAGTTGAGTTGATGCCTACTATCGCTATTGGATGTGCGTTACATGCGTTGGGAGGCGTGCTGGCTCAACCCTTGTTAGCGAATAAACGAACCCAGTTGTTATTGTTGGGGCGCGTATGCGGGGCAGTGACGGCGATCATCAGCATTCCGCTGATGGTGAAAAATTTCGGTTTGCCTGGGGCCGCCATGGCCAACCCCGTCTATTTCGGTGTTGAGGCGTTGATTCTGGTAATGCTGGCAAAACCATGGCGGCAAATTCACTTTGAGAATAAGGATGTAATAGAGCCAGCTGAAGATGAAAAAGTAAATATAAGGGTTACTGCCTGAATTATGGATAGGATAACTTCTCATTGCCTACCAGCAGAATTCAGAGCCAAATCGGTTTAGGTTTTTAACCAAATTTTTAGTTAACAGTTTATCGAGGAATGCTATGACGGATACATCACCAGTTTCAGACACTTATGGCGATATTTTACACGAATGTGTGAGCTGTGGGGGAGAAAAAATAACATATTGGGGTCAGAAAAACTTTCAATATACTGAAGGCACGAAACAACAAGAATTTCAAATATACCGTTGTGAAAGCTGTCGAACTGGCTTCTTAAATCCGCCTCCTCATGTGCAATTGTTAAAATCAATTTATCAATACTCAGGTCAGGCTCTTACTAAAGCTATAACGCTGGAGGACGTGCTGGCAAGAGAAACCCAGTTTCCCAATTGCAAAGTGGATGCAGAGCGTATGAGTCATAATGCTGACTGGTTCAATATCTCGGGGTATGGCAAGGCTCTTGATATTGGTTCAGGCTTTGGTTTTTACACACAGGCACTTAGAAAATTGGGCTATCGGACAGTCAGCATCAATCCTGGTAAATACGAAAACGAAGTGTTCAAAAATTTAAATGGCGATGAACCGCTCGACTTGCTATTCGAAGAATACAAATCATCCGAACAGTTTGGAGTAGTGATAATGTCGCAGGTATTGGAGCATCTTCTTGAGCCAGACCAAGCGATAAACAAGGTGGCTGGTCTGCTGGCATCAGGTGGTATTTTGGCTTGCGCCGTACCTAATTATGATTCAATTTTAGTTAAATTGTTTGGTACGAAAGATAACGCTTGTTTATGGGTACCTGAGCATGTCAATTATTTTACCGAGAATGGCTTAAGAACCTTGGTGGAGCGAAATGGTTTTAGTGTTGTTAAGATAGAGCAAATAACTCGGATCCCATTCAATGCGTTATCCAAAAGGTTACGACTGAAAGGAAGACCAGCAGTCATTACTGACGCTTTGGTAAAGTTTTTGCAAATACCATTTGCCAGTTTGATGCATTACTTCGAACTAGGCATTTATATCAATTTATACGCAATCAAAAAATAAAAACGCGATTTGTCTCCTTACAAGATTGTTAAATAACTCATATGCTAACAGTTGTTATTTTGACCAAAAACGAGCAAGCTAATCTGCCAGTTTGTCTAGCGGCTATCCCTGAACGCTATCCCATTGTGATAGTGGACTCGGGAAGTACCGATGATACTGTAGCCATTGCCAATAGCCGAGCTTGCCGAATTTATAGGAATCCATGGTCTGGTTTTGCCGATCAACGCAACTTTGCCATCAATCAATGCGATATAAGTACGCCATGGATATTGTTCGTCGATGCTGATGAAATCTATCCTCAGGCGTTTTACAACTGGTTTGAAACGGGGATGAAGGAAACCAATTTGCTTGATGTGCTGATGGTACCGTCAATACTTTATCTTCGCGGCAAACGCCTAAATCATGCTCCTGGCTATCCAATTTATCATCCAAGACTGGTACGTAAAGATACGACTCGCTTTGTCCAAAACCACACTGGACATGGCGAAGCCGTGATCAATACATGTCGAATCGGATATTCCGCCATTCCCTATGAACACTATTTTTATCATGGAGAGATCATCGAATGGATGCATAAACATATTGATAAGGCAGCGCAAGAGGTGGAACTCCAGCCTACGAAGGATGCAGTGATGACAACACGTGGGAGGTTAAGCGTTTTATTGGGACGATCCTGGCTTAGGATTCTTGCCCGTTTTTTATACCACTTCATATTTCGAGGTGGTTTTTTGGATGGAGTTGCAGGATTAGAGTTTGCTCTCATGTTTACATGGTATGAGGCAACGATCTATGTGCAGGCAAAAGCTGGTATTCAGGCAAGGTGATTAATATGAAAGTTTCGCTTGTTTTGGCAACGTTGGGAAGAGACGTGGAAGTGGCGGATTTTTTGAAGGCTCTGCTGTTCCAAACTTATAAAGACTTCGAGTTAATCATCATTGATCAAAATAAGGACGGTAAAATTGATACCATTGTTGAGACGTTCATGAGTTGCCTCGATTTGAAGCATGTGAAAGTGGACTTTACAGGTAATGCTAGAGCCAGAGACTACGGTATAGGCTTGGCTCAAGGCAGAATCATTGCATTTCCCGATGACGATTGCACTTATGATAAAGATGTTCTGGAAAAAGTAGTCGCTGAGTTTGCGAGGAGCAAAAATCTCTCGATCATAGTTGCGGGTTCTTATGATTTTTCATCCAGCCGATTTAGTATTGGGGTGAACAGTAGCAAAGCGCAGTATTTTTCTCGCTTCAATATGATGGGTGTTGAGTTCACGCAGTTTTTTGATCTGAACAAGATAGATCGCAAGCAATTTTATTTGGATCACGATTTTGGAATCGGATCCAAATATTCTGGTGGCGAGGGTTTTGAGCTTTTGTATCGTTTACTTCGGGCTGGCAGTTCGGCATTTTATACCCCCGAAATTAAGATTTATCACCCAAATAAAGATCACTACAAACTAGGAACTGGAAGAATGCTGATGTATTCCACGGGGGTTGGGGCTTACATTAGAAAATTCGCCAATCAGCACGATGTGTTTATTCTGTATTACATTGTTCGCAAGATGTTTGTCGTCCCCGTTCTCAAAATGATATTGGCCTTAGTTTTGTTGAACCCGAAAAAATTGGCTTATTCTTTTTACAACCTTGTCGGTATTTGGCGCGGGTTTCTGGAGTATGGGAAAGGTAACACAAGATGAGAGAAAAGCCGTCGGTCACTAGTGTCTTTATTTATTTGTAAACAGTTTCAGGAGAAATATTATGGATGTAGGTATTGTTACTACGCATATACCACCAGCTAAAGGTTACGGCGGGGTATCCGTTACAGCCAGTGTTTTAACTAAGGCTTGGGCGGAACAAGGGCATAAAATGGTGTTGGTTGCGTCTGACGAGTCGATGGCTGGTCGCATGAGACCTGAGCAGGTGTGTCTTGGTGAGCAGGTGAATGTCAGGCTGTATCATTGTTACGGATTAAGGCGTTGGGGATTTGGACTAGGTGCAATCCCAAAGCTATTTAAATTATGTATGCAGGCACCAGTGGTCTATATCCACGGTATTGCAACGTGGCCGTCTACGCTTGCGGCTATGTTTTGTGTTTTGCTGCGTCGCCCGTTTATGGTGGCTGTGCATGGCGGACTGATGCCTGAGCATGTCGATCTGATACGGAGAGAAAAATATCATAAGTGGCTGTACTATCGATGGCTGACTTTTCCGACCCTGCGTAGTGCTATCGCCGTGCATTGCACCAGCAAAACAGAGGTTGAAGGCGTACGCAACGTACTGGGTGAAGACGCTCGTATACTGCTGGTTCCTAACGGCATTGACAGTCGAGATTTTACAGTAGCCCAATATCCTACAGAGGAAGGCATGAATATTTGCTTTCTAGGACATATTCAACAAGAAAAAGGCATCAATGCATTTATTAGAGCATGGTTGAAAGTCCGCAAGCCCGCAGATCGTTTGGTGATCGCTGGCAGAAGCGTGGATGGCTCCTATTTTGAAGAATTTCAGGCACTGGTCAAACAGGCTCATGGAGCTATCAGTTATCTAGGTTATCTGGAGCGAGGCGAAGTGATGGAGCTGTTAGCGACCAGCCATTTTCTGGTGTTGCCTTCGGGCTTGGAGGCGGCGGGCGGCATGCGCGAGAACTTTGGTAATGTGGTGGCCGAAGCCATGACTTCTGGACGCCCAGTATTGGTAGCCAGAGGCTTGGCATGGGATCATCTGGAATCATTTGGGGCTGGCTTTGTTTTCGATAGATGTGAGGCTTCTGTATGCGAAGTGTTGTGTAAAGCGCAATCACTGGATAGCTCGGAATGGGAACGGATGTCATGGAATGGTCGGCGATATGTCGAACAACAGCTCGATCCTATCAAGCTTGGTGATAAAATCTGGCAGGTGTTGAAGAGGCATGATCAAGCTAATCTTCCACAACAACTGGTCGAGGGGGCTTAGTATGAGTAAGGTAGGGCTTATCGTTCCCACTCTAAATGCTGGCAGCCTATGGGAATCCTGGCTTAAAGCTTTCGAACAACAGACTCGAAAACCAGATTGTCTTTTGGTGATCGACTCTTCGTCTAGCGATGACACTGTAGTCTTGGCGTACGCCCACGGCTTTGATGTGCAAGTGATTCCTAAATCGGAGTTTAATCACGGCGGCACTCGCCAACTTGGTGTAAATACGCTGTCAGCAGTGGATATTATAGTATTCCTGACTCAGGATTCTTTATTAGCCAGACCCGATGCGATCGAACAGCTATTAGCGACGTTCGCTGATGAACAAGTCGGTGCAGCTTACGGACGCCAGCTTCCACATCGGAATGCGAGACCGATTGCCGCTCACGCTCGTCTTTTTAATTATCCAGCTGAAAGCCAGTTACGCAGCCTAGAAGATCGAGTACGCTTTGGTATCAAAACGGTGTTTATATCTAATTCTTTTGCCGCTTATCGGCGCAACGCATTGATGCAGGTAGGCGGCTTCCCCGTCGACACCATCATGAATGAAGACACCTATGTGGTTGGAAAGATGCTGATAGGCGGCTGGAAGATTGCTTATTGCACCGATGCCATAGTATTTCATTCTCATAACTACAGTTTCCTAGACGAATTTAAGCGTTACTTCGATATCGGTGTCTTCCATACCTGTAGTTCGTGGCTACAACAGACATTTGGCGGAGCATCTGGTGAAGGTCTGCGCTTTGTGATCTCGGAAATGCACTATCTGATAAAATATGCTCCTTGGCTAATTCCCTCCGCAGCACTGCGGACAGGATTGAAGTGGCTGGGATTCAAGCTGGGTACCCTGCATCAAGGACTACCGCCAGCCATGCGTAGATGCTTTAGTTTGCATAAAAATTACTGGTTTCGCACCTTATCATAAGTTTATTAGGTGAAAAAAGCTGCGTATTCGTATTTTTCAGAGATCATTGCAGTTAGGTACGGGAGATTCGCCGTTATTATAAAAAATTGGGTATTAAATCTAACTTGGAAATTTAGAAGCTGTTTGAAAAGTCTTAACCAAAGGATGGCTAGAACGAAATTAAAGATTTACTGCCTTTGGCAAAACCAGATAGGCAACCTTGCACCATCAGTGTAAAGTTGGTTTTAAACGCGATTTTATGTGGTCAAAAGGGTTTTCAATGACGATTCTTACCGTCCTATTTTTGATATTAGTCAACGAATTACAGTTATTAACGCAATTGGGGAAACAATAGCATATAGCAGAAAATTCATAATGCGCTAAGAGTGCAGTTACACCGAAAAAGTGGAAAACATAAGCATCCAACGGCGGGTTGTATTGATAGTTAAAGCATTAAAACCACGTCAGTGGGTGAAATCAGAAATATATAATGCGGGTAAGAAAATCAAGGGTCGCAAACGCCATATTTTAGTTGATACGATGAGATCGATATTGTGGTTGTGCTGGGGACAATACTGCCGTTCAGTATAGAAATAGGGTTAAATGTCTACTTGCAAAGCTCGGTGGAACTTGTAAAAAGTTGCATAAAATTAGATTGACGGCGAGTATAGCGGAATGGGTTACAACGCGGTTTAGCGGTGCTTTTATGTTCTAAAGAACATAAAGGGTTTGTTTTTTACTGCCAAGGCGTGGCGTTGGGTGGTGGAAATTTTGTATGACTGAATTTACAACGTCGTTTGAGTAAGGATTATGAAAAATTAACCGCTTCTTAATCGGCTAGCCTAGACTTTTCAAACAGCTTCTTAGGAACGTGAATGAAATAATATTTTCAAGTTGTAGTCTGAGTTGAACATTGTAAATCCCAGCACAAGTGGTACGGATAACTGGAATTACGCTATTGTTGCATATCAGCCTGTAAGCCATAGTTGTTAATTTTTAATATTGCATTAAGCTTCATACTATTAAACTATTTTTACACAATGGGTGTTCAGCTATAACGATGACTTACGTCAAAACGTTTCTTTACAATCAAATAAACATGTCAAACTCAACATCATCAGTCATCCAATTGCTAGGGATGATACTGTTTAGCATCTTAATCAGTGGTTGCCAACATCTGGTATTTTCTCCCGATGAACATGTAACCATAGCGACTCCTGAGGATCAAACGCCGCAAACCAAAACTATAGAAACCCATGAATTTCAGTTATCTGACGGTCAAAATATGGTTGGTACAATTGCTGCAATCAACACGCGTGAAGATGACACACTGTCTGACATTGCCCGACATTTTGGTTTAGGTTTTAATGATATTAGCAAAGCCAATCCTACTATTAGTCCCTGGACACCTAAGCTGAGTAGCCGCGTAATATTGCCTTTACAATTTATTCTCCCAGATGCTCCACATAAGGGCATTATTTTAAATCTGGCAAATATGCGCTTATTTTACTATCCCAAACAGCAGCCAGATAAGGTGTTCACTTATCCCGTTGGTATTGGTCGTCAAGGATGGAATACGCCGATGGGATTAACCAGTATCGTCGCTAAAAAAGCTAACCCGACTTGGGTTGTACCCGAATCCATTCACCAAGAGCATTCAGAAAAAGGTGACTCATTACCTAATGTAGTACCCGCAGGTCCCGATAATCCATTGGGACTCTACGCAATGCGCCTCGGTTTTCCCCGTTATTTGATACATGGAACCAACAAACCTTATGGCATCGGTATGCAAGTAAGCCACGGTTGTGTCCAGCTTTATCCAGAGGATATTGAGATGCTGTTTAAGAAAGCTTCGGTAGGAATGCCAGTGCAGATAATTCACCAGCCCTATCTGACAGCTTGGCATCAGGATATGCTTTATCTTGAAGCCAACGAACCGCTCCAAAAATCGACAAATGATAAATCTCAGCTAAAAAAACAGTTACACCAGATTAGCTCCAAAAAACACGTTTCTATCGATTGGAAGAAAGTTGATCTCATTATTCAACGATCGGATGGCATTCCTGAACCAATTCTTGTGCAAAGTCCAGATGAAGCAGATATATTGGCAAATGCTATGCAATTGGAACACCCTGAACAACTCTATCAACAACCTATTGTTGGAGAATTAAAGGATAATGACTGGTCGATTTTGGTGGCTAGCTTCGATAACGAAATAGAGGCGCAAAAACTAGCAACAATGCTCAATCATCAGGGTCCCATTATTCCTGCGCGTAAAATTCAGAAAGACAACACCTACCATGTCATCGCTGGACCATTTAAAAACAAAAAGGAAGCAAAAGCCATTGCAAAACGCCTTCGTATGGATTTTGAACTTGATGTTGAACCTTCAAAGCCCCAGTTAATTTCAGAAAATTAGCAAGGTAATCCTAGACAGGGCAAACACAGAATTCGGAAAAAAATAGTATAATCTTGCCCAGATTTCAAGCGACTTTTTTAGCTTCAAAAGCTTCTGGGCTAATATAGCCATATTTGGAGTGAAGTCTTTTGCAAGTGTAATACACTTCAATATATTATTTTATTTGAACACTTGATACTTGGCATCTGAGCGATTTTGAAACTGTTCACGATGAACTGTTTGGACTTTAAAACTGTGGTTCTAACTTTCCATAGTCACATTGTCATAACAGTCGCCTTTCTTACTCATACTGCAAATCAATTGGTGCTGACAGAAAAGTTTCTGGTAATCGAGCGGCTGAACACAATACTGTCTGCCTCTATCAGAATGAATAATCACACCTTTTGGCATATGACGATGCCATAACGCCATCATCAAGGCATCACAAACAGAGATGCGGTCATACGTTAGGCGATTGCCCAGCCAATCACTCATCGTGAATAAGACTCAAGTATCATTGCCAAATACAGCCAGTCTTCTTCTGTCCAGATATAGGTAATATCAGATACCCATTTTTGATCAGACGAATCTGCTTCAAAGTTCTAGTTCAATAGATTCGGTGCTGCTGGTAATGAGAGATTACTGTTCGAGGTGGCTTTGTATTTCTTAGCGGTTTTTATTCGCCCGCCATTACTTCTTATAATTCTGGCTGCTCGGTGCCGACTGACCAATTTACCTTCCTCTTAGAGTCGGAGTCGGTGCGTGATTCTGCACGGTGCAGGACACCCTTTCTCATCATCAAAGATACGTTTAATGTCATTGGCCAGCGATTGATTGGCGCGGATTCTATCCAAAATCGGTAACGACTTCACCCGTTTTAGATGTACACAGGTCGATGTCGTAAATTAATACCGCCAAAGCCCCTAATTTCAATATGTTCGCTTTGGGCTAAGCATCAGACATCTGTTCTAGGATACAATTAACAGCCAGTTCTACATTTCTTATTTGAAGTTCAGGTAATTTCTCATTGAGCGAACACACCAGCTCTAATTTAACCACTACTTTAATCGCTTATTAATAGCATACTTAATTTTAGGCAGGTTACAGAGCTGTCGATTGCTGCACTTATTAAATAATCAGATACCTTAACTCTAAGACTTGTCTGGGTGCGTCTCGGCAGATAATGGATTATCAGAAAGATAATACACACTCTCTCCGACTGGCAAGCTAATAGTCAAGCTTTTCTACACATATCTTCATCTAATCTTAATCAAACCTACAGGCTTCCTCTCATATTGTTTATGTAAACTTTACGCAGTCGGTAGGTAACTTACGCTTAAAACTGTTTGACATTAAGTATCAATGAATAAAGAATAACAACCTTAGTGCTGCTTGATTAAATTTACCCTTCTAATAATCTTTTATAGTAATAATCTTAAATGCGGAAAAATAATATGAAAAAAGTAATAAAATTATCAATGATTGCTCTAACTTACAGTCTGGTTACGGCTTGCGCAACCACTTCAGATGTTGAAAATTTACAATCACAAGTAAGTGGCTTGGATACTTCTATTAAACAAGCATCAGCTGATTCAGCCAGCGCACAAACTACAGCTGCTGATGCAGCTACAAAGGCACAAGCCGCAGAAGCCGCAGCCAATCACGCAGCTCAACTATCTCAAGATGCCAATGATAAAATGGATAAAAAATTCAAAAGATCAATGAGGAAATAAGGATGGTAACAGTAGGCTTCTATTAAAGTCTTTTGCTCTTCATCGTTTAGTTTGGTGATGGATTTCATTTGGTCTGGTGTGTTTATTTTATAGCTTGACACCATCAAATGATATTCCAAAAAACTTTCGTCTATCTACTTATAAGTCTCATCCATACGACATGAGCATGCCTACACCATGCATACTGGCAGTTTTTAGCCTTCAAAGCCAGAGTAGGAAAATAACTGACCACCCACTGATTGAGTGTGGCGTGATTCACTTTAAACACCTGTATTTCTTCTAGGTCTCGATAGAAAATGCATAACGGACGTAGAAGAAAACAGCCAAAATGAGCAGAGAAAAGCCACAAAGCTACCCAGCAGAATTTAAAGCATCTGCGGTAAAAATGGCAACGGAGTCGGATAAACCTGTGGTGGATATTGAGAAGGACGTAGGAATAAACGCCAATACGTTGCATAATTAGACATATAAATATAACAGAGTACAAACTACGGATAAGCCAGTCCACACCGATGAACATCTGAAAGCAACTGAAGAAAGAAAACACTCGCCTAGCGGAGGAGAGGGGCTGTTGGACAAGGTGGCTGCGTACTTTGCCAAGGAACAAAAGTAAAGTACGCGTGGATGAAAGAACATGAATCAAAATTTACCATGCCGCTAATATGTGACCTCCTGCAAGTAAGGCATATTACGACTATGCGTGGTTAAAGCGCGAGCCTAGCGTTCTTAAAAAACAGGATGTTCTGTGACTAATCTTATACACAGCGAATTTAACAAAAGTCGGGCGACTTACAGGACACACTGTCTCAAAAAAGTAGTTTATGAGTCACGAAAAATCAGTCAGTCAGCGGCGCATTGGACGCTGAATGCGAGAGGCAGATTTAGCCTGTAAAACCAAGTACAATTTGTCAATTGCGCCTATACCCCACTGGATAGACAGTTCGACACGTAGGAACTCCATCAAATGTATGTGAGTGACCATCACCTCCTTTCACACTCAGGAAGATGGGCTATAATTTGGCAGTAGTGATAGACTTGCTTGAAAAAACAGATTGTTTTTCTGGTCAAGCGTTTAATCCAAATCCAAAGATTCAAGTTGTTACGTTCTATTTTTTGAATGTTTTGTTTGCCTACTTCATGTTATTCAGCCTGTAAATGGCGGTTATCAGCCCCTTCAGTTATCGGTATAGTATCGTGTGATTTTGAAGGGATGAAGTAAGACTTGTATTTGTTTGAATACCTGACTTTGCGTTTATATCTGCGTTTATATCTAAGATAGTCGCCAATACGGTACTAGTGGCATGATCAATGGCATAGCATAACCATCGTCGCTCAGAGATAAGACCACAGCTCATCCATTTCAGTCTCACAGACCGCTTCCAATCTCACTTCGTTTCCGTCTGATTGAGATAACGTAGCCAGTATCGGATTAACTTGTGTCAGTACAGCGGACTTTTTTAGCTTGCTGACACCGTTCACGCTCTGTGTCCTGAATACCGCTACTACATACACAAGCCTTTTAACGCTTAGCTTATAGGCAAGGCATAAGTCAGCAGAAAGGTTTTTGTTGAACAAACCTCATTATGGCAACAATACTGATGTGTCCCTTGCTCCGTACAACCAGATTTGTTGATCTTATTGCTGCTACAGTTTGGACAGTCGATTTCTTGATAATATGTCAACACCTTAATAATAAAGTAAACTACAAACTACAGCTTTGACCCACTACTAACTCGCCCTCGCTTAACTCAATAATTACGTTGTACTGAGAATTTTGCCAATAAAGTTAATGCCGTTTTATAGTCTGAATCAGGTAACACGTTGAGTGCATCTATTGCTTTTTGTGCTGCTTCATCAGCACGTTGTTCAGTATAATCAATCGCCTTAGTTCGTTTTACCACGGCATAAACTTCATTAAATGCCTCACGCTTACCATTCTTAATAGCATCAATAATAATGTCGGCTTCGGCTGGCGTACCGTTTTGAATTGCGTAAATTAGTGGTAATGTAGGCTTACCTTCCGCTAAATCATCACCTAAATTTTTGCCTAGTTCTTCTGTAGTTGCTTTGTAATCCAACGCATCGTCAATCAACTGAAACGCAATACCTAACTGTTGACCATATTGAGCCAAACTTTCCTCTACCTCAGCCGTTGTATCGGCAAGCACTGCGCCTAGGCGCGTGGCAGCACTAAATAAAATAGCGGTTTTACGCGCAATCACTTCCAAATATTTTGCTTCAGTGGTTTCAGGATTATTGCAATTTAATAATTGTAAGACCTCACCTTCAGCAATCGCGGTGGTGGTTTTAGACAGAATTTCCATTACTCGCATATTGCCAGTGCGCACCATCATTTCAAATGCACTGGAATACAAATAATCACCAACTAACACGCTAGCCGCATTCCCCCAAACTGCATTCGCTGATTCTTTGCCACGTCTTAAATCAGATTCATCCACCACATCATCATGCAGTAAAGTCGCAGTATGAATAAACTCAATCACTGCCGCCAGTATCAAATGGTTATCGTTGACCCCACCTAACGCTTTAGCAGCGAGTAGCAATAACATAGGACGCAAGCGTTTACCGCCATTGCCAACAATGTAATGCCCCATCTGGTTAATGAGAATTACATCAGAACTTAGCTCATTAATAATGAGCTGATCGACTGCTTTAGCCTCGATTGCAGTTAAATTCTTAATTGAATCAAAATCAATCGGCGAGATATTTTGTGATGCCATTATTGCGAGCTACATAGTAAGTTTCGGCGAGTTTCATAGTAAAAACTGTGAAACACAAATTAATCACGCCATTATAGCGCAATGAAAAGCTAACTGACCATGCTATTGAATAAACTACGGTGGTGTCAATAACCTTCTTGTGTTATCCTAACCAAGTGTGGTCGGTCGGTTTTTATTGACGCGACTTTGGTTTAAAAATATAATCCTCTGTTCACTTTTAACAGATTATG
>DFWO01000002.1 GCA_002380945.1 Methylococcaceae bacterium UBA4132 | reverse complement strand
ATTGATAAAACCTAACAGTTCAGACCAAGTACAAGTTAGCACGCGCATTACTCTCAATGCTGAATTACAACAGCAAGCCGATAAACTAACAGGGCAATATCAAATAGACGTACCACCGACTACCATCAACCTAGCGACGACCAAACTGCCGTTAGGTGCATCTTCTCTATCAGGTAAACTAACCGCTAATCAATTGCTTGCCGATGTAAAACTGAGCTTAATCAAACAAGACTACCTACGCGCACAATTGCAATTAGCCACCGATGATAGCAAAACCCTGTCTGGTCAAATTACCGCCTCAGTGCTGGAATTTGCCGCCTTAAATCCTTTGATTCCGCAAGTGTCAGGCTTAAAAGGGCAGCTCAAAGCTAACGTAAACCTAGCAGGTACTAGCACAAAACCCACCGCTAACGGCTCAGTGGATTTTAGCGGTGGCGCAGTTGATATAAAGGATGTAGGGCTACAACTACGGCAAATTAACCTCCAAGCTTTAGCCGCTGATGAACGTATTCAACTTAAAGGTTCAGCAAAATCAGGCGAGGGGCAACTTAAACTCGATGGTGTCTTCGGCTTACCAAGCCAAGCCTTGGACATGACGATAACAGGCGATAATTTTGAAGTCGCCAAACTTGCCGAAGCAGAAGTCGCTATATCACCACAATTAAAAGTCGCTTTTGCCGAAAACAAAGGCAAAATCACAGGCAAACTCGCCATACCCAAAGCCATTATCCAACTGCAACAAATTCCTGAAAGTGCGGTTGCTGTCAGTAAAGATGAAGTCATTTTAGGCGAAACCGAAGAGCAAGCGACCAAACCGACTGCTACCAATATTGATGCGGATATAAATATCGAACTGGGAAAAAACGTTAATTTTTCAGGCATGGGTTTTAAAACTGATTTACAAGGTAAGCTACAGCTAGTTAAAACAGGCGAAAAAATGGCTATGTACGGTGATGTCAACATGAGCAAAGCCCGCTATAAAAGCTATGGGCAGGATTTAACCGTGCGTAAAGGGCAGTTTGTGTTTAATGGCTCGCCTGATAATCCCAGTCTTAATGTTGAAGCAACACGGCTATCCAATGATAAAAAAGTTACCGCTGTCCTCAATGTAACAGGCACACTAGACAAACTGAAAACCCGTATTTATGCCGAACCTTCATTGCCCGAAACCGAAGCACTTGCCTACTTGATTGCAGGCAAACCACTCAATCAAGCCAGCAAAGCAGAAGGCAATATGATAGCTGGTGCGGCTCTGTCTTATGGCGCGGGGCAAGCATCTTGGCTCACAGAAAAACTAGGCATTGATGAATTTGAAGTACAAGAAGGCAAAACTTTACAAAGCACTCTGCTTGCTGTGGGGCAATATTTAACCCCCGATTTTTATGTGGGTGCCAAAGTTGGGCTATTTAGCAAGCAAGTCGCCTTAGTGCTAAAACACAAACTAACCGACCACCTCAATGTCGAAACTCAAACGGGCGAATCACAACGGATTAAACTGAATTATGAAATTGACACCGATTAACGTAGGGTATGCACTACATACCTTACAAGGCGTGAAGTTAGCTCAGTACGCGTTGTGTACCTTATTGGCAACGAGCTTATTATCTTGCCAACCCAGCACCGCCACCGATGCAAAACTCAACAGTTTTCCGCCTGTCGTTTTATGGGCATGGGAACGCCCAGAAGACCTGCGTTTTTTAAATCCTGAAAAATTTGCCGTTGCGTTTCTAGCGCAAACCCTGACACTAACTGAGCAAGACGTGCGTAGTTCACCGCGTCAACAACCGCTAAAAGTCAGCCCTGAAACCAAACTCATTGCCGTAACACGCATAGAAACCGAAAATTTCCCCGCCTTATCAACAGCTCAACGCGATGAAATCATCCACCTAGTATTAAACACCCTAAAACTAAAAAACGTCTCAGCCCTACAAATTGACTTTGATGCCAAAGTGTCACAACGCGGTTTTTATCGTGAACTGCTCACCGAATTACGCGCAAAAATCCCCGCCACCATGCCCTTATCCATCACAGCCTTAGCGTCATTTTGCCTCAGCGATCCGTGGATAAAAGACCTCCCCGTCGATGAAGCCATCCCCATGATTTTCCGCATGGGCGCAGATAATCACAAAGTCAAAACCCTACTAAAAAACGGCACAGATTTTTCCATCCCGCTCTGCCAACAAAGCTATGGCATCGCCACTGACGAACCATTAACAATGAACTTTGATAAAACACGGCGGGTTTATATTTTTAAAGGCTCGACGGCGGGCTGGACGAGTGGGGATGTTGATAGGTTGCTAGTCCAGTAGGGCGAATACCCGCAAAGTCGCTCTAGGTGTTAAGCTATTGTAAAAGGCATTGGTGCGTTACCGTAGGTCTTTGAACTGTGATCTTTGTCCTTTTGTAGCACCATAAAAACGCCCGTGGGCGTACCATGCCTAGGTTTGCCTGTACTCGCCGAAGACACACCATTACTGATAGACATAGGCTTTTTGTTCAGGAAGACTGACCACGACAACGGTAGGTACAAAAGGAACAGCATCTCCCTTCCAGATAAATTGTCCTGGTCTAAGCATATATGGCACTGTATCGACGGGTTGAGAGGTTTTATCACCCCAAAAGGATGCGGCAAATGCAGACGGAATGAATGTCAGTGTTAGAATTACAATAGAGAATAGGTGTAACATTTTTTGAATTTTTTAGCTGTTTATTTACAAATTATCAGGCACACAATGCGTACCTTAGTGAAGTAAAACCGCCTTTAGTCAAAAACTAAAGGCGGTTTTTTTTATCAAGTTGCTGTATAAGGAATGCAACTATTACCAAATACTAATACGCTCTTTTTTAGGTAAATACAGTTTGTTCTTTTCAGTTACGCCAAACGTTGCATACCAAGGGTCGAAGTTAGTCAGGATACCGTTAGTGCGAAATTCACCTGGACTGTGAGGGTCGGTGAGTGCGTACATTCGTGTTACATCATCGGTCATGACGCTACGCCATAATTGTGCATAGCCCATAAAGAAGCGTTGATTGCCTGTAAAACCATCCAATACCAGCGGCTTGCCATCTGGATATTTGGCGGCAACGTATTTTTGATAAGCAGAATAAGCGATTGTCAAACCACACATATCGCCAATATTTTCACCTAAAGTGAGCTGGCCATTTAAATTAACGCCTTTGATCGGTGAGTAGTTATTGTATTGCGCTACCAAACGTTTGGTTTTGGCATTAAAGTTTTTGGTAGAGGCTTTCGTCCACCAGTTACGCAATTTGCCCGTACCATCCGATTGTCTGCCTTGGTCATCAAAGCCATGCCCGATTTCGTGTCCAATCACTACGCCGATAGCACCGAAGTTGACTGCGGGGTCGGCTTTGGGATCAAAGAATGGCGGTTGTAAAATGGCGGCAAGGAAAACGATTTCATTTTTATTTGGCGAGTAATAGGCGTTGACTTGATGCGGCTGGTATCCCCAATCCCATTTACGCACAGGTTCATCGAGTTTTTTACGATCATCTTGCCGTAGCCAAGTGACTAATTGATGGGTATTGCCGACTAAATCATCTTTGGCAATTTTGACCGAGCTTAAATCGCGCCATTTTTCAGGATAGCCAATCTGAACACCAAAACTGGCGAGTTTGGTTAAGGCTTCTTTGCGCGTAGGTTCATCCATCCAATCTAGCTGTTGCAGATGCTCTTGCATGGCTTCGCGGATAAAGCTGACCATTTCTTCGGTTTTCGCTTTGTATTCGGCTGGAAAATAGCGTTCTACATAAAGCTTTGCCACTTCGGGACCCAGTGTGCCACTGACAAACTGCACTGCACGTTGTTCTAGGGGACGTGGTTGTGGGATTCCCATAAGACGGCGAGAAAATAAATCAAAATTCGCATCAACCCATGCTTCCGAAAGTAGAGGTGCGTGTAGATTGAGGTATTGAAAAGCCACATAGTCGCGTAGGGTGGCAACGGGCGTTTTGGCAAACAATGCCGCCATGCCTTTGATTGCCGTATTTTCTGTGACTTTCAAGGTATTAATACCGTCAAAACCTGATGCGGCAATGAAAGTGCTCCAGTCGAAGCCAGGGGCATAAGTGAGCAATTTATCTTTACTCATGACGTTGTAGCTTTTGACGGGATCGCGTTTTTGCGCGGCTGTCCAATGGTTTTTTGCTATTTTGGTTTCAAAATCAAAAATCGCTTTTGCCCGTTGTTTAGTGTTATCTAAGCCCGCACGTTGCAACACACCTTCAATGTAATTCAGATAAGCGGTGCGATGTCCAATAAAAGGTTCGCCTTTATTGAGATAGTAATCGCGGCTCGGTAGCCCCAAACCTGCTTGGGATAGCGTGAGGATATAGCGTTGTGGATTACCTGCATCAATGTCAGTACCGATAAAAAACAGGGGGGCGTATCCGACTCGTCCCATTTTGCTGGCAATTTCACTACGGTCTTTACTGGCTAAAATAGCATTCAGTTCGCTTTTTAGCATATCAAAACCGCGCTGATTACGTCCCTGAATGTCGGTATAGCTGGCATAAAGGTCAGCGACCTGTTGCTCTGGTGAGCCAGCTTGGGCATTTTTAGCCACCGCATCTTTAATGATGACATCAATCTGCTTTTCGGTGGTTAAGACGACCTCGGTAAATGAATCAAAAGCTGACATACCTTGTGGAATTTTTGCAGTATCCAGCCAACCTTTATTGACATAGCGGTAAAAATCATCGCCTGGTTGAATGTCTTTAGCGATGTTTTTAATGTCAACGCCCCAGTTGTCAGATTTAGCATCGGTTGTAGCAGGTGGTGGTGCAGGGGCAGTCTCTGTAACAGGTGCAGGCGTTGACTTTTCAGGTTCGCTGTTAGCGTTATGACTGACATTTAAGGCTAACAGTGCTGATATTATCAACGTCGTATTCTTCATCTTTATCATAAATATCCTTAAAAACGGTTGTGCACCTTGATAGATGTGGTGGATTGAACACTAAAACTCAAGCATTTTATCCAGTTTAAGAATCCAACTGGCTTCGCCTTGCGTCAGTTTGTACTGCATTTGCCGCCAACCGCCTGTCGGTTTATCGTCTGTGTCGGTGTCTTTGTAAATCGGGAAACGACGTACAATATTGTTTTCAACCATTCTAATTTCTTCATGCCCACGATAACCTTTGGAAAGGTTAGCATCTTGGTCTGCCATAGTGGGTAAATAAATCGGTGTGATTGAAGAAGTACCATTGGCTGCGTAGGCAATTAATACATCGCTGCCTTTTGAGTTTTTCACATAAACATACACCTCAGGCGAACCGTTAGCATTGACATCACCAATGTCTGCATCTATCACTTGACCGTCTATGCTCACCTCTATCGGGTATTTATCCTTTCTAGTCATGCCAAACGGTGTGATATAAAGTTTATTATCTTTGCTGGTGACTTGAAAACTGACTTTAAAACCGCGCAGATGAAGTTTTTTACTAAATGACGCGCCGTTTATGTCGGCTTTGGTTTTTGCTAAAACAGTGGTGCTGGTTAATGCCAGTGAGCTAAGTAATAGGCTGATAAGTAGTTTTTTCATTGAATGTGTTTGATTGCCAGTGAATAAAAAAGGCATTCCGAAGAATGCCTTAGAGAAGATTGAGATTACTGATCGCCTTCTGAGCC
>DFWO01000095.1 GCA_002380945.1 Methylococcaceae bacterium UBA4132 | reverse complement strand
TGACGTTTGTTTAAACTTACCCAAAGTAACCAGCAGCCTCTTTAGGTGAACCAAAATAAACCAGTTTGCCTTTGTGTAGCAAAATTACCAGATGACAGACATCAATATTCTCCAGTGTATGGGTAACACAAATGACGGTCTTCTGATCCGCCGCCAAATTAGCAAACAAACGCATCATACGTTTATCAGTACCTGCATCCAGCCCACTGGTTACTTCATCGAGAAATAGAATGCTCGGATTGGCTACCAACTCCACCGCCAAACTTACGCGCTTGATCTGTCCACCGCTCAGAGGTGTGGGCGTATCAATCGGCAATTCAGCCTTTTCTGTCAGCTCAACTTTGTTAAGCACTTTAGCGATGTAATCATTAATCTCCAGTTCGGAAGTGTCGGGTGGCAAGCGCAAATGAGCGGTATATTCCAGTGCATGACGAACACTAATTTTGCGATGTACGATGTCCTGCTGGGGGACATAACCGATGGTAGCGCGGAACGCATCGAATGAAGTGTATAAATCGGTACCATTATATAAAACTTGACCACCAGTAGCAGGACGACGACCATTTAGAGCGTCCAGCAAAGTGGATTTTCCAGAGCCGCTAGTGCCAAAAATAACAACAAATTCGCCTGGCTCAATAACTAAGCTAATATCATCTAACAAACGTTTAGTTTGCTTACTGGAACAGTCATCGACTTCCTTGTATAAACCTCGCACTTCCACACATACCTGACCAGAAGTGTCGATGGGTTCTAATGCTTCACCAGTGAAAACGAAAGCAAACGAAGCGATAGCAACATGATCGCCCAGTTGTAAAGGAACGCGCCCATTTAATCGCTGACCATTGACGAAAGTGCCGTTGGTACTGTGCAAGTCTTCGATTTCGACCTTATTAGCATTGCAATATAGCTTAGCGTGTCCGCGAGAAACAAGCGGGGAAGCAATTTCAATATCGCATTCTGGCAGCCGTCCAATGGTTAAAGTCCCTAATTGAGTTTGTGGCTTGAATGGAGTTGGAGTGCTTTGAGTTGGCGTATGAGGATGATCAGGAAAATTAATCTGGAAGAGACTAGAGCCTAGAGAGAGCCAGTCACCGTCACTCAAAATAGCTGAATCGCCGATAGGAGAACCGTTGACAGAAATTAAAGATTGTTGGATTGGCGTGATACACAAACCTTCTGGCGAGAGAGTCAGTTTGGCGTGTTGACTTAGGACATCTTGACCTTGAAGAATAATTTCATTGTCATTACCACTGCCAGCAATATATTCCAGCCCCACAGTCAGATTCACGGCTGTCCGTGTACGGGTGAAAGAACTGCGGAATTCTATGATCTGTTGCTGAAGCACGTTGCTTTCCTCAACTGCTGTTTTAATTGAGCAACAACATCGGCAGAAATTCGATAGCCTACCTGATTGAGTTCAGCGATTAACAGCTCGGCATTGGTAATCAGTGTCTTGCGTTGCGCGGTAAATAATACAGCCGCTGTGCCAACTAGGGGTAAATGTAAACGTAATGCCTGTTTACGCGCTAAGGCATCATCCATAATCAACAAGGTTTTGCTGTCCGCTTGTAAGGCATATTCAATACTCGTTTGTTCGCCTAAGCCTAGGCTTCTCGATAACGAGTGTTTAGAAATAGGATTATCCACACGCTGTAACCAGCCTACTTGTAAAGCTGCCGCAATTAAATCGGCATCGCTTGATGGACTGAATAAACATTCATCAGCGACTGCTTGAGTTATTAGTACCGTAGAAAAAAGAGCTGGCAATAATTCAAGCTGATTGATTTTAGCCAGCGCGATTAAAGGACCGGCATCGGCTATTACGACAGCCATGACTCAAGCGTTGCCAGTTCCTGAGCAGTTTGTGCGTCAGGAATCACTAAATCAATGTCTAATTGGGTTAGGTGTTCAATAAATTCAGATAAACTTAAACCGCTGATGTTAGCGGCTGCGCCTAATGATAACACCCTATCCTTGAACAAACTCGCGGCTAAGGCAGGTTTTAATTGCCCACTGGTATAGTCCAGTGAGCGTTTCAAATTCAAAAGTAACGCATTGGGTTCATTGCCTTTTAGAATCAAAACAGGTTCTTGTTCCGCGTGTCTAAGAGCTTCGGAAGGATTGCGTTTTAGATTTCTGACATTGGTTGCGTACATAACTAGCACCTGTTCTTAAAGTGTTAGAGTGTAGTCCACGACAAAAGGGAACGCAATGAATAAACTTACTATGGGGTCAATAGACGAAACGAAATGTAACCCCATTACTGTTCGTCTCATAATGTATAGTTTGTGATACTACAACCGCAAAGGTTAAGCAGAACCGTAAGTTTCTATTCAAATGCGCCAGCTAGTCTTGTTGACCACGTTAAAGATTGCATCACCGTCAATACGTTTCTTTGCATCAATCGCGGGTTTTGTTTTATGCCAATCGATAGGTTCACCCGTGAAAGTGGGTATCTGGTACGGTTCTATTTGCGGGGGCTTATGTTCCTCTGCTATTGCCGGTACAGATAAGGTTAGAAGTAATAGAGCAATGAAACTAATCTTGTTTGCTGGCACATTTGCCTCCCGTTTTAGTTATGGGTAGATTACAGACTACGTTAAATTAAGCATCAAATAAACACTAAAAANNTTCTTTGCATCAATCGCGGGTTTTGTTTTATGCCAATCGATAGGTTCACCCGTGAAAGTGGGTATCTGGTACGGTTCTATTTGCGGGGGCTTATGTTCCTCTGCTATTGCCGGTACAGATAAGGTTAGAAGTAATAGCAATGTTGTAATCTTGTTTGCTGGCATATTAGTCTCCCGTTTTAGTTAGGGAAAGATTACAACATTTTCCAAATATTTGTAATGATATATATAGCTATCAATATAGATAGATATATTGATATATAGTTATCTAGCAAAGAATGCGCGTAATGCTTGTTCCACTAATTCGGTTTCTGTCACACGAGTGTTTGTTTTCACAGACTGTTCATAGGCTTCTCGCTTAAGCTCATTAATCAAATCAACAGGCAGTCTAAAAATCTTTTGTTCACGATGCACCTTTGCGGGTGGCTGGGTAATCGTCACTTGAGATTCAGTCACGGCTTGCTTGGTTTTCGTTGACTTATTCGCTAAATCAGAAGCCCCGCTCTCTAAGAACTCATCAATGTTTGGTTTAGCTTTCATGCTTGTATCTCCTTAAAGAACGCCTCGATTTCTGCAATGGCGGCTGAATCGCGTCCTAGTTCCTGCACAATCGCACCCTCGCCAATAGCACGGCGAAAAGCCACCCGCTCACACACTTTAGTGGGTAATACGGTAAGATTTTGTTCAAGCAAAAAGTTCATCATGTCGGCAGCATCTTTGGTGCGTGGGTCAACACGGGTCAACAATACGCGTACATCCAATTCAGCGTTATAGTCACGCGCTAATTCCACCACCGTCATTAAATCAGTCAAGGCGGCGGCATCGAGATTACTTGCGCCAATTGGGATAATCGCTTTTTGAGCTAATAGTAGAGCTGAGCGCAAACCAACAGAATCACGTCCCCCTGCATCAACCACCACGTTATCGAACCCTGCGGCAAGTTGCTTGCCTTCGCTCAAAATGGCTTTACCCGCAAGACAGGTGGTTGTCGGACTTGGGGTATAGTTTGGGTTTTCACGTCGCCATGCTGCCCAGCTTGCGGCACTGTTCTGTGGATCACCGTCAATCAACAATGTTTTGCCTAGCTTAGCCAACATCGTTGCAAGGTGTACGGGGGTGGTAGTTTTGCCTACCCCGCCTTTAGTGTTTACAACTGCGTAAATCATGGGTTATCTCCCGTATAGTTATATAGCTATCAATATAACAGTATATCTATATAGATAGCTATCGCAATAGAAGAATTAGGTGTTTATATCAGGGGGGTAGTAGTCACGGTTTTGACACTAATGGGGCGAAAACGTACGCTAAGGAATTTCAATTGCTACGCACTACTGAAAAGCCCTAACGTACTATTTTTTCCCAATTCTGTGTTTACCCCTTATTGCAACCATGTGGTATCAACCATGACGTTGATGGTTTGTCATGCTTAGCATAATCCGACACTGGGATTTTGGGTGCAATTAAATAAAAGGCAGAAAAGTTTTATAGAAAATTACGGAAAGTCACAACCGATAAGGCTTAGCACCCATTAGCCACTTCCCAATTTTAGCCACCAAAAACTGGCGTTTTTTTGGGAAATTAAAAAGTGGTTCAATGCCACGCCAAACGTAGCATTGCAAAAAATCCTATGAAACAATTTTGTCGTTTGTTTAAACTTACCCAAAGTTGTTTTATAGCTGTCGGTTACTACGTCATAGCCTTTTTTCAAATTGGTCGAATGACATTCGGCGCATTCTATATTCCAGTTTTGATAGCGTTTTGTCCAATGTAATTGATCGTTATGATCTACTTTTTCATTGGGATAAAGATGAAACCAATGTTGTCCGCCTTCGGATTTTGGACGACTATCCCATGCAATACTTAGAGCTTGATAACGACCATTCGGAAATTCGATAAGGTACTGTTGTAATGGAGTAACGCCAAAGGTGTAGCTAATGGGATAATCGGTTAATTGTCCATCAGCCCCATCAGTACGCACCATGAATTTTCCATCGCGCTTAAAAAATGTTGATTTAATGCCGTTATAGTTGAATTTGGCATTGTTGAAATCACCCAATACGATTTGTTCATTGGCTTCCTGCATTGACAATTGATGGTGTGAACCCTGCCATGCTTGAAATTCGCTTTGATGACATTGTTTGCACACGCTCGCGCCGACATAACTCACTGATGTGGAGGATTTAACAAGCTCTTGCTTTGGCAATGGGTTTTTCTGACTGACATCAATTTCATTGACAGGTTGAGACTTTAACATTGGCAAAAAAAGTAAATACCCACAATAATTGCCACCGATAAAAAAACAGCACTGAGTACAAAAGACCACTGTTTTATGACTGATTGTTTTTTCATTATTGAACGTTTAAAAAGATAAAACTGGTATTTAAAATTTTGCCTCTAAACCAATACCAACATTAGTATTGGTTATAGTCTTGGTTTCAAAACGATTGGAATATTGGACACCCGTATAAGCGCGTACTGTTGGTGTCACTTTATAAGAGAGTGTGAGTTCACCTTGGTAAACATTTTCATGACTACCGTTGCGCTCGTCTTCCTGTAAGCCGCTAGTCCAATTATTTCGTTCGTAATGAAATGCTGTCAGAAAAGAAAATTTTTCGTTCAGTTCGACATCGAGGTCTATTGAAGCGTAATGGTTGACATAAGAAACATCGTCTGCATACTGGGGCTGATGTCTGCCATTGGCTAGACCACGTTCATAATGATAACTAACACCTAATTTAACGTCTTTTTGAACCTGCCATTCAAGGTGTGGACCTACTGTCCAGAAATCAGTATTGCGCTCATTGAAGGCTTGATTATAGCGACGAATACCATAACGAGTTAGTAATCGCGCTTCTAAACCTTTAGTCAACTCATGCGATAAACGAGCTGACCAAATGTGACTGGTGACGCGTTCGCCAACAGTCTGCACTGTACCCGTGTGCCGTTCTTCATTGTCACCCAAAAACAGATTTGGCGAATAGTAGTACCTTAATAATAAAGCAGTTTCTGGTGTAAAAAAGTGTTTCCCCTGAAGACGCAAAGTGCCATGATTATATTGGGTGTGATTTGCATAAATAAATCCACTCCCTTGTAATTCGAGAGTCGTGTTGTCAAACGATTTACCGATATTCAACATGGGTTCAAAAACAGCATCTGCCCCCTGACCAGTAAGACTTTCATCCAATGCTGGTTGCGTCGGGTCGCCATCACGCGACAAACGCCGAGTAGCCGAAAAAACACCGACATCATCCGTATAAAACATAGTTCCGCTAGTGGTTAGAAGTTCTTCTGCAAATGCTGGCGGCAAAATAACAGTACAAAGACCTAATAAAAGTAGGCTACGCCGATTAAAAATATATCTCATCTGATGTGTTTGAGTTTGAGTTTGTTCATCATTTTATATGACTGTTTTGAAGCAATAGCTGACAAATATTGACCATTGAGGTTTTAAAATCTCAATGGTCTGAGCTTTGTGTTATTCCATGTCAGTTTCACTTAACTAGGGTGATAGATATTCATAACTTTTTTGTATAAAGTTTCTGTCGTCTTCGGGCATCTCGAAAGACCCTGTTGCTTGACAACTATTCATACGCTTACCCAATCTATCACGCCAGAGGTCAAAGCCTTTTCTGACATCGTTCCATCTAGCGGTAGGGTCAATATTTGAACCCAGCGTACCGACTACTTTGTCCACTCCCGCAAACAGGCGTTTACTCGTTTGTGAATCAGTTATTTCTATTTCGCCTGCCAGTTCACCTAAAAAAGGCCACTTACCAGTTCCCATACCCCATAAAGTCGCAGCTTCCCATGCGTAAGGCGCAACTGCTAAAGCATTAGCCAAGACGACTTTAGCTTTAGTTGCTTCGGTAATTGCACCTTTGACGCGCAACACATCAGGACCAGGTTTATCAACAATCGCAAAATTGCCTTTTTTCATACTGTCATAAAGCGTACCCCAACCCTGAGTAACCAGCATTTTTTGGTCTTTTTCATCTAATGATGCCAGTGGTGAATCCTCTGATTTACCCCATAAGGTAACAGTATCAATCATTACCTTATGGTATTTTTTACAATCGGCTTTGGGATTGACATACACATACAAGGCTTCATTTTTAGTTTTTTCATGTAGTTGGGAATAATCTCCCAAAAATCCAGACTGTTCGACACGACGGTATTGTTTAGCTGTACAGCCGACTATAGATAGAGTTAACGATAGACCTATCAATATCACGACTGGTTTTTTTAGGGAATTAATAAAGCGCATTAGATATACCTTTTAAAATAAATAAAAATTAGGTAAAAAATCTTACCCACCCAATGAATTAAAGTTTATTTCTGAAAAGGGAAAATCCGTTTCCAATCTTGTTTCATATCTA
>DFWO01000196.1 GCA_002380945.1 Methylococcaceae bacterium UBA4132 | reverse complement strand
CTATGAAAATTATCGTAGCAAACACCATGCTTACTTAGAAAAACCTGTGGCAAAGTTGCGTAGAAAGGCTATTCCACAACCAAAAACCTTAGCGACACACAATCAAGAAAAGGTTGTCATCAAGTTTATGGGAGTGTGGGATACTGTCGATGCAGTGGGCTTGCCCTTTGATGAAGCAGCTAGTTTTTTAAACACTTGGATATTTCATTTCAAATTTCCAGATCAAAATCTTCCCGATTGTGACCTTAATAAAAAAATCATCAAACAAGCCTGTCACGCGCTGTCTATCGACGATGAACGCCGATCATTTAAGCCATTGCTGTGGAACCATGATGACCGTATTGAACAAGTCTGGTTTGCAGGTGTCCATGCCAATGTGGGTGGTGGTTATCCGCAACAAGGGCTGTCTATAGTGACCTTAGATTGGATGATGAAAAAAGCGAAAGCGGCGGGATTGAATTTTATTCAAACCGATCTGGATTTTGCGCGTAATCGAGAATATGCGTTTGATAAATTGTATGATTCGCGTAGTGGGCTAGGAACATACTATCGTTATAAAATGCGCGATATAGCTGAAATTTGTCGTGTTAGCAAGATTTCACCCGTGATTCATGAAAGCGCGATACAACGTATTGCCGAGGGTATTTTAAATTATGCACCAGGTAATTTTCCGAATAACTTCACCGTTGTGAATGACGACGGCGAGCATCCCAATAGTGCGAGAATTGTCAACATCATTAATCCAAATGCAAGCACACCTGTAACGCCCAATACCCAACCCTTATTATTAAATCAACACAAAGGTTTTATTTTACAACGTAGCTTCTTGTATTACGCTTTCTTATCGTTCACAATTTTTACCTTATACCAATTAATATTAGGCAGCTTAGCAACTTCAGGCGCAGGCGTTTTTGGGGAAATCAAAACATTAGTTTCACCAGATGGGTTGTTGGATAAATTAGCCTTGTTATGTTGGCAGCAGCCCAAATATGCCGTGACCGCTCTGCTTATTTTCGTCGCTTCTATTTGGACGCGTAAAAAACTCACGAATGAATTTACGGCATCTTGGGGAACATTGCGTGACCAACTAAAATCTTTAGTGCCAATGGATAGAAATCATAAATGAATGCCAATTTTAATAATTATGTAATCGGTTGAGTATGACAAACAGACGGTGTTTTTATGCGCTGCAATTTATAAACATTGACATCACTTGCGTACCCCTTATACAATGTTGCCAGCTTGAAATTGATTTACCGTTATGCTTATCTTTACGAAGTTTTTCTGTGATTGCTCGTCCTGTTTATCATAAGTAGTTTTCAACAATACAGCTATATTACACCCGCCTTGTAAAAGGCTTTAATTACTTAATATTTATAGGATTTATCACGATGACTACTGGTATCGTTAAATGGTTTAACGCAGAAAAAGGTTTTGGTTTTATTCAACAAGAAGGCGGTCCTGACGTTTTTGTTCACTTTCGTAACATTAACAGCTCTGGCTTTAAAACGTTAGATGAAGGTCAAAAAGTTCAGTTTACTGTAACTCAAGGTCAAAAAGGTCCGCAAGCAGAAGATGTAACTCTCATCTAATGCAACTCTCAGGCTGTAGCTCTCATCTGTGAGCTACAGCCTGCTTTTCCCCCTTTCTACAGATAATCGCTAGATTTCCACTTCTTTTTGTACCACGCTTAATTATCAAAATACCGCGTGCTGTCACAAATGGTTTATCATTGCCTCATTAAAAACCATACGCCAACAAGGCGACACTGATAATAATGAGCCAAGAATTAAAAACTAATCGCCACCTCTCCACCATTGTCTTATTTGCTGGCACATTATTTGTCAGTGCGTCATTGATGTTCGTCTTACAACCGCTATTTGGTAAGATTTTATTACCGTTATTGGGTGGTTCGCCTGCGGTATGGAACACCTGCATGGTGTTTTATCAAAGCATTTTATTTCTGGGTTATCTTTATGCCCACGCGCTATCTACGCGCTATCAAAATCGCCCACAAATTTTAATCCACCTTGCGATTATTTTAATCAGTTTGTTAGCGTTACCCGTTGCCTTACCCGAAAATACTATTCCGCCCACTGACAGCAACCCAACATTTTGGTTGTGTTGGACATTATTTCTAGCAATAGGCTTGCCGTTTTTTGTACTATCCACCACCGCACCGCTGATACAAAAATGGTTTTCGCAGTTGGGGCATCAAAGCAGTGATGATCCTTATTTTCTCTATGCCGCCAGTAATACAGGTAGTTTGCTTGCCTTACTCAGCTATCCGTTTTTATTAGAGCCAAATATCGGCTTAGCGAGTCAGCAAACGGATTGGAGCATCGGTTATTTACTGCTCTGTGTATTGATTGCCGTGTGTGCGTGGTCATTATGGCAACGTCAACAACCTGATAACGCGCCAGTCATAAAAACACCGATTATCGATGCACTAACGTTGTCAACAAAACTGCACTGGTTGGCATTAGCCTTCGTTCCCTCCAGCTTATTACTGGGCTTAACCAACTTCATCAGCACCGATATTGCTTCCGTGCCGTTGTTATGGATTATTCCGCTGACCGTTTATCTGCTGTCGTTTATCATCGTATTCTCCCACTGGAATGACAAACTGCACCCTATCATGGTTAAGATACAGCCCTTGGTATTAGTGCCGTTTCTTGCCTACGCGTTTGTTAATCCAGCTGATTTGCCGTATTGGGTGTACCTTATTCTGCACGTTTTGGCATTTTTCTTTGCCATCATGGTGTGCCACGGTGAGCTTGCCAAAGACAGACCACCTACGCAACATCTAACTAGCTTCTATTTGATTATGTCGTTTGCGGGCATGTTAGGCGGGATGTTTAATACCTTTGTTGCCCCGTTTATTTTTGACGGTATCTATGAATACCCGTTGATGATAGTTGCTGCGTTATTACTAAGACCTTGGGCGGTCGTATCATGGAATAAGAGCTTATTAAAACAACTGAGTATTCCCGCATTGCTACTAAGCATTGGCTTAATACTCTATGCTAGCATCAATGATTTATTGCAATACTTTGATATTATCGCACTCAGTTTAATCGCATTAAGCGTATTGGTTTATTTTTTAAGAAAGCAAACCATGGGTTACGCGCTGACCATCGGCGTAATTATGTTTTTGGCACTTAGTTTACACGGTTTGTCTTCGCATACCCTTTACCAAAAACGTAGCTTTTTTGGCGTAATGGCAGTGCGTGAGAGTGTATTGACCGATGAACAAAACCAGCCCGAAACCTATCACGAACTATTTCATGGCACCACTAAACATGGTGCACAACGCTTACCCGAACCGCTGGCAAAAATTCCCTTAACCTATTACAGTCAACCAGGTCCTATGGGGCAGTTGTTTAAAACCTTTGATGCTAACAATGCCAATTGGAATATCGGTGTTGTTGGCTTAGGTGCGGGGGCATTAGCGTGTTATGCCAAACCGACCCAACACTGGACACTGTATGAAATTGATCCTTTAGTCATCAATATTGCTAATAATCCAAGCTATTTTAGCTATCTCAGTCGGTGTTTACCTAATGCCACTATGCGTGTCGGTGATGCACGGTTATCTTTAGAAAAAGAACCTGATCAATATTTTGATTTATTAATGATGGACGCGTTCAGCTCCGATGCTGTGCCGACGCATCTCATCACCAAAGAAGCCTTGGAACTGTACTTCAAAAAGCTAAAACCCAATGGCATATTGGCGTTTCATATCACCAATCGCCATTTAGCCTTAAAAAAAGTGCTATCCATTCATGCCGAACAAGCCCATCTTGCTGCGTTAATACAAGAATATAAAGCCCCAGAGAATATGCCGCTAGTCGTTGATACGGACTGGGTAGTGATGGCAAAGCAACCTGAAACGCTAACACCATTAACCTTGAGTTTACTGGGGACTTGGCAAACCATGCCGTTGTATTTTGATATGCGTCCGTGGACAGATGACTTCACCAATATCGTTAAGATATGGAAATAACACAGTCCACGAAAAGCACGAAAGACACAAAAAAAATTAAATAATCTGTATATCAATATGGATGAATTACAACATTGAGTCATAGTAAACTCATATTATATGTGTTGATTACAAAATCATTCGCACTGAGCTTGTCGAAGTGGGAATGTGGTTCAACAAGCTTACCACGAACGGTATCATTTTATTGTGCTTTAGCTATAAAAACTTTTCGTGCTTTTTGTGATTTTCGTGGACAAATACAATAACTAAACGATGCTTGATTCAGCTCCGTATTTACAAAACAGCGATTTTCCACGCATCACTCGCAATGCGCTAAGCGTGTTGCAAGTCAATTTAGGTTATTTATGTAACCTAAGTTGTACGCATTGTCATGTTAATGCAGGTCCTAAACGCATCGAATTGATGGACAAAAAAACTGTTGATCAGGTGTTGGCGTTCATTGATAAACAGGGCATACACACACTGGATTTAACAGGTGGCGCACCTGAAATGAATCCGCATTTTCGTTATTTGGTTGAACAAGCACGACTACGCAATGTGAAAGTGATAGACCGTTGCAACTTGGTAATTTTATTGGAAGACGGTTATTCAGACTTAGCCGAATTTTTAGCACAGCAGCAAGTGGAAATCGTCGCTTCCTTGCCGTGTTATTTACAGGATAACGTCGATAAACAGCGTGGCAAAGGTACATTTGCTAAAAGTATTACCGCTTTACAACAATTAAACGCGTTGGGTTACGGTCAAGCGAATGGCTCACTTATTATATTGAATTTAGTCTTTAATCCACAAGGCGCGAGTTTACCACCACCGCAACAAGCTCTTGAACAAGCCTATAAACAACATTTAAGTCAGCAATATGGTATCGTTTTCAATCAGCTCTACGCGCTCACTAATTTACCCATTCAACGCTTTGGTAGTGTGTTATTAAGCAAAGGGCAGTTTGATGATTATTTAACGTTACTGAAAACTAATTTTAATCCAGCCGCATTAGACCATGTCATGTGTAGAACTACTTTAAGCGTTGATTGGCAAGGTTTTGTCTATGATTGTGATTTTAATCAAATGCTAAGACTGCCTTTAGGGGCAAAACAGCGAACCCATATTACTGAAGTTTCTGAGTTACAAGGTCAACAGATTGCCACTCTGCAACATTGTTACGGTTGTACGGCAGGGCAGGGTAGTAGTTGTACAGGTAGCATTATCTAACAAATGAGAGGTTTAACATGAGCGTAGAAGCAGGCGTATTAGCACGTTATTCACAAGGCGCGGAAGTCGTACAAGCCGATTTATGTTGTCCCGTCGATTATGACCGCGAATTATTAGCTATCTTGCCGCAAGAAATTATTGATAAAGATTACGGCTGTGGCGATCCCTCGCGTTATGTGCGACAGGGTGATGTGGTATTAGATTTAGGCTCTGGTTCGGGCAAAATTTGCTACATGGCGGCACAATTAGTCGGTGAGTCAGGCAGCGTTATCGGCGTGGATATGAATGATGATATGTTGGCATTAGCGCGAAAATATCAGCAGGAAATGGCGGATAAAATCGGTTCAGACCGCGTGCGTTTTGTGAAAGGGCAGATTCAAGATCTCGCCTTGGACTTAACGGCGATGAATCAACATTTAGCACAAAATCCTGTCCGTTGTGCGGAAGATGTGTTGGCATTACGCGCATGGCAAGAACAACAACGCAAAACCACGCCGCTAATTGCGAATAATAGCGTTGATTTAGTGGTCTCAAATTGCGTGCTGAATCTTGTCCATGACAGCGACAAAACTCAGTTGATACAAGAAATTTTTCGCGTCGTAAAAGCAGGTGGACGCGTGGCTATTTCGGATATAGTCAGTGATGAACCTGTCCCGCAGCACCTGAAAGACGATGCACAATTGTGGAGTGGTTGTATTTCAGGTGCGTTGCTGGAAACAGATTTTTTACAGGCATTTATTGATGCGGGTTTTGTTGGTGTGACCATAGACAAATGGGATATACGTCCGTGGCAGGTCGTTGAAGGTATTGAATTTCGTGCGGTGACGATTACTGCCAGCAAACCACAGCCCACTGCCTGTTTAGATAAAGGACACGCGGTAATTTATCGGGGTCCTTTTAGTAAAGTCTATGATGATGAAGGTCATGTATTTTGTCGTGGGCAACGTATGGCAGTGTGTGAACGTAGTTATCAGCTACTGACTAGCGAGGTTTATGCCGAACAATTTATTGGCATTGTGCCTAGCCATGAACAAACCTCACAAGCGTGGTGTCATCCTTCAGGCACATTACGACCTGTCTCCGCCACTAAAAGTGCTACGCATTCTAACGACAATCCACCTTGTTGCTGTTAATTTATGAAATATTTATTGCCCATACTGGCGATTGCTGGATTATTTTTTGCGGGTTATACGGTGGTCAGCAGTAATCAACCTATGCCGATTGCCAAAGCGGTCGCAGAACCTGCTTCTTCACCGTTTAAAGAATTTATTGCTGGCGCGGGTATTATTGAATCTAAAAGTCAAAATATTGCCATTGGTACGCCATTAGCGCGTATTGTCAGTCGCGTGGCGGTTAAAGTGGACGATACGATTAAAATCGGTACGCCGCTATTTTATTTAGATGAACGTGATACTCGCGCCGAACTTGTCATCAAAGAAGCGGATTTAGCCAAAGCCCTTGCCAGTGTCAACGAAGCCAAAGCCTCATTGATTGATACCCAAACGCTGGAAAATATAGCCGAATCCGTCACTGATAAACGCGCCATTAGCAAAGAAGAATTAGTGAGACGGCATAACGCAGTCGCTATTGCCCAAGCTAAATTGGACAGTGCTAAAGCAGTCGTACAACAAGCGCAAGCCAGTATAGCCGATAGCCGTACTACCTTAGAACGCTTAATAATCCGCTCGCCGATTGATGGTGAAGTATTACAAGTCAATGTCAGGGTAGGGGAGTTTGCTCAAGCGGGTGTATTAACCACGCCGTTGATGTTAGTCGGTAATATTGACCAACTCCATGTACGCGTCGATATTGATGAAAATGACGCATGGCGATTTGATAAAAATAACAAAGCGGTAGCATATTTGCGTGGTAATCGAGCTTTTAAAGTTGAACTCGAATTAGCCTACTTAGAACCCTTTGTAATACCGAAAAAATCCCTGACAGGTGACAGTACCGAACGAGTGGATACCCGTGTATTACAAGCTCTGTACAGTTTTGACCGTAAACAATTACCACTGTATATCGGTCAACAAATGGATGTGTTTATTGAAACCCAAGTACCTAATACAGGGGCGGGTTCGTGAGTCGTTACGTCGTCGGCTTGGCTTTGTTGTTGACGGGTTGTATCGTTGGACCTGATTATCAAAAGCCCGAGCTTGCCACACCTAAACAATGGAGTGTTCCTAGTGTCTCGTCGCAAGAAAAAGCACTTAATCAATGGTGGCAGAGTTTTAATGATCCGATTCTTAATCAACTGATAGTCGATGCTATTAATGCTAATCTGGATTTAAAACAAACCTTAGACCGTATCAAAGATGCGCGTAGCCAACGCATTGCCACCATTGCTTCAGGTCTGCCTAGTTTTTCAGTTAAAAATAATGTTAATCGCCGCCTTAATTCCTCAGCAACTACCTCATCAACCGCACAAGCAGGCGGTATTGGTCTAGGCAATCAAGTCATTAATCTATTGCAATTAGGCATTGATGCACAATGGGAAGTCGATCTTTTTGGCGGTGTACAACGTGCGATAGAAGTTGCTGATGCGACCATAGAGAGTGAAATTGAACATCGGCGTGATGTTATGGTGACACTGTTGGGCGAAGTAGCGCGTAATTACATTGAATTGCGTGGTAATCAACAACTCATCGTTATCACTAACGCTAATCTACGCAGTCAACAAGACACACTGGCATTGTTACAAGTACGCCAACAAGCGGGTCTAGCCGATATGATGGAAGTTGCGCAAGCACAAGCACAAGTTGCTACCACAGAATCGCAATTGCCTAGCTATGAAACCGCTGTGCAACAAGCCATACACGCACTTAGTTTATTATTGGCTAAACAACCAGACGCACTAGCGGCGCGGCTAGAACCTGTCGCTAACATTCCCATGGTAAAAACAACGGTGATGCCCGACTTGCCGTCTGAGTTATTAAAACGCCGTCCTGATATTCGTTATGCAGAACGCCAACTCGCCGTTGCCAATGCCTATATTGGTATTGCTACCTCTGAGCTGTATCCTAAATTTAATTTAGCCGAGTTTTTAGGCGTACAAAATTTGCATATTACTGACTTTACGCCTATTGGTAAGTCGTGGTCAGTGGGTGCTACGCTCACCGCGCCGCTGTTTAATTGGGGCAAACTTAACGCCAATATCAAAAGCAAAGAAGCCCAATACCAACAAAGTTTGCTCGGTTATCAAAAAACGGTATTGACTGCGTTTAAAGAAGTGGAAGATGCGTTAGTCTCCTACAGCAAAGAACAGCAAAAACAAAAATCCCTACAACAAGCCGTCACTGCTAATCAACAAGCCGTACAGTTAGCAACTGAGCGTTACGAAAAAGGCTTAACCAGTTTTATTAATGTACTAACCAGTCAACAATCACTTTATCAAGCACAAAGCTCATTAGTGAGCAGTACCGCGAACACATCGGCGGATTTAGTGTTGCTATATAAAGTTTTAGGCGGTGGTTGGCAGACTTTTTAACGTAATCAAAATCAATCCTCATCAGGAATCTGCCCGCGCATCTCTTCCGACAATAACATTTGCCCGCCTGTAATCACCAATTCTTCATCGGGTTTCAGCTCTTCACTGACAAAATAACCGTCCGTGCTGATGGAATAATGATTAATAGGGCGACGGGTAAAGGTGTCATCATCGCTTTTAACATAAACAAATGCCTGATCCATTGTCCACAGTAATGCCGATTTGGGTATCATCACGCCCGATAACTGACGGTTTAATTCAGGTAGCCATGCGGTTACAGCCATACCGATGCTAAGATTTTCCGCCTGTGTTTTAAAAAAATAACTATTACCTTGACTACCTGCATCGGTTTGAGGGGCGGCTGAAATCAATTCTGCCATTTGAGCTTTGCTACGATTACCTGACGCTTCAATGACAATAGTTTTTAAGTCATTCTCTAGCTGTTGGTTGCTAGGCAAGGTGATTTGTAGCAATTTTTGTTGACCCGATAATAAAGCGTTGAGTTGTTTAGTATCGCTGGCTAATATCCATTCACTCAGCGTTTTACCCCAGGTGAGCTGAGCTTCCTCCTTGATGGTTTGATCTTGAAAATGTGCAACTTCCAGTTGTGCTTTATCAATTTTCCATTGTGCTTGTTGCTCTTGTAGATTACGTTTTGCACTAACTCCTTCTTGATACAAGGCTTGCTGGCGACTTACGCTCTGTTCAGCTTGTTTGAATTTGGCGTGAGCTGCGCTACGTTCTGTTAAAGCGACTAAATAGCGGTGACGTAATTCGATTAATGGTTGAATAGCCAACACTTTGCCATAGGCAGTAAATTCAGCGTGATAAGTCGCAGGCTTTAATAGCATGGTTTGTAGCCCTGAATGTTGCTGGGCTTTCCTATTCAGATTAATGCCCATCTGCCTAGTCGCGGGTTGGACTTTTGGGTTTGGCTGTTTATCGTCATCATCGTCCGCTAGAACAGTGCTTGAAACAACAGCGCAGAGTAAAATAGTGATTTTTAATAGTGTGTTCATTTGTGTCATTATTGTCCTTATGCTTGCCAAACACATAAGTCAGTGGTGGGCGGTAGATTATAAAACAAGTTAAGGATTTCGCCTGCTACCCGTTGGCAAATGCTCTTTAGCATCGTAGACTAACTAAACTTGATACTTCGTTTAAACGTTTGCTATAGCTAATGTACCGTTTGTGATGTGTTGCCGTTTGCCCTGAGCTTTTCGAAGGGTGCTAGTGGTTCGAAAAGCTCATCACGAACGGCATCACAAACACTGTATTAGCTCTAACTGGGCAACTTATCGCTACCATCCAACTTAAAATCACAAACAAACCATGATTAAAATCAATCGCCTCTTTTTCATGCAAGTACATTTGATACTTGCAACATTTATTTTTCCTATCATATTAATGTTTCTTATCACAGGCGCACTTTATACATTGGGCGTTAGAGGCAATTATGATACGCAGGTTTACCCACTTAAATTAAGCACACCGTTACCAAAAGACAACGAGGTGTTGACAGCGTTAATCACCAAAGAGCTAGAAAATCTAAATCTTTCGCCACCGACAGGCGAAGCGAGAAATAAAAGTACCGATGAACGTATAGAATTGGAATGGCGTGGCGCGGCTTTAAGAGTCACATTAGCATCAACGCCTCTGTCTACAGAAGCCACGTTGACGGTTCAAAAAGCAAGTTTGTATAAACGCTTGATAGAATTACACACCGCGAACGGTGCGCCTGCTTTTAGAATATACGCGATTGTGTTAGCTGTTTCTCTATTTATACTCTTAGTGACAGGGTTCATTATGGCTTTGCAATTACCGAAATATCGAAAATTAACGCTTTACTCTACGCTAACAGGCATGGCTGTATTTATATTGATGGTCGTTACTGGTTAGCTTTATAAATTAAGGTAAAAAAGGACAATACGATGAAAGCTATTCTAATCATAGTCAGTATTTTATTTTTGCTACTCTCAGGCGTTTCGATTGCGAATGCGGCGGTTTGTGGCAGTAATTGGCGCGGTGCAGGTTGTGTCGGTCCTAATGGGGCAGTCGTAAAAAGACATGGTTATGGCAGACCTGTTGTAGTTGTACCAAAGAAACATTATAAGCGTTGCGCTTGGGTGAATGGGCGTAAGGTTTGTCGCTACTACTAAATGGCAAGGGCAAACGGCGAACCGTTTGCCCTTATACGTTTACCAACTGCCTGTATTTGCCATAGAGAGCCACGGTTCTTGTGGTGCTAAGGCTTCATCTTTTTGTAGAAATTCAATAGAAATGCCATCAGGTGAGCGGACAAATGCCATGTGACCATCACGCGGTGGGCGGTTGATGACGACACCTGCATCCATGAGTTTTTGACACGTTGCATAAATATTGTCTACTTCATAAGCGAGATGCCCAAAATTACGTCCGCCCGTATAGTCTTCAGTATCCCAGTTGTAAGTAAGTTCTAGTAATGGTGCTTGCTTGATGATAGCTTCATTCACATCTTCGGGGGCGTGTAGATAAACTAGCGTGAAACGACCTTGCTCACTTTCGTAGCGATTGCACTCAATTAGCCCTAGTTTATTGCAGAAAAAATCCAGCGATTCAGTTAAATCATGAACACGAATCATGGTATGTAAATAGCGCATGGTCATTACTCCTTATTAGTAAGAAATTGGGTATTGAATAATTGTACTACTGACACGATAAGAAAACGTAGTCGAAATGCGAGATTACACAATCTGCCCAGCACACCAGCCCGATGACCATGCCCACTGAAAATTATAACCACCTAACCAACCACTAACATCGACCACTTCGCCGATAAAATATAGCCCTGAGACTTTGTTACTTGCCATTGTTTTAGAGGACAGTTCATTGCAATCAACGCCGCCGAGGGTGATTTCAGCGGTACGGTAGCCTTCTGTGCCATTGGGTTTGATGATCCAGTTGTGTAGTTGTTCAGCAACTTGTTGAATCTGGCGGTCTGAGCAGTCTTGTAGCGCGGTGTTTAGTAGGTTTTCAGGCACTAAACAACTCAATAAGTGTTTGGGTAAATAAGTATTTAAAATAGTTTTTAGTGTGCTGTTGAGTTTTTGTTGGCGTTTAGTTTTTAACTCATCGCTGAGCGTGATGTGTGGCAGTAGATTAATGCTGATAGTCTCGCCTGCGTGCCAATAAGAAGAGATTTGTAATACGCTAGGACCACTCAAGCCCCGATGCGTGAACAGTATATTTTCATTAAATGCCTGACCGTTCGCACTGACGGTACAAGGTACAGCAATACCTGATAAGGGGGAGAATTTTTCTTTGTCTTCAGGTTGTAAGGTGAGCGGTACTAAACCTGCGCGGGTGGGTAATACTTTGATGCCAAATTGTTCAGCGATTTTATAGCCTAAAGGCGTTGCGCCCATTTTCGGTATGGATAAGCCACCTGTCGCAACCACTAAAGATTGAGCTGTGAAATAGCCTTGGTTGGTATGTAGTTTGAATTGTTGCTCATGCTTTTCAATGTGGTGAATAGTGGTGTTTAAATGAATCGTTACGCCTGCGTTTTCGCATTCGGTGAGTAACATAGTGAGAATATCACTCGCACTGTCATTGCAAAACAAGCGGCCGTGTTCTCGTTCATGATAGGGAATTCGATAACGGGACACTAAAGCGAGAAAATCCCACTGACTGTAACGACTGAGTGCGGATTTACAAAAATGTGGGTTATTGGATAGATAGTTACTCGATTCGACGGTGTAATTAGTGAAGTTACAACGACCTCCGCCTGACATGAGGATTTTTTTACCTGCTTTGTTGGCGTGGTCTAGCACAATGACTTTTCTGCCCCGTTTGCCCGCTTCAATAGCACACATTAAACCTGCTGCGCCTGCGCCGATAATAAGGACATCGGTATTAATCATTTTATGTTGTCCACGAAAGACACGAAAAGTTTTTAAATGCTAAATACAACGACAAACTTCTTAGTTATTTTTCGTGGACATTGATTTACTTAAATACTGTCGTATAAGGCTAAGTATTGTTCAGCACTGCTACGCCAAGAGAAATCTCTGTGCATGGCGTTGATCTGCATTTGTTGCCAAGTGGTGTGGTTGCTGTATAACAGCATGGCGCGTTTGATGGCTTCAAGTAAGGCACCTGCATGAGCTTCTTTAAAGATAATACCTGTCGCACTGTGATTAGCGAGACTTTCGGGTAGTGTATCAACTACGGTATCTGCCAAACCACCCGTTTTTCTGACGATGGGAATTGTGCCGTAACGCTGGCTGTACATTTGATTTAAGCCGCAAGGTTCAAAGCGCGAGGGCATGAGGAACACATCCGCCCCCGCTTCAATTAAATGCGCGAGTGATTCATCATAAACAATATTAATCGCGATCTTATCAGGATATAAACGGGCAAGATTTTGTAAGCGTTGTTCAAAAATTTTGTCACCATTACCGAGCAGAACCAGCTGCATCGGTAAATCGACCATATCGGGTAAGCACTCGATTACCATGTCGATGCCTTTTTGTTCAACTAGACGACTAATGAGTCCGAACAAAGGTACGTTATTATTGACGGGCAGATTCACTCTGCGTTGCAACTCAGCTTTGTTGTGTTGTTTTTCGTGCAGTGAGTGGACGTTGTAATGTTGGCTGATATGGGGGTCAAGGTCAGGATTCCATTCATTAGTGTCAATGCCATTAATAATGCCGACTAAATAATCACTACGGTGTGCTAATAAGCCTTCAAGACCATAACCATAAGCAGGTGTTTGAATTTCTAAAGCGTAAGTTGGGCTAACGGTGGTAATGCGATCTGAGTATGCGATACCGCCTTTAATAAACGATAGCATTCCATGAAATTCTAAGCCATTAGGATTCCATAGCTGACCAGGTAAGTTCAGCGAATAAACGCTCTGCACAGGAAATAAACCCTGATACGCCATGTTATGAATAGTAAATACGGTTTTGGGGCGGTTTTTTTCTAGTGATAATAGTGCGGGAACTAAACCACTTTGCCAATCGTTACAATGCACGATGTCAGGTTTCCAATTCCGATTCACTTTGTCCATAGCGACTTCAACTGCCACGCGACAAAATAGTGCAAAGCGTTCGGCATTATTCGCCCACGGCAAGCCTTGTGCATCGAGATAGGGATTGCCCTCAGTATTGAATAAATCAGGACAATCAACCAACCAAGCAATAACAGAACTATCGGGAATAGTTGTTTCAAAAATATTAATCAGATGATTATCAATGCGTAACGAACACAAAAAATGCACATCTCCGACTGTTTTTAGTGATGGATATTTTGGGAGTATGACTCTGAGGTCTTGTCCTAGCTCTGTCAGTGCTTTAGGTAAACTGCTACAAACATCGGCAAGACCACCTGTTTTAATCAAAGGATAGACTTCACTGGTGACAAAAAGTATTTTTTTCATTTTAATTATTATTATGTTGTCAAGTTACCAGCGACTCGATTATCAATATAAAAACACACCCTCCAACGTTGTATGTTTACGAATGCCTATACGCATTCATCGCTAATCGAGTCGTTAAAAACTATAGTTTAAAGATTACACCACCTAGAGGGGGTAAGGTGACACTGATTGAATTAACTTGCCCCATCCATTCTTTAGGTTCTGAGGAAATAACGCCATTCCCTACATTGCTACCATCATAATAACTGGAATCTGAATTAAAAATTTCCGTGTATTGACCTGCTTTAGGAACACCAATACGATAATCCTCTCTTATCACAGGGGTGAAATTAAGAATAACAATAACCTCTTCTTCACCGTGTTTACGGCGATAACTGATAATAGATTGTTGTACATCACAGCAATCAATCCACTCAAAACCTTGATGCTCAAAATCATGTTTATATAACGCAGATTCGGTTTTATATAGATTATTTAAGTCTTTTACTAAGGTTTGTACGCCACGATGATGCGAGTAATCCAACACATACCAATCTAAGGCTCTTTGGAAACTCCATTCCGTGCCTTGTCCAAATTCACAACCCATAAACAGCAGTTTCTTGCCAGGGTAAGTGTACATCAAGGTATATAACAGCCGTAAGTTGGCAAAGCGTTGCCATTCATCACCAGGCATTTTACTGACTAAAGAGCCTTTACCATGCACGACTTCATCATGCGAAAAAGGCAGGGTGAAGTTTTCGGTGAAAGCGTACAGCATTCCGAAAGTCAGTTGATTATGGTGGTGCATACGGTGGACAGGGTCTTCACTCATATATTTGAGGATATCGTGCATCCAACCCATATTCCA
>DFWO01000143.1:3256-32360 GCA_002380945.1 Methylococcaceae bacterium UBA4132 | reverse complement strand
CAAGCTGAACAGCAACGTCAACAAGCCGAAGCCGCCGCTCAACAGCAACAGCAAGCTGAGGCAGCGGCAGCTCAAAAGAAAGCCGATGCGGATAAGAAAAAAGCCGAATGTGAAGCGGCTGGCGGAACTGATTGTGGGCAGTAAAGACGCGATGATTCGCGTCTTTACGCCACACTATTAGGCGAGACTTTTACTAGCTACTTCATAAACATCTTTAGAAATATTGGCAGTATTGATGATGCGTTCTAACTGCGCTTTCATCAATGCTTGTCGGTCTGCATCAAAACGTCGCCATGACGTTAATGCGCCCACCATACGCGAAGCAACTTGTGGGTTTAACGTATTCAAAGCAATGATTTGGTCTGCTAAAAACGCATAACCCTGACCATTTACCGCATGAAAATGTAGTGGATTGGCTTGGCTAAACGCACCAATCACGGAGCGGACACGATTAGGATTTTTTAAATCAAACGCGGGATGTTGCATTAAAGCTTGCACTGTGGCAAAGGTATCAGGCGCGGGACTGGAGGCTTGTAAAGCAAACCACTTATCAATCACCAACGCTTCTTTTTGCCATTGCGCATAAAAACTTGCTAAACACGCTGATTTTTCAGGATGCGTGTTATTAACGATAACCGATAACGCCGACATTTGGTCGGTCATATTGCCAGCGGTGGTAAATTGCGCACTCGCCCATTGTTGAACCTCAGGCTGTTCCAGCTTGCTTAAATATGCCAAACAGGTGTTTTTAATGCGTCTACGACCAATTGCCCCCGCATCAAACAGCCCCGATTCATCGCGGTGATTCGCTGTATAAATTGCTTTAAACTCAGCTTGTAATTGTTCGGCAAGCGTTCGTATAACCAACTCACGGGCATGATGAATAGCATCCACATCGACTACAGCCATTTGTTCGGCTAGATAAGTTTCTGACGGCAGACTGAGTAATAAAGAAAAATACGCTAAGTCATCCCATGCGTGTGCCAATACTTGTTTAAAGGCACTGACAATAATGGGATTAACCTGTAAAGGACGCTTATGTTGACTATCATCAACTAAGCCTAAAATAATCTTACCTGCCAGTTCCTGCCCAGCTTCCCAGCGATTAAATTCATCGCTGTCATAGCTTAATAAGAACGCCAATTCCTCCAGACTGCGTTCCACCACCAATTTAACAGGCGCGGAGAAGCCTCTTAACAGTGAGACAACGGGCTGTTCTTTCAAATTCGCAAAGGTAAAAACTTGCTCTGCTTCTGTCAGTTCTAGCACGACTTCATTCGTAGGGTGGACATTGCCCACTCTACACAAGGCAACCGAACCATCGGTATTTAATAAACCCACGGCAATAGGAATATGCAGCGGTGGTTTAACTGCTTGATTGGGTGTAGCTGGGCAATGTTGTTTGATAGTTAATGCCAACGTTTCAGCATCAGCATCATACTGTTGAGTAACGGTTAAAACAGGCGTACCCGCTTGTTCATACCAACGGCGAAATTGAGTTAAGTCAATACCATTGGCATCTTCCATTGCTTTAACAAAATCTTCACAAGTGACGGCTTGACCATCATGACGTTCAAAATACAAGTCACTGCCTTTGCGAAACCCCTCCACACCGACCAAAGTACGAATCATGCGCACCACTTCCGCGCCTTTTTCATACACGGTGAGCGTATAAAAATTGTTAATTTCAATATAAGCTTCAGGGCGTATCGGATGGGCTAACGGACCTGCATCTTCGGCAAACTGGCGTGTGCGTAGCATATTGACATCTTCAATACGCTTAACACCTTTCGAGGTGCTATCGGCAGTAAATTCCTGATCCCGAAAAACGGTAAAACCTTCTTTTAAACTGAGTTGAAACCAATCACGGCAAGTAACACGATTACCCGTCCAATTATGAAAATACTCGTGAGCAATAACACCTTCGATGTGTTCATAATCAGAATCGGTCGCGGTATCAGGACGCGCCAGTACGAACTTAGTATTAAAAATATTCAGCCCTTTATTTTCCATCGCGCCCATATTGAAGTGACTAACCGCGACTATCATGTACAAATCTAAATCATATTCGCGCCCGTAGACTTGTTCATCCCAACGCATGGCATTTTTTAATGCCTGTAGCGCGTGATCACATTTGTCTTTATCGTGGGCTTCAACAAAAATTTCTAACGCCACAGTACGACCTGACATCGTGACATAGGAATCTGCCACACACTCCAATTGCCCCGCTACTAAGGCGAATAAATAACAGGGTTTATTAAATGGGTCTTCCCATGTCACAAAATGACGATTGTGATCTAAATCACCGTGATGAATGTTATTACCATTAGATAACAAAACAGGATAACGGTCTTTATCACCAATCAAGGTGGTGGTGAAGCGCGTCATCACATCAGGTCTATCCAAGAAATAAGTAATTTTTCTAAACCCTTCCGCTTCACATTGTGTGCATAACATACCATTGGATAGATACAAGCCTTCCAGCGCGGTATTGGCTTTCGGATTAATGCTGTTTTCAATGGTTAGTGTAAAACTGTGTTGCTGTGGAACATTATAAATAATCAGCGAATCGGCAGTTTGGCTATAGTCAGCTTCCGTTAATTCGGTATCATCGTTTAACACCACTCGCAACAGTGTGAGATGTTCGCCGTTAAGAATCAGCGAAGAGCTAGACGATGTACTAGCAGGATTGCGTACCATCACCATACGCGACATAACCTGCGTATTTTCATCATCAAGGGTAAAATTTAATGCCACGCTGTGAATTAGATAATCAGGGACGGTGTAGTTTTTTAAATAAATAGTTTGTGGGCTGTTCATGATGTGTCATTTAGAAAAAATTTAAAATGTAGTTGGTAATGCCAAACTACTCGCTAACATCCAACATTTTCAGTATTGCAGTACGAATTTGTTGTTGCTTGTGAATATCAGTAATCGGTTGTAGCTGCGCATCTGTGATGTAAAACATATCTTCGACGCGACTGCCAATAGTGGTAATTTTCGCGCTGTGTAAATAAATGTGTTCCTGCATAAAGGCGTGACCTACTTTTGATAATAATCCTGCATGGTCAGTGGTAATCAATTCCATGATAGTCTGATTGCTGAGGTTGTCTTCATGAAATTCAATTTCCGTGGGAATAGGAAAATGCTGTGCTTGTCTAAGTTTAGCTTGGCGATGAATGTTTCTGCGTTCTTTAACCGCGCCATGTACTAAGTTAGCGCGTAAGCTATTGCATATATGCGTTTCTCTAAAATCTTCAGTAATGGGTTCACCTGATTGCTCTAAGACTTGAAAACTATTCAGTGCATGGTGATTCAACGTCGTCATGATACGGGCATCGAGAATAGTTAGCCCCAGTTGGTCTAGTGTTGCGGTGCTGATGGAAAAAATCCCTTCTTCATCTTTAGTATAAACAAATACCACTGCACTCCCGCGTTGCGGCTGGCGATGTAGTAACACTAATGGCAAATCTTCTTCCGTTGTGGACACAATCGCGGCAGTATGCCATGCAATTTCATCGGACGCATAACGCAAGAAATAATCATCACTGACACACTGCCATGCTTTATTAATTGCAGTTTCATCTAAGCCTTGCTTGAGTAACTCATCTTTGGCTTCTTGTTTATTTTCACGCAAACGGTCAGCGAGAGCGACATGGTTTTGCAATCCTCGGCGTAACGCGCTGTGGGTGGACGAATACAGGTTTCTTAACAGCGCGTCCTTCCATGAGTTCCATAATTCGGGATTAGTTGCGCGTATGTCAGCAACAGTGAGCAAGTAAAGATGGTTCAAATATTCAGTGCTACCGACTTTTTGGGCAAATTCATGAATCACATCGGGATCGCTAATGTCTTTGCGTTGCGCGGTCATGGACATAATGAGATGATTACGTACTAACCATGTAACGAGCTTGGTATCATGCGCAGATACATTATGTTGCACACAAAAACTACGCGCAATTTCTTCACCAATGACGGAATGATCGCCATTTTTACCTTTGGCAATGTCATGAAATAACGCAGCAAGGTACAAAATTTCAGCCTTAGGAATCAGCAAAAATACATCGTTGCAAAACGGCAGTTCATCATTATGTTTCGCCAAAGAAAAGCGGCGTAAATTCCTAATAACAAACAACGTGTGTTCGTCTACGGTGTAAATATGAAATAAGTCATACTGCATTCGTGCCACGATATTTGCAAAGCTGGGAATATAGGCGGCTAAGACACCATAACGATTCATGCGTCTTAACACATGGGTTAGTCCGCGTGGTTGACGTAGCAACTCAATAAACATCTGATTAGCCGCTTTATTGACGCGAAACGCCTCATCAATGCGATGCAGGTTTTTACGGATTAAACGCAGGGTAGTAGCGCGAATACCTTTAAGATTTGGATTGAGTTGTAGAATTAAGAAAATCGCTAGTAACATCAAAGGCTGTTGCTCAAACACACGCTCATTGGTTGCTTCGAGATAGCCATTGATGGCAACAAAATTCTCATTGACAGGCGTAGGTTCACTCTTATTGCCGTGTACAAAGCGTTCATTAAACAACTGTAACAACATTTCATTCAGCCGTTCCAAACCTTGTACGGTTTTAAAATAGAACTGCATGAATTTTTCAACGTCTTGATTGTACTGATTGTTCTCGGTATTAAAACCGAATTGCGCTGCCAACTCGCGTTGATAATCAAAAATTAACCTATCTTCAGCGCGATTAGTTAATAAATGCAAGGCATAACGAATACGCCATAACACATCCAACGCGGCAACTAATTCGTCGTATTCGGAGCGCGGTAAAAAGCCATATTTAATCAGTTCCTTAAAAGTCGATGAGTTGTAATGGCGTTTAAACACCCAAGCAATAACTTGTCGGTCGCGTAGTCCACCTGGTCCTTCTTTAATGTTCGGCTCAAGATTGTAAGCGGTATCGTGGAATCGGGCATAACGCAGCCGCTGTTCTTCCATTTTAGCGGCAAAAAATTCATTAGATGACCAAATTTTATCAGGTGCAGTTTCTTGTTTTAGGGTTTGAAACAATTCTTCGCTACCGTAAATCAAACGGACTTCCATCAAGCTAGTCATGATGGTTTGATCGTCTAATGCCATAGTGACACATTGCGCCACCGTGCGTACACTCTGACCTGGTTTTAAGCCTATATCCCAAAGAAAGGTGAAAAAATTAACTAACGGTTCTTGATAATCTGCATTGTCGTAGGTGTCCAACACCGCAATAATATCAATATCAGAATAAGGAAAAAGTTCTCTTCTGCCATAACCGCCGACTGCACATAACGCAAGTTTTGACGCATAGTCGCCTAAAAAATGTTGCCAGCAATAGCTAAGAACTTTATCAATGAAGGCTGATTTTTCTTTCAGCAGTTTAGCAACAGAGTGATGTGGATTAAATTTCTGTTGTAATTCGAACTCTTTTTCTTTTAGTAGTTGCTTGAATTGCAACAGAGTGTCTTTTTTATTGAAAAGCGCGGTGTTAATGGTCTTGTTCAAGGTCATCACATTTCTTCTTGACGCAAGGTCAGAATTTCATAACCTGTCGGCGTAACTAAAATAGTATGCTCAAATTGAGCCGATAGACTGCGGTCTTTAGTCACAGCAACCCAACCATCAGGCAGAATTTTGACTTCTTTTTTACCCAGATTAATCATCGGCTCAATAGTAAGTATCATACCCGCATCTAATACCTCACCTGTGCCTGCTTTGCCATAATGCAGCACTTGCGGTTCTTCATGAAATTTTTTGCCGATACCATGACCACAAAACTCGCGTACTACCGAATAGCGATTAGATTCAGCGTGTTTTTGAATAGCATGACCGATGTCGCCTAGTCTCGCCCCTGCTTTGACTTGTTGAATACCTAGATACATCGCCTCTTCGGTTATTTTAATCAAGCGTTTAGCGTGTGGACTGACTTCACCGACACAGAACATTTTACTGGTATCGCCATGATAACCGTCTTTTATCACGGTAATATCAATATTGATGATGTCACCAGATTTCAGCTTTTTCTCATTCGGTATGCCATGACAAACTTGCTGATTAACTGAAGTGCAGATAGATTTAGGAAAACCTTTATAATTCAATGGTGCAGGAATCACCTTCTGTACATCGACCATATAATTATGACAAATCAAATCCAATTCGTTAGTAGTGATTCCTGCTACCACATGGGGTTCAATCATTTCGAGAACTTCGGCGGCAAGTCTGCCAGCGATGCGCATTTTTTCAATTTCAGCTTCAGTTTTAATGATAATCATAATTTAAGACGTAGAGTGCGAGATTCAAGGTTTAAGGCGCAATACACAGTTTTTAACCATTTACTCTTGAACCTCAGTGCAGGCGATTTTAACAGAGTTCGGCTTGTTGTAAAAAGCTAATCATGATATAAAGACAAGTTGATTTTTACAACAATACTCACACTTATCGTCACGTTTGGTAGGGTGCTTGATTATACTCAAACTGTAACAAGTTATTAGACGGGATAAGTGGCGGCGTAACCCACTCGGATTAATCCGAACTTTAAATCTTAGGAGAAATAAATGGCAGCAGTATCCATGCGTCAAATGCTTGAAGCGGGTGTTCACTTTGGACACCAAACTCGTTACTGGAATCCAAAAATGGCACCGTTCATTTTCGGAGCGCGTAACAAAATCCATATCATTGATTTGGAACAAACGCTTCCGCTATTCAACGACGCAATGAATTATCTGGGTCAGATGACAGCAAATAAAGGTACTATTTTGTTTGTTGGCACTAAAAAAGCAGCACGTAAAGTGGTAGCTGAACAAGCGCGATTGTGCGGTATGCCTTACGTTAACCACCGTTGGTTAGGTGGCATGATGACCAACTTCAAAACCATCAAAAAATCTATTAGCCGTTTGAAAGAACTAGAAGCAATGAAAGCTGACGGTACTTTATATCAACGCTTTGGCAAAAAAGAAGCCTTAGGTATGGAACGCGAACTAGAAAAACTAGAACGCAGCTTAGGCGGTATTAAAGACATGAGAGGCGTTCCAGACGTTATTTTTGTACTAGATGTCGGTTACGAAAAAAATGCCATCAGCGAAGCCAGAAAATTAGGCATTCCTGTCGTCGGCATTGTGGATTCTAACAATTCACCTGAAAAAATTGACTACATCATTCCAGGTAATGATGACTCGATTCGCGCCGTTAAACTGTATTGTGAAAGCGTTGCAACAGCCGTATTAGAAGCAAAAACAGCTAGCCTAGGTTTATCAGCAAAAGCAGATGATTTTGTTGAAGAAGCTGTAGCAGAATAAGCTATGTAGGATATGCCATTGGCGTACCCTACTTCGATAACTTATTTTAATTAGCAAGTATAAATAACACCAAAAACGCCTCCTTTAAGGGGGCGTTTTTACAATAGATAGAGTGAGAAAAACATGAGTACAGTAATTAGTGCAGCAATGGTTAAAGAACTGCGCGAAAGAACCAGTTCTGGCATGATGGAATGTAAAAAAGCTTTAGTTGAAGCCAATGGCGATATGGAACTAGCCATTGAAAATATGCGTAAATCAGGTCAAGCAAAAGCTGACAAAAAATCAGGTCGCATTGCCGCAGAAGGTATTATTGGCGTAAAAGTCAGTGATGACGGCAAAGCAGTTGCTATCGTTGATATTAACTGTGAAACTGATTTCGTTGCTAAAGCGGAGGGTTTTGTTAATTTCGTGAATAGCGTCACCGATGCTTTATTAAACGCTGATAACATCGAAACCGAAGAACAATTATTAGCTATGCCATTAGAAGGCGGTGTAACGGTTGATGAAATGCGTCGTGGTTTGATTTCAACCTTAGGTGAAAATGTCACGGTTAGACGTTTTGAAAAATTCAAAACCGAAGGCGGCACAGCGTGCTACTTACACGGTAACAAAATCGGCGTAATTGTTGACTTAGCCGTTGCTGACAGCGAATTAGGCAAAGACGTAGCAATGCACATCGCCGCTAGTAAACCAGTTTGCGTTTCTGAAGATCAAGTACCAGCAGAAACGATTGAAAAAGAAAAAGAAATTTTCTTGGCACAACAAGAAGAAAAAATTAAAGGTAAACCAGCAGACATCGTTGAGAAAATGGTAACGGGTCGAATCAGCAAATTCCTTGCTGAAGTCACCTTATTAGGTCAGCCATTCATCAAAGACGATAAAAAAACTGTCGGGCAGTTAGCTAAAGAAAAAGGCAACACTATTATCCGCTTTAGCCGTTTTGAAGTCGGTGAAGGTATTGAGAAAAAAGAAGAAAACTTTGCTGAAGAAGTCATTGCGTATGCCGAAAGCTTTAAGTAAATGAAATGATAAGTTGGGTTTGCTGTGATGTGGACAGCGTAACCCAACTGTGCCTTCGATGTGTTGGGTTACGGCTATCACCAACCCAACTTACGCACTACGCTTTAAAGGGTGGGGGGATTAACAATAACACGATGTATTAGTGGATAGCGTTAAATGATCGAGCAAATGGCACGCGTCTTGTTAATTGACTTAGAAAATTGTCCAGGTCAAACTCATCAATTAAAGTAATAACAAAGTATTTATAAATTTTATGACAAAGGAAATATTTTTCGTTGCGTTTCTTTTTACGATTGCGCCAAGTCTTGCGAGTGCCACGGTTTGCGCTCCCGCACCAACCTCGTCAACAATTATTAATGTAAAAAATTATGGTGCAACTGGAAATGGCAGTACCAACGATACATCAGCGATTAATTCTGCGATTGGGGCTGTTCCGTCGGGAGGTACAGTATATATTCCAGACGGTATATATATGATTGATGCACTTACCTCCATTAAACCAAAAAGCAACATGACTCTCAGTTTATCGAGTGGAGCGGTGTTGAAAGCGATACCGAATAATCAAACAAATTACAATATAATAAGCATTGATAAAGCTTCTAATGTTAATGTCATCGGCGGAACGGTCAAAGGTGAAAGATATGAACATAAAGGAAGCAAAGGTGAGTGGGGAATGGGGATTGGTATCTATACTTCAACTAATATCGTTATTGAGGGTACTACCGTTCGAGATGTGTGGGGTGACGGATTTTATTTGGATTTGGCGACCGTAAACACAACTTTCTGCTCCGTAGTCGCGGATAATAACCGAAGGCAAGGAATGTCTATCATTTTATCCGATGGCGTTGTCGTAAAAAATTCCATCTTTAAAAACACAAACGGAACCGCTCCTTCGGCAGGAATTGATATGGAACCAGACAGCGCGGGAGCCGCAGTTCGTAATGTGCAAATATTGTCATCGCAGTTTATTTCAAACAAAGGTCCTGGCATACTTTCTGGAGGTCCGCATATACTTGGAAATACGGTAGCGGTTGTCAATGTAACAATAAATAATAACCTTATTGAATCAAACGGTACTAGTGGTGAATGGACTTCTGGTGTCCAATTGGAAGGCATCAATGTTTCGAATAATAAAGTTATGAACAATTTTATCAGAAACAGTTTGGGACAAGGGGGAGTTTTAATATCAGACGGAGCAGTAGGGAATTTCATTACAGGTAATACTTTTTGTAACAATAGTCCGCAAGATATAACAGGCGAAACGAGCGATAATAAGATATCGGGGAACATAACATCATGTACAGCTATTTGGAATGACGGAACCCCTACCGTCACACTCACTTCCTCCCCAACCTCCATAACTTCTGGTCAATCACCACCCCTTACATGGAGTTCGACCAACACCACTTCGGCAAGAAGTGTGAGTGCGACGACGCAATTAAACGCCAGTACAAAATTTGTCATAGGAAACAGCATTCAAGTTTCTTCCAGACCATTAAGGTCCGTGCAACCCCATCAAGTAAATGAATGATTTGAAGCAGTATTCACAGGTTGTCGTGTGTTATGCCCAAAAATTTCCATTGATTGGATTATGGCGTTAAACGCTACCATCAATGATAACCGCTTAAAAACGGAAATAAAAACGGAAATAAAAACGCCCAGTTTAGACACTCAAAACTATTTAAACGAATATTGTTTGCACTTGGTAAAACATAATAAGCCAAATTGCTATAAATGCAGATAAAATTGTTTACAATCAACGAAAATTAACGCAATTTGCAAAATAAATTTATCTATTTTCAATAACTCTTCCAAGAAAAACCCATGACTAAATTAATTTGCCAAAGAATTTTACTGAAGTTGAGCGGTGAAGCATTAAGCAGCACAGACGGTGGTAGCATTGATGCCGATATTGTTAGCCGTCTTGCCACTGAAATTAAAGAACTCTGTGATGCGGGCATTCAAGTCGGCTTAGTCATTGGTGGCGGTAACATTTTACGCGGTGCAGAAAAAGCCTCGGAAGGCTTAGACCGTGTCACCAGCGACCAAATGGGCATGTTAGCCACTGTTATCAATGCCTTAGCCATGCAGGATGCCTTGGAACATCAAGGTCAGCAAGTGCGTGTTATGTCCGCTCTTAAAATCAACCAAGTTTGTGAAGATTACATACGTCGCCGTGCCGTTAGACACTTAGAAAAAGGACGCGTGGTGATTTTTGCCGCAGGGACAGGCAATCCATTTTTTACTACCGATTCAGCAGCTAGTTTGCGCGCCATTGAAATTAATGCCCAATTGATGATTAAAGCAACTAAAGTCAAAGGTGTTTATTCCGCTGACCCTGAAAAAGTCAAAGATGCCATCTTTTATCCCTACTTAACTTATGACGAAGCCCTAGATCAACGGCTTAATGTCATGGATACCACTGCGTTGGTATTATGCCGTGATAACAATGTACCGATGCGCGTGATGAATGTATTTGAGCAAGGTGCAATAATGAAATTAATGCTGGGCGCAGAAATAGGCTCTTTAATTGAACGAGGAACAGAATAATGATTAGTGATATTCAACAAAGTGCAGCAACCCGTATGGGCAAAAGTATTGAAGCCCTAAAAAATGAGTTTTCAAAAATAAGAACAGGCAGAGCGCATCCGAGTCTTTTAGATCAAGTGGTTGTGTCTTACTACGGCACAGATTCGGCTATTTCAGCAGTAGCCAATGTTGCCGTTGAAGATGCAAGAACGCTGAGCATCACGCCTTGGGAAAAGTCGATGGTGCAAGCCATTGAAAAAGCCATTTTAAAATCGGATTTAGGTTTAAACCCTAACACCAATGGCATGACAATCCGTATTCCCTTGCCTGCATTGACCGAAGAAGGTCGTCGCAAAATGGTTAAAGTCGTTAAACATGAAGCGGAAAACGGACGCGTGGCTATTCGTAATATTCGCCGTGATGCTAATTCAGAAGTTCAACGCTTGTTAAAAGACAAGAAAATTTCTGAAGATGATGCCCGCGATGCGGAAGAAAAAATCCAAAAACTAACCGACCAATACGTTAAAGAAGTGGAAAAATTATTAGAAGCGAAAGAGGCGGATTTGTTATCAATGTAATTGCCCCACACTTTCTGTTCACCTGTTCGAGATTTAGCCATGTCTACTGATGATCCTAGCCCCGCCAATCCTAATCCCCGTCATATTGCCATTATCATGGATGGCAATGGACGCTGGGCGCAAAAACGCTTTATGCCGCGAGCCATGGGTCATCAAGCAGGTGTTAAAACCGTCCGTAAAATAGTCGAATATTGTGCTAATCAACATATTGAAGTGCTAACGCTATTCGCTTTTAGTAGTGAAAATTGGCGACGACCTGAAAACGAAGTGTCGTTATTAATGGCTCTGTTTATGGCAACTTTACAGCGAGAAATCAACAAACTGGATCGTAACAACATACGTTTGCGTTTTATCGGTGACAGAAGCGCGTTTCCCGACAAGCTACAAAAAAAGATGGCAGACGGTGAAATGCAAACCGCACATAATACTGCCCTCACCTTGGTAATTGCCGCTAATTACGGTGGACATTGGGATATATGTCAGGCGACGCAAAAAATTGCCGCAAAAATCGCTGCCACTGAATTGACCGAGCAGGACATCAGTGAAGCCCTGATTAATCAACATTTATCTACCGCTGACCTGCCTGAGCCAGACCTTTTCATTCGGACAGGCGGTGAACAACGCGTAAGTAATTTTATGTTATGGCAATTAGCCTACGCAGAAATGTATTTTACACCCACGCTCTGGCCTGATTTTGACCAGAATACCCTAGAAGAGGCGATTAAGAGCTTTAAAGGTCGCCAACGCCGTTTTGGTCATACAGGCGAGCAAGTGCTTAGTCAATCCGTCACTCTACAACCTTAACCTTAGAATTTATCACCATGTTAAAACAGCGAATTATTACTGCTGCCATTTTGGCAACAGTCGTCATATCGGCGGTGCTTATGCTACCTTCCGATTATTTTTCCTTACTGATTGCTATTATCGTGCTAATCGGTGCGTGGGAATGGCTGAATTTAATTGACCTCACTAGCTCAACTAAACGCGGTTTATTTATCGGTACGTTAATTTTCGCGATGTTATTTTTACATTTGTGGACGTATATTTTAGAGGCACTTGTGCCTACCATGGATTATTTAGCCGAAAAATACAAATTTCAAATGGAAGATATACGCAAACAATCGGGTATTTTAGAATGGCTAGTGATACCTGCTGTGCTGTTTTGGATTTTGGCGATGCTGTTAATTCGCAGAGCCCCTGTAGAATTGTTGAGTTTACCCCTTCGACCACGTTATCAAGCCTTAATCGGCTGGGGCGTATTGTTAGCCGCTTGGATGTTTTTATCCAGATTACGCGCATTTTATGGCAGTGAACTGACACTTTATTTGTTGGTACTGATTTGGACTGCTGATATTGCCGCTTATTTTTCTGGCAAAAAATGGGGAAAAACCAAATTAGCACCTGATATTAGCCCAGGAAAAACAGTTGAAGGTATGTACGGCGCGTTAGTCTCAGCTGCGGTGTGCGCGATTATATTGTGTATTATTTTAAGTATCGCTTATGGAAAACCCGTTACCTTTATGGTGGCTGGCGATTTAACGTTGTTATCAGTGATTACGGTATTAGTGTCCATCTATGGTGATTTATTTTTCAGCTTAGCAAAACGTCGCGTTGGTGTGAAAGATAGCGGTAATATATTACCTGGTCATGGTGGTGTGTTAGATCGAATTGATAGCCTAATTGCCGCAACGCCTGTGTTTTATGCGGGTATCTATTGGATTTATATGATTTTGTTAGCCCCTGCTGAATAGAGGACTGATTATGAAAAAAGGTATTTGCATACTCGGCGCGACGGGTTCAATTGGCGTTAGCACTTTAGATGTAGTGGCAAGACATTCTCATCTTTATAAAGTCATAGCCTTAACCGCTAACACTAATATTACTGATCTGTACGAACAATGCGTCACCCACCATCCTGAAGTGGTGGTTGTGGTCAACGAAGCCAAAGCGGCTGAATTTAAAGAACAATTAAAAAACTCACCTGTCGCTGATATTCAAGTATTATCAGGCGCGGCGGCATTAGAACACGTCGCAACCCTCGACAATGTTGATTCTGTGATGGCGGCAATCGTCGGTGCGGCAGGTTTATTGCCCAGTTTAGCGGCGGCAAAAGCAGGTAAAACCATTTTGCTTGCTAATAAAGAAGCACTGGTGATGTCGGGGGCGATTTTTATGGATGCAGTCGCAAAATCGGGCGCACAACTGTTGCCGATTGACAGTGAACATAATGCCATCTTTCAATGTATGCCCGCAGGCTATACCTCAGGCGCACAAGCGAAAGGCGTTAGACGCATCTTATTAACCGCATCAGGCGGGCCTTTTCGCCAACTACCCATCGAAAAAATGGTTGATGTCACGCCAGCTCAAGCGGTCGCCCATCCTAATTGGGATATGGGCAGAAAAATATCAGTGGATTCTGCCACCATGATGAACAAAGGCTTAGAAATGATTGAAGCCTGTTTATTGTTTGACATGAAACCCGAACAAATCCAAATCGTCATACATCCACAAAGCGTGATTCATTCGATGGTGGATTATGTGGATGGTACGGTACTGGCGCAAATGGGTAATCCCGATATGCGTATTCCGATTGCTTACTCATTAGCATGGCCAGAACGCTTTGATTCAGGTGTCGCACCGCTGAATATTTTTGATGTCGCACGGATGGATTTTGAAGAACCTAATTTGCAACGCTTTCCGTGTTTGCGTTTAGCTTATGAAGCTATTAATGCAGGTGGCATCATGCCGACAGTACTCAATGCCGCCAATGAAATCGCGGTGGAAGCCTTTTTAAATGAGCAACTACGCTTTACTGATATTGCCGTCATTATTGAGCGTACGATGGCGAAATTTGCAGCGACCACAGCCAATAGCTTAACGCTGGTTTTAGAAGCAGATGCACAAGCGCGAGTGGTTGCTAACCAACAAATTGCTGAGCTGACCCATTAATGGATTTACTGCATACCCTATTTTATTTCATTGTTGCCATCGGTATTCTGGTGGCATTTCATGAATTTGGACATTTTTGGGTGGCGCGTAAAGTCGGCGTGAAAGTCCTGCGCTTTTCCATCGGTTTTGGCAAAGTGTTCTGGTCATATCAAAAAAATCCAAATGATACCGAATATGTGTTATCGGCGATTCCTTTAGGCGGCTATGTCAAAATGGTTGATGAGCGTGAAGGCGAAGTCGCTGCCGAAGACCTGCCTTTTTCTTTTAATCGTCAATCTGTCTGGGCAAGAACTGCCATCGTTGCCGCAGGGCCGCTGTTTAATCTTATGTTAGCGGTAATACTGTTTTGGGCTGTGTTAGTTATTGGTGAAACAGGTCTTAAACCCATACTCGGCACAGTAGAACAAGGTTCATTAGCTGCACAAGCAGGTTTTATCGAAGGTGATGTTGTACTGCGCGTTAATGACAAACTCACCCCGACATGGATAGAAGCAATGGAAAGCATTGTGTCTTTAGCCCTTGAAGGTGAGCAAACCATTAATGTCACAGTAACGCATGACAACGAACAAGCCATTGTTAAAACGCTCACGCTGAATGAGCAAGACAAACTCGATGCCGCCGCATTCTATAAACGCCTTGGTTTTAAACCGTGGTCACCTAGCTTAAAGCCCATTATCGGACGCGTATTACCAGACAGTGCCGCTTTAGCCGCTGATTTACAAAAAGGCGATTTAATCATCAGTGCCGATAATACTGCGATAAAAGACTGGCAACAGTGGGTTGACATCATTAAAAACCATCCTAATGTTGCCATGCAGTTAATCATTGAGCGCGATGGTGTAAGAATGCCACGTACCCTCACGCCAAAATCCGTACAAGTTGGTAAAAATACCGAAGGTAAAATCGGCGCGGCTGTCTTAGTTCCAGAAGAACTTATTAAAGCCATCACCGTTGATCACGCCTTATCACCACTCGCCGCTATACCTGCCGCTTTTAAAACAACCTATTTTTACTGCACATCGACATTAAAAATGATGGGCAGAATGTTAATCGGCAAAGCCTCAGTTGAAAATCTAAGCGGTCCAATTAGCATTGCGCAATATGCAGGGCAATCTGCCGATATGGGTTTTGTTGCCTTCATTAAATTTCTGGGCTTAGTGAGTGTGAGCTTGGGGGTGCTAAATTTACTACCCATTCCCGTCTTAGACGGTGGTCACTTATTGTTTTTTGCCCTAGAAGCAGTGCGCGGCAAGCCCGTTCCCGAAAAAGTGCAATTATTTTTTCAACAAGTAGGACTGACTTTATTAATGCTATTGATGGCAATCGCCATGTTTGTAGACGTACAGCGATTATTTCAGTAATCCACAAAACCAATACGAGAAAATCATGAAAAAAATTATTACGCTAGCGGCAGTATCACTACTCAGCCTGACATTTTCAGCCGCTCACGCCGATGAAAACACCGTTAAAGAATCTATCGCAAAGCACATACCCACCATGAAAGTTGATGCCATAAAGCCCTCTGAAGTTAAAGGACTGTATGAGGTTTCGGTAGGCAGCAATGTGTTTTATGTCTCTGACGATGGCAAATACCTGTTAGAAGGGCATTTAATCGACATCGCCGCGCGTAAAGATTTAACCGAAGGCAGAGCAAACGATGCACACGTCAACGCCATTAATAAACTAGGCGTAGACAAAATGATCGTCTTTAAACCCAAAACCAGCAAATACACCGTGTCTATTTTTACTGACATCGACTGTGGTTACTGCCGTAAATTACATTCAGAAATTGATTCCTATTTAGCGGAAGGCATCACCGTTCAATACCTATTCTTCCCAAGATCAGGCAAAAACACCGAGTCTTACAAAAAAGCTATCTCTGTCTGGTGTGCTGATGATCGTAAAGCCGCACTAACTGCTGCTAAAAAAGGCGAAGCTGTCAAAGAAAAAACCTGTGATAATCCTGTTGATGAACACATGAAACTAGCCGCAGAATTTGAAGTCAACGGCACACCAACAATAGTCTCTGAAAAAGGGCAAGTTTATCCAGGTTATTTACCCGCTAAGCAATTAGCAGAAATGCTGAAAGGCGAGAACACAGCTAAGTAATTAAATTACACGCTGTCTTTATGCAGGCGTAAAACAGCTTTAACTGTTTTCTAGCCAACAGCTAAAGCTATTGGATTCCTGTTATCGCTTTACTTGAGGCGGGTTAGTCTCAGTAAGAAAGAGCCGCAAGGCTCTTTTTTTTGTTCTGTCATGCAAAACTATTTAAGGAATTGTTATGAGCCATCCCCATCAAGCCCAAGCACCCAATCGCCAAACTCTTTACGTCGCTATCGCACTGATGCTAGGTATTATAACAGGTGAGTTACTCAATCTAACCCTAGCCAAAGGTAGCCCTGCCCTACTACAAATCATCGAAATCCTCGCCGTGTTAACGGATATTTTCTTACGTTTAGTAAAGATGATTATCGCGCCGTTGGTGTTTGCTACTTTGGTGGTAGGTATGGCTAAAACAGGTGATGTTAAAACCGTGGGACGAATTGGCATTAAAGCCATGCTGTGGTTTTTCTCCGCGTCTTTATTCAGTCTGTTGCTGGGTATGATGCTGGTTAATATATTACATCCTGGTTCTTCATTACACATCGAGCTACCGCCTGTTGATGCCAGCACTGGATTAACAAATGTTAAACCAACATTAACCAGTTTTGTTGCCCACGTCTTTCCCAAAAGTATTATTGAAGCGATGGCAAACAATGAGATTTTGCAGATTGTGGTGTTCTCGATGTTCTTTGGTATTGCTTGTGCTTCGTTAGGCGAGCTAGCACACCCAACGGTGAAATTACTCGACTCGCTGTCTCATGTCATGCTGAAAGTCACCAGTTATGTGATGCACTACGCACCTGTCGCAGTATTTGCTGCGATGGCTTCGGTGATTGCCCAAAATGGTATTGAGGTTTTATTGAGCTATGGGCAGTTTATTGGTGAATTTTATTTTGCCCTGCTATTACTGTGTACTTTGCTGGGTGTTTTTGCTGCATTGTTTATCGGGCATCGAATCTGGTCTTTATTACGCCATATTCGTGAACCGATGTTACTGGCGTTCGGTACAGCGAGTAGCGAAAGTGCCTATCCCAAACTATTACAACAACTAGAACGCTTTGGCTGTGATGAAAAAGTTTGTGGTTTGGTATTACCGTTAGGTTATTCATTTAATCTGGACGGTAGCATGATGTATATGACCTTTGCGGTGTTATTCATTGCTCAGGCTTACGGTATTGATATGCCATTAAGTGAACAGCTCATGATGTTGCTGGTGCTGTTATTTACCAGTAAAGGTGTGGCAGGTGTGCCTAGAGCGTCATTGATTGTGATTGCCGCTACTTTGTCGATGTTTCACATTCCTGAAGCAGGTTTGTTATTACTGCTGGGTATAGATCAAATTCTCGATATGGGACGCAGTGCGACTAATGTATTTGGCAATAGTATTGCCGCTACGTTGGTAAGTCGTTGGCAAGGGGCGTTGAAATAACTCGGCGGAATAGGTAGGAAGCTAGAGTTTACAAGACCTAGTTCCCAAGATTTAGCTTGGGAACTAGCGTGTTTAGCGACGGAAAGATTTAACCGCCGTGAATCTCAGCGTGTAACGCCAAATACTCAATTGTTAATTTGTGAGTAGGCATATAGTGAATCAACGGCTTAGATTCACTGTGCGATTCTCTGATTTTAACCGAAGGTGAAATCATGCTACTTAAGACAGGTAAACCTTCAGCGATTAATTGCTCCACTAGCAAACGCGGCAAATTTGCTTGCTTTTGATATTGATTCACCACAATACCTTCAATTTCCAGTTTTTGATTATGATCGGCTTTAACTTCGGTTAATGCTTGCATCAACGTATATAACGCCTCTCTGGAAAACGTATCGCAATCAAACGGAATCAAGCATTTATCCGCTGCAATCAAAGCCGATTGACTGTAAAAATTTAAAATCGGTGGCGTGTCGATATAAATAGAATCAAAACCTTCTAATTTTTCTAGTGCTTCTTTTAATTTAAAGATTTTAAAGCGCGATTCTAAACGACCTTGTAGCGGCTCAAGTTCTGGATGTGAAGGAATCACATATAAATTCGGAAACGGCGTTTCATGAATTACACCTTCTAAGCCCGTGCTATTATTACTACCGAATAAAGAAATACTTAAACAATCTTTGAAAAAATGGGCAATGGTTTTATCACTGTCAGTGACTTTTTGTCCTAGCAAATATTGCGTGGAATTGCCCTGTATATCTAAATCAATCACGAGCGTACGCTTGCCTTCAACTGCACTAATTGCGGCTAAATTACAGGTAATGGTGGATTTTCCGACCCCGCCTTTTTGGTTGAATATGACTCTGCGCATGTTACGATCCTGTGAAATCAAGTAGATAAAGTTAAATTATAAAGTTTGCTGATTGTTTATCAAATGCGAATAAACGTTGTCGCATGACATTTTGGACACTCTGGGATTTCGCTAGGTATTTTAAACGCAATTTCTTTGCCGCATTCATCACAAATAAACGTGCCTGGAAAGGTAATATCGCCACTGTGGTATGTGTGTTTCGTGGCTAATTGTTTAATTTTTTCCAGCTCTATGCGTGTTTTGTCTGCCAGACTTAAAAACGCATCGAGAGTAAATTTTTCAATCAGTTCAACATCAAATTTAAACCATTCAGACAGCGAATCACTGTCGGCTTTATGTTCTAAGCCGTGTGCCGCGTGTTCAATATCACGTTGCACATAGCCTGATACTTTGTCTAATTCAGCCTCGGTTAATTCATTATTTTCACTGGTTTTTTGTTTAGAAATTTCCAGAGCTTCAGAAAAAGTATGCAGAGTATCTTCCATCGTTTCATGCAGATGCTGCATGAATTCGCTATAGGCTTTGATGAGTTTGTCTTTGTTCATGGTGTATCACTCCTAATATTTATAATGTGTGCCGTATTCTAACGCTTTTGATGATTAAAAGCTGATAGTGATGCCATAAAACTCTTAAATCAAGTGTGGCAAGCATTTGTAGTGGTAAATACTCGCCACAAGCACGTTGTAGAGACGTTGTAAAACAAGGTCTGTACAATACAAAAATCACTTGTATTTATACTATTATCAGGAAGTAATGATGAGCAAAGAACGTTACACACGCTTTAAAGATATTTCCGTCAGTGAACGGATTTTAAACACCGTATTTCTGCTGACCATAGGACTCGGTTACTTAGCCGCACTGGCAAATTTGTACTACACCCATCAAGGACGAGATGGCAAAGCAGGGCTTTCTATCGACGATGTGACCATTCATTATCATGGCTCTAAAGAACAAACGCGCCTTGGTAACGCCATTACTGGCATCATGGAACCTAATTTAAAACATAAAAGTGACAAGGATATTATTTTAGATTGGATACAAGCAGGCGCGGAAGAACCTGAATATAATGAAAAAATTGCGCCCATCCTCAATCGTGATTGTATCATCTGTCATACCCCTATTATCAACCCTGCCCTACCCGATTTAACTAACTATGCAGGCGTTGCAGAAGTTGCCCATTCAGGCGGCGCAAGTATTCCCGCATTAATTCGAGTTTCACACATACATTTATTTGGCATTGCCTTTATTTTGTTTTTTATCGGCAAGATATTTATTCTGTGTGATATTAATATTCATGTGAAAAGAATCGCGGTCGTTATTCCATTTGCCGCCATGTTACTCGATGTGCTGTCATGGTTTATCACCAAATCCATACCCAGTTTTTCTTATGTTGTCGTCGCCAGTGGCGCGTTAATGGGTTTATCAATGGGATTACAAATTTTGCTCAGCGTGTATCAGATGTGGTTTTTTGCTAAGGAAAAATAGCATTAATCTAGCTGTTTACTTTTAACGCGCGTTCCCAGTAAATAATCAAACCACGGCCAAGTCACACACCAGTTTGCCTCACTATTGCCACCAAGATGATGTTCATAATGCCAACGCAAATGCCGCTTAGCCCACATTGGGTCTATGTGGGCTTTGCGATGCTTATAGTAATAAAGAGCGATAGACGCATAAACAGTGCTGGTAAATACAGGCAATATCAACAACATCGGCACATGCAGCAGTACAAGACCCGCTAACACTACCAGCTCCTTGCTTTGCGTATTCCACGTCGTTAAGCTCACAGTCTGATACCCCGAATCAAGCATATTGTTACGCGTACAAACAGCATGATGGTCATATAAATGATACGCCCAAAAACTCTGCCGTTTTTTCCCCAACGCGTGCAGAATATATTTGTGCATCAGCCATTCACCCGCATTGGCGTATAACAACCCTAAAAAACATTGCACGATTAAATTAAGCATGGCGTTATCAATCATTAAGTCCACTGGTCGTTTCAAATATTTTTATCCACCCTTCGACAAGTTTATACTCTCGTTCCCGCGCGGCATTGCAACGAGGAAATAGCTTCTTGGTGTAGGAGTCCAATAGCTTTAGCTATTGGCTAAAACAGCTAAAGCTGTTTTACTGCTTTTCTCGATTTTTTAACTTTTTCCGTTTCCATGAGTGGCGCGATGAGTTGTTGATAACACTCAAACAAAAACGCCACCCGCGCTGCGTCATCTTTACCGCCTTTGTAACCATAAGCGGCATCAACGGCTTTATCTAACGCGTTGTGGGCTTTGATTAAATCAGCGGGCATTCCATTGGCGGCGTATAACATCGCAAGCGAACATTTTTGATTTTGTGCGGCACAGCGGTCTTGTTCGGCTTTGCGTGCATCTAATATGGCTTGTGCCGCTTGTTCGATTTTATTTTTTATCGCGGCTGTAGAGTGGGCATTGCCCACCCTACCATCGGGAAACGGGAAGTTGTTGTAAACGATGGTGTTTGAATAGCTGTAATCGTTTTTCATACGTCCGCAAACCGCACGCATCCACGCATTGTGCATGGTAGATGTTAAAATACCGAAATGGTATAGCGTGGCATCAGGCAAAAAGAAAATCTTATCACCACATATCACTTCAGACTCTAAATAACCAATAGGAATAAAACGGCGCGTTTCAGAAGAAACTTTCGGTATAGCTAAATAGCGTAGCGAATTAGGTACGCGAATTTCACCAAACAAATACGGCGTATCCGCGAGTTTTTGCGTGGCTTGCCTCGTGCTGGTTAATCGCATTTTTTTAACTTGTTCAACACGTTTTTTAATTTCAGGTGAATATATGCGGTCGCTTGCTGTGCTGTCTTTCAGCCACAAACAATAACGCGGAATGTTGTTAATAAATTCGTCACCCATTAAAAACGGGCGTATGTATTTAGCCGCAATCGGGTCGTTTTGTTGAATGTGGTCGGCTTCTTCTTGTGATAACAGCAAGTTTCCACCATCGTTTGGCATACTACCATTAACCATTTCAGGCGCATTGGAACTTACTTGCTTACGGCGTTTTTCAATTAACACGGTGGGCGCGTCCACCAGATACGGATTGATTTGTGCGGCTTTAATTTCTGTCGGTGTGCCTTGAATGTCATCACCGTAATCAAACAATCGGAGGTCAGATTTTGCCTGACCTCCAACGCAGATAAACCCCATAATCACACAATGTACCGCCGCCACGCCGCGCCCTTCGTTATTCCATTGAAAAGTACGATGAGCAAAAAATAAGCGAATGTTCAGCTTCAATAATTCTGCCCACAAAATTGCTACTTGTTCGCCTTGCGTTAAGCTGTTGGTCGAGACAAAGGCAACGGGAATGTTTGGATTGGCTTGAATATAACGCGCGGCTTTAATATGCCACGCGGCGACTAAATCCAACACACCCGCGCCATTCATGCCTTGAAACACCAACGCCAAATCGTTTTTCTGCTCTTTAGTTTGATATTGCCTACCAACAAATGGCGGATTGCCCATGATAAAACTGCATTCCTTAGCTTCAATCACGCTTTCCCAAGCCAAGCGTAAGGCATTGGCACACACAATGTTAGCTTTTTTGGTGAGCGGAATACGGTTGTAATAATTACCCAATTCCTGCACGCGTAAATTCATTTGATGATCCACCAGCCATAACGCCAGCGTGGCGATTTGTACCGCGCTTTCGTCTATATCTATGCCGTGAAATTGATGGACATTGCATAGAATCAAGGTATCAATATCCAATTGCGCGACTTGTTTATCACCAAATTGAGCTTTAATTAGGTCAAGTTCCAGCAAACGTAATTCTCGATAAGCAATAATCAAAAAATTGCCACAGCCACAAGCGGGATCAAAAAAATTCAGCTTGGCGAGTTTTTGATGAAATTCGGCGAGTTTGGTTTTATTGCGTCCGCACTTGGCAAACTCAGCGCGTAAATCATCCATGAATAACGGGTTGATGGTTTTTAAAATATTTTCTTCGCTGGTGTAATGTGCGCCAAACTCGCGGCGTTTTTTGGTTTTCGCATTCGCCGCCTCATCATCAAAGTGCATGATGGCTTGAAACAATGAGCCGAAAATGGCGGGGCTGATTTCGCTCCAATCCAGTTTGGCACAAGCTATCAGCGTGTTACGCGCCGATTCATCAAAATAACATTGCGCTAAGATGCCTTCAAATAACGCGCCGTTGATGTAAGGAAAGTTTTTTAATTGTTCGGGTAAGTTTTTCGGGCGTTTAGTTTCGGCTTTGTTCAGGGTATCGAATAAGCTGTTTAACGCGCCGTGTAAATCTGAGCCGTCGACTTTGGTGTGGTTGTGCAGATAATTTAAAAACGAACCGTTCTCACCAAACAAGCCTGTATCTTCGGCAAACAAGCAAAACAATAAGCGCACCAGATAGGTTTCTAAATCTTTGCCGTCATAGCCTGTCGTTTTAATCGCATCATGCAAGTCTGCCATTTTTTCAGCGGCTAGTTTGTTGATGTGTTCTTGTTTTTCAATGGCGAGTTTTTCATAACCTGCTAGAAATGAAAAATGCTCAATATGTTGAGGCAAATCGCTCAGTTGAATTTTTAGCGGTTCGGCGTGGCTTTCGAGGTTGTATAAATGCAGATTTTGAAAATCACTGACTAACACGCAACGCGGCATTTCTTCATCTTTTAATCCGTGAAAGTATTCAGTTGCCTGCGTGTAGGCTTTGTCTAAATCTTCACCTGCGGATTTCATTTCGATTAACAGCAAGCTGGGAAAAAAACCGTCGATGCGTCCGCGTTTACCACTCAATTTTTTAACACGCATTTCAAACGACACGGCACGCAAATGATTTAAACCAAAAACTTCACATAAACCACGAATAAAATTCTGGGCTTCACCCATCTCATAATTGGATTTTGCAAATGCTTTGGCAAACTTGGCAGCGCGTTGGCGCAGTGTGTTGATGTTGATTGTTATCATGGGGTGGCAGTAGTCAGTTAAAAGTGTCGTCACTCAGGATAACCTAGATATTATTTTTTAGGTGATGATTACCCCTCCATTATTGTGCAGGCAAATAATACCAGCCACATTTTTCAGTTATCAGTTTTATAAGGATACAATAATCCGCTTAGATACTTACTATTGGAGATAATGATGGCAATCAAACAACTCTCAGCCCCTCAATTAAAAACCAAAATTGACCAGCAAGAGCCGTTATTGTTGCTGGATGTCAGAGAACTGAATGAATTTCACTACGCGCATATTGCTAACAGCGTTTTGATTCCTCTTAATCAAATTCCGCAACGCTTAAATGAATTGAATAAACAGCAAGAAATCGTTTGTGTGTGTCATCATGGAATGCGTAGTCAACAAGCCGCCTTATATCTCGAACATGCAGGTTTTAGCAATCTGGCTAATTTACAAGGTGGTATTGATGCGTGGTCAGTGCTTTGTGATACGTCTGTACCACGTTATTAAGCAATAGGCTTGAATTGTCACTTTAGATTTAAGGCGGTGTGCGGTATTCTAGCAGTTTTGACCGAATACACAGACGAGAACGATGCAAGAGAATTATCAGCCACTAGCGATTGAGCAAGAAGTCCAAAAAATTTGGGAAGATTCAGGCGTTTTTAACGTTCAGCCGTCTTCTACCGCAGAAAAATATTATTGCTTGTCGATGTTCCCCTATCCCAGTGGCAAGCTACACATGGGTCATGTACGCAATTACACCATCGGTGATGTCATCAGCCGTTATCAACGTATGCTGGGTAAAAATGTCATGCAGCCTATGGGTTGGGATGCGTTTGGTCTGCCCGCTGAAAATGCTGCGATGCAACACGGTGTACACCCTGCTGATTGGACGTATAGCAATATTGATTATATGCGTGACCAGCTTAAACAACTGGGTTTTGGCTATGATTGGAATCGTGAACTGGCAACCTGTGACCCTGATTATTATAAGTGGGAACAGTGGTTTTTCTTGAAGCTGTTAAAAAAAGGGCTGGTTTATAAAAAAACCGCGCCTGTCAATTGGTGTCCGAATGATATGACGGTACTTGCCAATGAGCAGGTAATTGATGGCTGTTGCTGGCGTTGTGATACGCAGGTTGAACGTAAAGAAATCGCACAATGGTTTTTAAAAATCACTGACTATGCTGATGAGTTATTAACATCTTTGGATAGCTTGGATGGTTGGCCAGAGCAGGTCAAAACCATGCAAGCCAATTGGATAGGACGCTCCGAAGGCGTGGAAATGGATTTTGCTGTGCCCGATATGGTTGAACCATTACGCATTTATACTACGCGCCCTGATACCTTGATGGGTGTCACTTATTTGGCAGTTGCCGCTGAACATCCACTGGCATTAAAAGCCGCTGAAAATAATGCCGATATTCAAGCTTTCATTGAAGAATGCCGCCACATGGAAACGGCAGAAGCGGCAATGGAAACCATGGAAAAACGCGGTGTTAATTCAGGCATCACCGCGCTGCATCCGATTACAGGTGAAGCTGTGCCTGTATGGATTGCTAACTTTGTGTTGATGGGTTACGGCACAGGTGCGGTGATGTCAGTACCTGCACACGATCAACGTGATTTTGAGTTTGCGAAAAAATATGGCATTGCGATTAAACAAGTTATTTTTGCTGCTGATGATGGTGAAGATGACTGCACCGAACAAGCCTACACCGCCAAAGGCGTATTAAAAAACTCAGGGCAGTTTGATGGTTTAACCTCACAACAAGCGTTTGACAGTATCGCCGAAACCTTAGCTAAAGATGGTAAAGGTTCACGCAAAGTGATGTTCCGTCTACGCGATTGGGGCGTGTCACGTCAACGTTATTGGGGCGCACCGATTCCTGTTATTTATTGTGATGATTGCGGTACTGTGCCTGTTCCAGATAAAGATTTACCCGTTACATTACCAAAAGATGTAGTGCTGGATGGTTCACAATCGCCGTTAGTGGCACATCCAACGTTTTCTCATGCTGATTGTCCACAATGCGGCAAACCAGCCAGACGTGAAACCGATACCTTTGATACTTTCATGGAATCATCGTGGTATTTTGCCCGTTTTGCCAGCAAGCAAAGTGCGGACAGTATGCTCGATGCCACTGCTAATCACTGGCTACCCGTTGACCATTACATCGGCGGCATTGAACACGCGATTCTGCATTTATTGTATGCCCGTTTTTATACCAAACTGTTGCGTGATGAAGGGTTGGTAAGCTGTGATGAACCGTTTAAACGCTTATTGACCCAAGGTATGGTATTAAAAGACGGCAGTAAAATGTCCAAGTCCAAAGGCAATACCGTAGACCCACAAGGCTTGATTGCTCAATACGGTGCGGATACCGTGCGCTTGTTTATCATGTTTGCAGCTCCTCCAGAACAATCCTTGGAATGGTCGGACAGCGGTGTGGAAGGTGCATCTCGATTCTTGAAACGCTTATGGCGACAAGTGTATCTACACGTTGAAGGTAGGGTGGGCAATGCCCACCCTACCTTGAATAAAGCCACGATGACTGACGAACAAAAAGCCGTACGTCGCCAACTGCATCACGCCATTCAAAAAGTCACTCATGATATGAGCGTGCGGATTATTTTTAATACTGCGATTGCTGCTAACATGGAGTTAATCAACACGCTGAGCAAATTCACCGATGAATCGGACAATGGCAAAGCCATCCGCCAAGAAGCCTTGGAAGCCATCGTGTTAATGTTATCGCCGATGGTGCCGCATATTTGTCATCAACTGTGGTTAGATTTAGGACACAGTAACGCGGTGGTAAGTGAAAACTGGGTATCATTCGATGAAAGCGCGTTAGTACAAGATGTTTTAGATTATGTGATTCAAGTCAACGGCAAATTGCGCGGCAAAATCTCAGTGGCAGCCACAGCCACTAACGCCGAAATACAGGCAGCTGCTTTGAACGAGGAACATACCAAACACTTTATTGGCGAACAGCCGATTAAAAAAGTCATTGTCGTGCCTAATAAGCTAGTTAATATTGTTATTTAATTCGGAGTCGCCCGATGCTCATAAAAACACTGCCATCAACGCTAGTGATATTCATCGCTTTGTTATTATCCGCCTGTGGTTACCATTTACGCGGTGCGATGGATTTACCTTCAGAGATGAAATCAGTTTATATCGAAGGTGCGTCAGACCCATTACGCGAACAATTTAGAAAAGCACTCGAATCATCAAACGTGCAGTTAGTGACTTCGCGTGCCGCTGCGGGTACAGTTATTAAAGTATCAAACGAAGAAAATCTAAAAAGAGCCTTATCATTGAGTTCATCGGGTTACGCTAACCAATTCGGTTTAGAGTATCGGTTAAATTATGAGATAACAGATAAAAATGATAAACCGTTAGTCAAATCACAACCCGTCGATATTAAACGTGAATATTTTAATAATCAGCAGTTAATTCTTGGTAAAGATAACGAAGAAACTGTGATTCGCAATGAAATGTATCAACAGGCAGTACGCACCATCATTAACCAAGTGCGCTTTGGCTTAAAAGCCGAAGGAAAATAATGCGTCTTAAGCCTGAGCAACTCAGTACCGCATTACAAAAAGGCTTAGCACCCGTTTATTTTCTCAGTGGTGATGAGCCATTGCAACTGGGTGAAATGGCGGATGCTATTCGCAAAACGGCACGACAAGCAGGCTATAATTCCCGCGAGATTTTTTCCGTAGAAACTGGCTTTTCATGGAATCAGTTGAGTTTATCCGCTGATTCCCTATCTATTTTCTCCGATAAAAAAATCATCGAGCTGCGTATTCCCAGCAGCACAGTAGGCACAGAGGGCGCAAAAGCACTGACCGCTTATTGTGAACGACTCCCCCAAGATACACTGTTATTAATTAGTATAGGCAAACTGGCGAGTGCAACCTTAAAAAGCCGCTGGCTGGAAAGTATTGATAAAGTCGGCGTAGTGATTCAAGTTTGGTCGCTAGAAGGACAAGATTTATTAAATTGGTTACAACAACGACTGTTGCAACGCGGTTTACATGCCGACTCTGACGGTATTAAATTACTGGCTACACGCGTTGAAGGCAATCTACTCGCCGCCGATCAAGAAATAACTAAATTGTATGTATTACACGGTGCGGGAAAATTAACCACCGCTCAGATTATTGACGCAGTGGCTGATAGCTCTCGTTATGATGTCTTTAAGTTGATGGACTGCATTTTGTTAGCGCAAGTTAATCGCATTATCAAAATATTATCGGCGTTACGCACCGAAGGGATTGCCGCCCCTGTTATCTTGTGGGCATTGACGCGAGAAGCACGCAGTTTAATTCATATTAAATTGGCACTGGCGGGTGGTCAAAATAAAGACCTTGTATTTAGAAATAACCAAATCTGGGATAAACGTAAACCCTTGGTGGATAAAGCCCTAGCACGACTCAACTTAAAACAGTTAAACCATGTATTGGTATTAGCTGCAAAAGCAGATCGGCAAATCAAAGGACAACAATCAGGTGATGCGTGGGAAACGCTGCTAGCCGTTTGCTTGCAATTTACTTCACTACACATTGCTACTAATATTGCTTAAAATGCCACATTTACCCGATATATCGCTATATTGCTGTCACGAAAACCATCGCCTCGCTCTCAGTGTTATTATTTTTGTTTGCTATACTATCAAATAACACTTTATATCATGACCGCAGGTTGTTACACACAGCATCTGCAAGTCCCGACCGTCCCAGTAAAAACTTTGATATTAATACCAAAAACAATCTGTTTGCATCATGCTAAGCGGTTACTTCATATCCAAACAACAGAACAAAAAAATTCTGTTTATTTCATGGAAATAGCAAATTATGAACAAAACTAGCCGAGTCATACACAGACTTTTGGCTGTGTATATTGCTGTCGTATTGATTGTTATCGGCATCTCCATTGCTAAATTTGTCCGCGACGAAGTGCAAACCTCGAAATATCAAGCGCGTTATCTTGCTGAAATTAGTAAACAACTCAGTTACAAACTTGAAGCAGGACCTAGTACCTCTATTCGTTACCCTGAAACAGGTCCTTACGACCAACGCCTTGGTTATACTTTACTGCCCGATGAAATTGATAGGCTAAAAAAACTCGGTTTTCATATTACTGCACAAGCCTCTCTTTCACCGATGATGATGCAACTAGCCGATGATTATGGCTTATTCACCATCTATCATGAAAAATCACAAGCAGGGCTAAGCATCACCGACCGTGCAGGTCAGGTTATTTTTAATACCGCCTACCCTGCCTACAATTATCCAAGTTTTCAAACCATTCCGCCTGTTATTTTGCAAACGCTCTTGTTTATCGAAAATAGAGA
>DFWO01000143.1:0-2974 GCA_002380945.1 Methylococcaceae bacterium UBA4132 | reverse complement strand
TTAGGCTTTGCCGCCTTACAAATGATGGCGCATAAGGTCGGCGCGGCGGGTAATGTGGCAGGCGGTAGCACCTTAGCAACCCAACTGGAAAAATATCGGCATTCACCTAACGGCTTTACCAATTCACTGACCGATAAATTTCATCAAATGGGGACAGCATCACTACGCGCCTACATGATGGGACCTGATACGCGTGCCATGCGCCAAGAAATTGCCTTATCTTATTTAAACTCTATGCCGCTGGCGGCTACGCCAAAATTGGGAGAAATACACGGCTTAGGTGATGGATTATCGGCATGGTTTGGTACGGATTTTAATGAAGTCAATCGCTTACTTAGTCAACAAGGACTGAATGCCCAAACGCGTATTAGTCGGCAACAAGCACAAATTTATCGGCAAGTGCTGAACATATTACTATCGCAACGTCGCCCGTCTTATTTTCTTGGCAAAGGCTTTGATGCTTTGCAAAATTTAACCGATAGTTATTTGCGCTTAATGGCGGAACAAGGCGTTATTTCACCCGCACTGCGTGATGCCACACTAAAAGTCTCTACCACGCGCTCAATTAAAACAGACACCAGCCCTAGCCCTGCATTTGACAGCGACAAGAAAACGCAAGCCGTACTGCGGACTCGTCTTGCCAAAATGCTAGGTGCAAAATCCAACTATGAACTGGATCGCATTGATTTAACGGTTAAAACATCACTGGATTACAAAACTCAGCAAGCCGTTACTCAAGCACTGCAACAATTAGATCAAGCCAGTACTGCGCAGTCCGCAGGTCTGTTTGGTAAAAAAATGTTGACGGGTAATGTTGATTTGTCGCCTGTGACTTACAGCCTCATGCTGTTTGAACGCAGTAAAATTGGCAACTTGTTACGCGTACAAACTGACAATTATGACCAAGCAATGGACATTAATGAAGGTATTCGCATAGACCTAGGTTCTACTGCCAAATTACGGACGCTGGTGCATTATCTGGAAATTATTACCGATGTCTATAAACAATATAAAAATCAATCTGCCCAGCAACTAAGCCAAATTGACATCCATCCGCGTGATTATTTATCCGCATGGGTGATTGAACAATTACGCGCCAATCCTAAAATTGATTTAGACGAATTACTCAATTTAGCCTTAGAACGGCGTTATTCTGCCAGTCCAGGTGAAGCCTTTTTTACAGGCGGCGGCGTGCATACGTTCAGCAACTTTAGCAAAAGCGACAATGGCAAAATTATGTCCGTACGTCATGCCTTGCGTGATTCGGTCAACCTTGTCTTCATTCGCATGATGCGTGATTTAGTCTACCATCACCTGTACAAACCTGAAGGCATTGCACGTTGGCTAGAAAGCCCTGATGACCCCAAACGCAAAGAATATTTACAACAATTTGCCGATAAAGAAGGACGCGTCTATTTACAGCGTTTTTACACTCGCTACAAAGATAAATCTGCACAACAAGCCTTGGAAATGCTCAGTCAACGCGTGCTTGCCACACCGTCACGGCAAACCATGTTGTATCGTTCGGTTTATCCCAATCGTAGCGTGGAACAACTAGACGAATACCTAACCGCTCATGTCAACAAAGCTGCACTAGCAGGTGAAAATATTCAGTCACTGTATGACAAATACTCGATAGAAAAATTTGATTTACAAGACCAAGGCTATATCACCAAAATCCACCCGCTGGAATTATGGCTAGTTCGCTATTTCACGACTCACACAGGCGCGACACTAGACCAAGCTCTAGCTGCCAGTGCCGAACAACGGCAGAATGTTTATCGCTGGCTATTTAGTAGCCACCGAAAAAATGCCCAGCAACGCCGCATCATGACCTTGCTAGAAACCGAAGCCTTTAAAGAAATTCATCACGCATGGAAACGCCTTGGTTATCCGTTTGGCGCACTAACACCCTCTTATGCCACCGCCATCGGCGCATCAGGTGATAGACCTGCGGCATTAGCAGAGCTGATGGGCATTTTATTAAATGACGGCATAAAATTACCCGTCGTGCGTTTTGAAAGCCTACATTTCGCCGAAGGCACGCCTTATGAAACCTTAATGGACAAATCACCGTCGCGTGGGCGGCGTATGTTTGCCGCTGAAATTGCCAAAGCGGCACGCAGTGCATTAATTGGTGTTGTTGAAGGTGGAACCGCATCACGCGTTCACGGTGCATTCCAAGACGCTGAGGGCAAAACGCTCACCATCGGCGGCAAAACAGGCACAGGCGATCACCGCAAAGAAATATGGGGTGCAGGCGGTCGTTTGATTGAATCCAAATTTATCAGCCGTGCGGCTGTGTTTACCTTTTTTATAGGTGAGCGGTTTTTTGGTGTCATTACCGCGTATGTGGAAGGCGAAAACTCAGGCAATTATCACTTTACCAGCTCCCTACCTGTACAGATATTAAAGTCTCTCGCACCTACCTTAGAACCGTTGATAAAAGCCATGCCTGCTGACGAACAAGCGGCATTACTGCCTATCAAACCAACGGTACTTAAACACTCGGCAACGCTATAGATGACAACCGTAGAGACGTTGCAAAGGAACTTCTCTACGGTTAATGGGAAAAGCTGGACAGGTTAGCGATAGCATAACCCGAAAAAACTTGACCATTACAAGTAGAGTTTTATAAACTTAATACACTGAATAATGAGTGCAAAACTTAATCATGCCCGCTTCTTCGCGTAATAGATTTTTTAAGCCCAAGGCTAAGAATTTTTCATTATTATCAAAAAATTTCCTGCAAGTGTCTTTAGTTTTCTTAGCCTCATCATGATCAACTGAATAAGGTTTTTGACTTAATTTGTGTAAACCACTTGCCACGTCCAAACTAATTAGAAATTCTGCACTTTGCGCAGAAATTTCACCAATTGGACTGAATATAACCGCTCTACTCAAACGAATAGGCACTTTTGATTTACTATCTAAATTCTTCTGATTAACACTAAAATAGAAGTTACGCATTGAC
>DFWO01000045.1:12492-19963 GCA_002380945.1 Methylococcaceae bacterium UBA4132 | reverse complement strand
TCTACCACTGAGCTATTCCCGCAATTCAATTTATTTGTGCATTATACCGAATATTTTTATATCGTCAAGCCTTATTTTTATATTATTGTACGTCAATTGCTAAAGCCCAACCATCCTTACCTTTGCACTCACCATCTTCTATCAGCACTTTAACAAACGCATTTTTTGTTCCATAAGCGTCTTGGAGTTCTAGAACTGATACAGGTGTTCCTTGAGGAATATGCTGACAGGGTGTATTTCTATCTGCTTCTTCGGTGTCATCATACGCCGCTATAGCACCTGGTACTGCAACCAACCGAATTGTTGCCGCTGGATCATAGCTGTTAGCACTTTTTAACACATATTTCTGACCTATCGCTAAGTTTTTAATCACAGGACCTGAAACAATTTTCGCATCATTACCGCCACTCATGATTAGAATTAACAGGACAACAATCCCACCAATAGCACCAAAAAATACTTTTGGATTGTTTTCTTTTAAATTCAAAATAAGGGAAATTATATTGCCCGCCTTATTTGACGACTCTACAACTTGCTCAACTTCTGCCGCTTGTTCAGTTTCTACAACTTGTTCAGTGTTTTCTTCATTATTCATTGCTTTTCCTCGTGTTTTTATTATGTGAACTGAATAACTTTGCTAATTGACTAGAAAGTTAATCAAGTTAACCTGAAAAAATTAAACCTGTCATCTATTTTTATTTTTCAGTCTTACATCTTGGCATTTACTCAAAATGTAACTTATTTACTACTCAGTGGATTTTAAATAAAGTTGTAGCCTTTTTTATAGGTTGTTGTGGGTGAATGTTTCTTCTTTTTTTTATTCTTACACATTCAAACTGCCAGTAACCTAAGCCAACATTTTTTCTGTTTTTTAGCACAACAGGAAAGCTATCTTTATAAGCATATATTTGTAATACATCTTTCTCTTTTAGCATAAAAGTATCAGTAATAAGGTAGTCCTCTTGTTCATTTTTGCTGTAGAAAAGGGCTTTTTTCAGCTCATCATCGACTACCACAACGCCATTTTTTACTAACTCATTCATTATTGCAGCTCCAGTATTATCAAGTTGGCTATAACCCACAGAAATAATTTGTGGTGTTAGCAACTTCATTCCAAAAATTATTTTTCCACTTTGTTTAGCAACAATTAATTTATTAACAACACCCAGTGAGCGTCTGTGTTCAGGCATATCTGTTTTTCTAAAGCTGACTAGACTACCCACAAATAATACGTCTGTTTGAGTAAACACGCAGGACAATAATCTATCTGACTCCGATTGCACCAGAAATTCTAAATCTTTTTTATTATTGGTGTTTAATGTATTTTGTAAATCGAATGTTGATGCTAACCCTATGGCAATATAGATATCTAACCGATCATTAAATAGTGCATCTCCCTCAAGGCTAACACCCGCCCAGCGTTGCTCAAGGTAATCGAGTAACTCTGCTGTCAGTTTGCCATTGGTATTTTTTTGTATCTGTATAGAGCTAAATCTTGCTTCAGTGATATCAATAAGCTTTTCTTTATGCTCAAAGAGTTTTTGTAAATTAGTAAAATCAATATACAACACTGACGAATCTTTTTTATTGGTTACGCCTGACTGATAGAGAGGTGGTTTATCTTCGTCAGTAAAGATAACGCATTGCAAGGTATTGCCATATACTGCCGTGTTTTTCAAACTCACTAAAGAACAAATAGTTTCTATAAAACTATCAACCAATAAAATTTCCTTTTGCATTAACCCTGTAGTATCAACAAGGCTAAGTAAAAGAATTTGTAAATAACACTCTTCTGCGCTACTAGCTTTATTGATTTGATTGAAATCATTAGCAACTTTGATCGTATTTTTATCTATTTTTACACTCAACCTATAGAGTGAATGTAAATCTAACCAGACCCAATCAGGTACTGACATTCCCATAATAAAGTGACTAACAATAATGCTACTCAGCCCCTTAATGCACCGCTGAAGTGCTAATGCAGTATTCTTACCCTGAAACCAACTAACAGTTCTATGTGTTAAACCTTTAACTACTATCCAATAGCCGATGGAAAATTCTTTTTCAATAGCAACTAATACCGCTATAACTTTTTGATCAGTTTCTTCTTTTGGAAAGCCTGTTCTCATCAACCTTGAGCGCAGGTAATCCTCAATAGGAAGCATACTAGGTCTTAACCGTTCCAATGCACTCAGCCTTAATTGGCTAGGCATTTCGATGGTATTAAATTCAAGCATAAAATCGTGGATTAACCGCATAGCCAATCCCACGTTGGCGGTAGGAAGTTCAGCAATCCAATTTGCCAACGCACGCTCTTCAAATTCTCGCAAGCGCAAAGAATTTTTTTGTTGCTTTGGAATAATCAGATAATAAGAGTTCTTCAAATCAGTACCTAATTCCTGTATAGGCAAGAGCATTACAGTATTACTATATCAATAGCTATTTGGCTTAAGTTTTAATAAACATTTACCATTAATTGTATCATTCCCCGCCCTTTTTTTTCATCATCATGCCTTTTGATGGATTATAGCCAATGATTGCAGCGGTCATAAACACGATAAAAGCACACAGCGTATAAAGACAAGCATGAAGATTAAATTGTCCGTATAAAGCAAAGCGTGTCAACTCAACGGCTTGTGAAAATGGGTTGTATTGTGCCAGATTATATAGCAAAGCACTGGATTCTTTAATTTTCCATAATGGATAAAGTGCCGTTGACATAAAAAACATCGGGAAAATAACGAAATTCATTACTCCCGCAAAGTTTTCTAATTGCTTAATGAATGACGATAATAGCAAGCCTAACGCGCCTAACATCAAACCAGACAACAACAAAGAAGGTAGCACATAGCCATAACCCATCAGTGGTATATTAATGTCATAAACCCTTGCAATCGCTAAAAAGACATAAACTTGTAGCACTGACACCGCCGTGCCTGCCAATAATTTACTTAATAACAAAAACCAGCGCGGCAAAGGACAAACCAACAACGTCCGCATACTGCCCATTTCCCTATCGTAAACCATTGATAAGGAACTCTGCATCCCATTAAACAATTGAATCATGCCGCATAAACCAGGGGTGATATACACTTCATATAGAATATAAGTTTCATAAGGCGGACTTATTGCCAAGCCTAATGCCGCCCTAAAACCTGCTGCGAATACGAACAACCACACCAAGGGTCTCACTAATGCAGAAATAAAGCGTTCGCGTTGGGTAACAAATCGCCATAATTCCCGCCCAACAATACCCGACATCGCTCGCCAATAATGTAAAAAACTCATGCAGTTTGCCCTTGCGTTAAATGATGAAACGCCTCATTAATGGTAGCGGTCGCCGTTAATTTCAACACATCATTCACCATCCCATTGGCTTTAATCTGTCCTTTATGTAGCACAATCACATGGTCATTGGCATAAATTTCATCCATTAAATGACTCGCCCATAGCACCGCGATATTTTCCTCTGCGGCTAACCTATGCACATAATCAACAATATTTTTCCGACTTGGCACATCCAAACCCACGGTGGGTTCATCCAATAATAATAAAGATGGTTTATGCAGTAACGCTCTGGCAATTTCCACGCGCCGTTTATGCCCACCATTCAGTTGACGGACTTTTTCAAAACGACGGTCAAACATATTTAGCCGTTCCAATTCTTGTTGAATACGTTCCGTTGCGAGTTTTCGACTCAACCCATGTAGCGCGGTGTGATACCGTAAATTTTGATCGACGGTTAAATCCATATCCAGCGTAGTTTGCTGAAACACTACGCCCAATTTGGCTAATGCAAGTCGGCTTTGCTGTTTAACATCAAAGCCGCACAGTTCAATACGTCCTTGTCGCGTGTCGTATAAATGGGTAATCAGTGAAAACAGCGTACTTTTACCCGCACCATTTGGTCCAAGTAAAATGGTGCATTCACCTAAGCGGATTTTAAAATTAATATCATCCAGAGCTTTGTGATTGCCGTAAGAAAAACTCAAGCCCTCGATGGCTAATGCGACCGACTCACTCATGGTTTTACCGCAACGCCCCACGGATAAGTGCCAACGCCCACGGATTTAGTCACCGTTTGTGACTCTAAATCGATAATAGATATATCGTTACTAGTGCCGTTAGTCGTATAAAGGCGTTTTTGGTCAGGTGAAAACGCCAGATTCCACACCCGTTGCCCGACTAACAACACTTTTTCAATTTCGTAAGTTTGCGCGTTAATCACAGCCACGCGATTGGCTGGACCTAACGCGACATAGCTGTGCTTGCGGTCTTTATCAATCACCACTCCGACAGGTTGAATTTTGTCAAAGGTTACGCCCTCAACTTCCAGCTTAATGGTTTTAATGGGTTGTTTGGTTTTAACATCCAACACCATCACCGTTCCCGCCATTTCCGAAGTCACCCATAATTGTTGGCTGTCGGCGGTAAAATTAACGGCACGCGGACGTGGATCAACTAGCGTATTTTCCACGATAGCATTGGTTTTAGTGTCTATCCAATGCACCATGTTAGTGGTTTCAGAGGCACTAATCAGCCATTGATTATCAGGACTGACGGTAATGCCTTCAGGTTCGACACCAACTTTAATTTCTTGAATCACTTTTTTAGTTGTTAAATCGATAACAGTTACTAGGCTGTCATCTTCATTAGACACATAAAGCCTGTCACCTGCGGGACTGAGCGCGAAAGTTTCTGGGTCTTTTCCTGAGGGTAATTTCGCCAGTTCTTTTAGAGTTTCAGCATCCAACATTTTGATAGTGTTGTCATCACTGGTAGCGACAAACAAAAATTTATTATCATTACTTAACGCTAGTCCACGCGGACGTTGCCCGATAGGGACAGTTTTTAATAACGTACCCGCCACAGGGTCAACAATCGCCAGCGCGTTATCTTTTTCTAAACTTACAAACACCGTTTCTGCCTGCACAGTGCTAGTCAATGTGGCTAATAAAGCCAAACCGCCCAATAGTAGAGATATTTTCTCGTTCCCACGCGCCGCGTGGGAATCCAGTGTCAACGCGCCACGTTGCTCACCTAGCAATAAATTATTTTTCATTGTTTTTTCCATAATGACACATTGTTTCAGGTTCATCGACTCCGAGCGTGTCTAATTCAGTTTTAGAATGTAAAAAGCCTTCAATTGGTGCAACTGCCACTAATGAACGTGGCGCGGCAAGTAACACAGGTTGGCGCATCTGCCCGTCCCAAGGTCTAAACGACAATGGATTGCCTTTATAACCTTGCAAGGCAAACGCAGGACTGAGCATATAGTCTTTAATCGCCGTCAACTCATTCGATTTAGTGCGTGTCGCCGCCTCACCTATCGCTCTAACGGCTAAATACGCCGCATAATCTTGTTCTTCCATCCACCGCTGGGCTTGTTCTTTAAAACGGTTTTGAATTTGTACCGCGCCCCATTGTTCATGGGTTCTATGCCATGCAGTGGCAATCAAGCCTTGCGTACCGATGACAGGTCGTGGGCTTTCGGTTCGATAATCTAAATACTCACCAAATAGCCCTTGCTCGTCACTAACCACCAGCACATCATAATCATCGACACGACTAAATACTGCAACATCAGATTGTGCGGTACGCCGTGCATCGTAAGTATGTTCCCAGACTTTTTCCGCAATAATTTTACTACCAAAACGATGAGCCGCCCGTTTAATGGCATCCGCAAACAGCTTATCTTCAGGCGTAGTACCGACCACTAAAAACCACTTCGTCCAGTGTTTTTTCATCATATATTGTGCAAGCGCATCTGCTCGCATCGCACGACTAGGTAACAAATGTAAAACGTTGGCGCGGCATTGCTCAGCGCGTAATACATCATCACTGGTCGCCGCATCAAACCATAAAACCGACTTACCCGCTGCACTGTCAGCCAATTTATTTAAGGTCTCGGCAGAAAGCATACTTACAACCATTGAAAACTTGCCAGCAATGTCCTTATTAAAAACCTCTTCGACATTACCATCGATAGGCACGATAAATTTACTTAGCTCAAATTCCTGCCCAGTAAACTGCCCTGTGGTGTTATTGTCGCTAATCGCTAATTCTGAACCTAACAGTCCTTTATTTTGAATAAATGGGTCTAAGTTAGACAGTGCAGGCGGAACTGCTTGTTCTTTGCTTAAATAAGCGATGTTAATAATTTGTTTTGCAGGTGTTGCAGGCGACGTTACAGCTTGCTGTTTTACAGGCGTGATAGCTTTGGGTTTAGTCTTGGCTTCTGCAACATTAAAGCCTTGCATCAGCACTAGCAGAATAATGAATAGCTTAATTGGGCGCATTATGTCCTAACAATAAAAAAATACTCGAAGACTAATTTTAACGGATTCAAACATTTTTTCTTAATTTTCGTCACGCTATAATTTTTGTAGTACACACCGTCAGCTAGGTATCGTATTTTTGTGGACAACACATAAAAAAAGGGGAGCTTAAAGCTCCCCAACAAAATGAGCGCACCTCAAACTTGTTTAGCGGTTTTCTTTTTTATTGATTTACTTACTGTATTCTCCGCTTTATTCGGTATTTCATTATTGGGTTCAGACGGTTCAAGTTCAAGCACTGGCAAAACAACCTCTTGTTCAGGAGCTTTAGGGTCTTTGCCTGCCATCAAATCATCAATTTGTGAACGGTCAATAGTTTCCCATTTCATTAATGCGTCTGCCATTTTGTGCAGAATACTGATATTTTCCTGCAAAATGGTTTCTGCACGTTGATAGTTACGGTCTATGACATCTCTGATTTCATCATCAATCAAATGTGCGACATTGCTAGAGACAGAACTGCCTTGAATACCTGGATGCCCCATAAATGCTTGACCACCTTCTTCGCCATAAACCAAAGGTCCTAACTTATCGGAAAAGCCCCAGCGTGTGACCATATTGCGAGCCAATTCAGTTGCCCGCTCAATATCATTAGACGCGCCTGTGGTGACACGATCGCCACCATAAATCATGAGTTCAGCGATTCTGCCACCAAATAAACTGGCGATTTGGCTTTCTAACTTACGTTTACTGGCACTGTATTGATCGCGTTCAGGTAGAAACATCGTGATACCTAAGGCTCTGCCTCTGGGCATGATACTTACTTTATACACAGCATCATGGTCAGGTGACATTTGCCCAACGATACAGTGTCCTGCTTCGTGATAAGCTGTCAGTAATTTATCTTCTTCGGTCATCACCATCGTATGACGTTCTGCACCCATCAGAATCTTATCTTTGGCTTTTTCAAGATCATACATACTGACCTGATTTTTATGACAACGGGCGGCTAATAACGCAGCTTCATTCACCACATTGGCAAGGTCTGCGCCTGAAAAACCAGGTGTACCTCTGGCAATGTCATATAAACGCACATCGCTAGCTGCGGGTACTTTTTTGATATGCACATTCAAAATCTGTTCTCTACCGCGTACATCAGGCAAGCCGACATTGACTTGGCGATCAAAACGACC
>DFWO01000045.1:1243-12204 GCA_002380945.1 Methylococcaceae bacterium UBA4132 | reverse complement strand
TCCATTTCAACCAGCAATTGATTGAGCGTTTGTTCGCGTTCATCATTACCGCCGCCCATGCCTGCGCCACCGCGTTGACGACCGACTGCATCAATTTCGTCGATAAAAATAATACAGGGCGCGTGTTCTTTGGCTTGCGCAAACATATCACGCACACGAGACGCACCGACACCGACAAACATTTCCACAAAGTCAGAGCCTGAGATGATGAAAAACTTTACACCTGCTTCACCTGCAATGGCTCTAGCAATCAACGTTTTACCGGTACCAGGAGGACCTACCATTAAAATACCGCGTGGAATTTGCCCCCCTAATTTTTGAAATTTTTGCGGGTCTTTTAAAAAATCAACCAGCTCTGACACTTCTTCTTTGGCTTCTTCACAGCCTGCGACATCAGCAAATTTAACGGTTAATTTATCTTCTTCCAGCATTTTGGCTTTGCTTTTGCCGAAAGTATTCCCACCCATACCCTGCATTCTGCGCATATAGATGATGAACACCAAAATCATCAACAACATTGGAAACCATGAAATAAACATTTTCATTAATAACGTTTCTTGTTGTGGTGGTACGGTTCTTATTTGAATATCGGCATTTAACAAATCATCAATCAAATGCCCATCACCAGGGTTAAAAGTTTCGTAATTTTGACCATCCGATGCACGAACTTTAATGGATTGACCACTGATTTCCACGCGGTCAACCTGTTTATTTTTTACCTTATCAATAAATTCTGAGTACGCTAAAGAATCCTGCAAGGGAGGTGCGCTATTGATGCGATCATAAATTAGAACTGCACCCGCGATAAAAACTCCAAACAGCAGAGCATTAAAAATATGTTTTTTCATTGTTGTATCCCCCGAGCGATACTTTTAAATAACGAGCATCATTAATTATTATTATAAAAACTCACTCATTGCTCACCGTAACTGAGTTTCATCTTATTGAACGCCATGACTTGAATTTGCCTAACCCGTTCACAGCTTATATTAAGTTCTGCGCCACAACCTGCAAAGTTATTTAATACCAAAAGACAATAATTCGCCTGAATTAAGCATTTTTACTACCTGCTCAAGACACTCCCTAAGCAGGAAATTCAAAAAGCTACCACTCCTCCCCATTAGTCAGCGCAATTGTTTCATCATCGGTGTCAAACAATTTATTCCCGCTTAAACAATAAACATTCGCCATTAAATTGTCAAATAATAACTTAACAAAATATGGACAATTATTAAAAGGTTGCTATTTAATCAGTCATAAACTCATTGAACACAAGGGGGCGCAATCTAAATGGCAGCACATAAGATAAACACAAATATGTCGCAGCCGCCTAGTTGTGACGCAACAATGGGAAATAAGCAGAAGATAATAAAAAAACCTCGCAGGTTTTTAAAACCTGCGAGGTTTGGTTGGAGGGCATTGTAAGTTGGATTATGCTGTAGCTAACCCAATTTACAAGTCATATACTCTATAGGTTTGGAGTTGCTGCAACACTGCCTCCACAACTTGATGGAGTTGCCGATGCGGTATAACCTGTAGCACTACCATTACTCTTATATCCCCGAATACTGACTGAACCACTTGTGTAATCGCTGATATTACAACTGTAGTTACTTGCACTAAGACTACAGCTACTTACGTTACCATTGTAGGTCATTTTAACACTTGCTACATTAGCGGTTGATTTTGTACCTGTAATAGTAACACCGCAATTGGTATAGCTATAATTCACTACTGAACCGCACAATGCCAAACTACCCGCTGCTGGGCTTTGTGCAGAAATCTGCCCTGCCGTCCCTGCTACTAAGGTTGGTGTTGTTGCTAGTGTAAACCCAGCCGTAGTTAATGCAGTCTTGGCAGCGACTTTAGTACTAGCAGTAATGTTTGGCACGGTACATTGCGTAAAAGTTGCACTGACATTTTTAGCTGCAAGCATCGACAGTGTACAAGTCGATGTGGTGGCAGTCGAACAATCTCCACTCCACGCTGAGAAACGATAACCCGTACTTGGCACGGCAGATAATACTACGGTGGTACCATTGATGTAATCGTGAGTACAAGTAGAACCGCAGCTAATATCTGTTGTTGTCGGTGATGTACTGTTAATTACCCCTGTTGATGATGTAGGTGGAGTAACTGTTAAGCGGTATTGAACTGCTGCACAGCTTGCCAAATTAATGCTTGCTACTGTAGCAGACGCGGAGGTTACGTTTACAGACACGTCACCTACTGCTATACCATTACAAGTGCTTGCCGCACTGAGTGTGCCTGTCCATGTCACTGGAACAGTACAAACATACGTTGTACCCGCACCCAGTACACAACTAACATTTGTTCCAGTTACCCCCGTAATATTTGTTATACCTGCACCAGTGACATTGACAGGCACGCTGATATTGCGTGTTGTTGGTGCGGCACAAGATGGCAAGATAATACTTGGAATAGGTGAAGGTGCAGTTGCGCTTGCCGCAATCGTACCCGTCGTGGCAACATTTCCAGCTACCCCGTTACATGTACTGTTTGCAGTAATGATACCGGTCCATGTATCAGGAACCGTACAGCTGTAAGTTGCCCCCGTACTCAATACACCACTACTGTAGGCACAAGTAAATGCCGCATTGCCACTACCTAATACCGAAGTAACCTCTGATGTACCTACACCCGATGCAGTGATTATCAGTGGCAGCGTATGTGTTGTCGTCGCGCCTGCCAGATTACAGGTTATGGGATTTGCAGTGGTTCTTGTTATGCCTGATGCCGTACAAGTGTGTGATCCTCCTACCACTTCTGAAACCAGCACATTAGTCACATAATTTGGCGTTTGATTATTTGCCGCGGTATTGACTCCGTTAACCGTACCATCACACTCATAGGTATTGGCTGTCGTGTTTACTATGCAGTCAAAAAAACCATTCGCACCAACAGGTGATACTGCCGTAGCACTAACTTTTGTGACTCCATTGGTTACGGTACCGCTGATGATGGTGCAATAAGTTTTATCAATAGCTAAATCCACATTATTGAGTTGGGTCGTGAAAATAGTATCGGGGTTATAACTGTAATAACGATTAATCAGTTTGGATGCCAATTTAAGCGAACCCACCTGATTAACGCATTCAGCGTGTACTTGTGATGCAGTGTTTTTGCCATCAATGATTAAAAAATCATGGCACATATAGGACTTATTAATCCCCTCATTTCTGGCGGCAGTGCCTGTCCCGCGCCGTGCGTAATAATTTCGGGCGGTATTAAGCGTTTCAGGCGTTCCAGCAATTTCCTCTGCAAAACAGACATTATTGTGTGCAGCGTTACTGGTCGGAATGCCTAGCAGTCCAACTTCACCCCGCCAACCGCCAGGTCCTACTGTGTCATAAACACCTGTCGGATAAGGGGTTGTACTGGTATCTACTATGCTGGTAGGAGAGGCAGGACATTCAAAGACCGTAGTATCTTCTCCTATCGTTGTTATGGTAGTTGTGTTGTTAGGAATGGCTTTATGCGTACCCACTGGTCCATATTTACAGTTTCCCCCTGCATAACACACATAAGGCGCGACAGTAGCTCCATCGGCAGGCGAGAAAGCACAATAAATACCGCTTTCTGACGCATCAAAGGTAAATAAATTGATATTGATTAAATTGTGTCCTGCGCCTTTTGAATACACCGTCCCTTTAAGCGGTAGCATAATGCCACCGTTGTAACGAATTTTTCGAGTACAGGAATGTTGAGGATTGCCATTCAGATCATTACCAAATAAATTATCGCCAACCGTCACACCATTAACGACTTTGGTATTTAGCTTAGCTAATTCAATCGCTTCTTTAAAACTGCCAGCAGACTGATAATGAACCCGCCGAGTATATAAACCTTTATCCACATCAAAAGGGATAAAGGGGACAACACCGCTCGCAGTCTCCCCTGTACATTTGTACACGACCGAAGCAACAGCAATATTACTACTGCTCTCATTTCTCTTAAGATATTCACCAGCAGTTGTACCATTGCCTGCCGAAGAGCCGCCTGTACCAGCAGGTACGGTAACATTGGTTTTATCGTGAATTTCATTAGAAGAGCCTGCATTCGTGCTAGGGCTTAATATAGCTCCTCCCGATGATGTGTTTGATAGTCTTATGGCATTACCAAGACTGTCATAACTTATGATACTTTGCACCATGACTTGTTTATCAGCATCAGGCGAGGCGGCATCGTCCCAGCGACAGGTAACGCTAATCTGTTTGCGTTCTGGATTAGTAAGATTGGTCACCACCCAGGCTCTTCTAATGATTTCATTAGTGCCTGTAATGCTCTCGTCTGCGGTGCTACTAGCAATAGCTCGATATTCACCCGCTACAGTTGAATCAACTGCACCTATAATGACAGTATCTCTAAGCTGTTCCAGCTTGGTTTCACACACTGATTTCGCCTCAGCTCGCACTTTATTTGCGCTGCTAGTTTCCATCAAATTACCTTGCAGGAAGGCAACCGCTGATAAACCTACTCCCACTACCAAAGTGGCAATTAACACCTCTATTAGACCGATGCCCTGATATTTTTTTATTGGAGATTTCATGTTCATAGCCTCAATGGTTATGTGATCATACGCTGTGTGAGTAATAAGCTCTTTGTCAAAGAGGATTATCGCTATAAATGAGAGTGCTAGTTACCAATCTTTCCACGAGCCAGATAGCCTCGTTGGAATAGATGGTGGCGGCGGGTTACCATAACCACCCATAGGAACAAAAATGATTTTTGGATTACCATTTCCACTTGTAATACCACTTTCGCTAACGATAGAGCCGTATATTTCTGGACCACCATTGACCGTTAAAGTCCCTGTCACATAAATAAAACCATGAAGCACAGAATTAGCACCTATGGTTAAATCACCATTGACAATTAAAATAGCAGGCTTTGCAGTGGCGGGTGTAGTGGTAAGGAGATCGGGTGTGCCGATAGTATTGGGCGCACTGCCTGATCCCTCTACCCAAATCAGCCCTGTTTTGCCGTTTGCTTGTGCTGGATCGCTATACAATTGCCCTTGATCATTTGCCATAGACTTAATATCGGCTTTAGTGTTGGCACCAAAAAACATTGCAAAAAACTCAGTCGGGGTTAAGTTACCCAAAGAAGGGTCGTTGCCAATAACATCCACACCATAGCCTGCCTTGGTATTAGAAACTAAACGCACATTATTGCTTGCTGTGCCAGGATCACAAGGATTAGGGCAACCTGCATTCAATTGGATTAAGCTAAGGTCACTAAATTGTGTGCTTGCAGGTCTTAAATAGGTTGCAAAAGCCGCGCCAGAGGAATCTAAAGCACCGCCTGTCCAAATATTGCTGTTGGTATAGCGATTAATAAAGGTTGCATTACCTGCAATACCTATAGAACCGTGAGTCACAAAAGGCTGTTCTGGACCAGTTGCATTAAGAATTTTAACTGAGCCTAGGCATTGTGAGATAGTACGCACCGCAGTACAGTCATCACTCCAGCCTTTTGCAACAATTAAACCCGTATCTAATGGTGCTGTAGCAAGGCAGGTTGCATCCCCCGCAACACAACACGGATTAGTAATGGCTGCTGTGGTAGCATCATTGTCATGATCATAAGTAGGTGTATTGACAAAGTAATAGAGTTCAATTGTACTTTGTCCGCTTGAGGCAAGGGTTTCAGCAGAAGCAGGCGTTCCCGCAGGTATTGCACAAGATGCCGCGTTAGGCAATTGTGCAGTTGTTGGTGTTGTAAAATCAGGAGTAGAATCGCCATCGTGATCCATACTACCTGTCCCAACATAAGCGGTAGCGCGATCCATTGCCGCCTGCGCCGCTGCGGTTGCCTGACTGGTACGGTAATCATCTGCCGTTATTTTGGTTTCTGTCAAGATGGTTTTTGCAGTGAACAAAACGACCAATGTAATACAGATAAGCAGAACAATCGCCGTTAATAAACTGGCGACTCCACGTTGTAACTTAAGGCTATGTAGTATAGTTTTCATGATTAAATCTCCCTTAATTACGGTCGAATAAAAATACGGATACTTCTGATTTTTACTGAATCACTCAGTCCTTTTATGACCTCAGCATTATCAGCACCGATTAATTTCCCTGTCAGTCGAATATTCACTACTCGGTTTTGCCCCATTTTCTGATTTGCTACGGGGGCAGGATCGACACTACAGATTAAACTATTAGTATCAGGCGGAGTAGCGTTAGGATTGTAGCAACGTGAGGTAGCTGTTAATTCTGGGTAACTCGCGGCGGCGGTGGTTGCAGCCGTTGCTACCATTGATGCAAAACTAAACTGCACATCGGTAATATTAATCATATTTTCATCGGTAATTCTTTCCCAGTTACCATCTGTACAATTCGCTGTGGTAGTGCCAGTTGTACGCATTTGAATACTGCCTACGTTCAACCTAAAACCATAATATTCATTAGGATCGACGACACCATCACCGTCAGCATCGTAAGTATAAAGAATACAAGTTCCAGGATCTGCAACTGTGGTTGAATTTGCGGTAAGAATCTGGACATTAGTCCTAGCTGCTGTAGCAGGTGAGGTAAGTTCATCAACAGTAAAAGGATTATTTAAACTACTAGCACCTATAACTGCTCCACCCCAATAACCTGCGCGTTTAATGTCATTGGTCATTAATGACATTGTCATACCCAAGTCGTGATTTAACCGCGCCGATTTCATCGTATCACCACTACTTTTTATAATGTTGATATAAATAGTTAAAGTGACAGCAATAATAAATAGCCCTAATACCAAGGCAATCATAATTTCTATTAATGTTAAACCCTGTTGCTTTTTCATCATACTATCTCCATTACTAGGAACAATCAGGGACGGTAGCCGATAATCCTACTGTACCAACAGGTCGGTTAGCCGCAGCCACAGTGTTAGAAACTGTCGGTGGAGTACAGATTCTGACTCGCCCTGCGGCGGAAAAAACAACACGGGCAGCATAACTAGTCGTATTAAAAGTAACGCCATTTGCTCCTATCGTTCCACGCCTAAAATCAAAAGAACTATTCCCTGTGTCGGAAAACATTTTAATCGTATTAAAACTCGCTCCTGAAACAGTTTTTATTTCACAAGTGCTATCACTAGTGTTGCCATCAGCATTTGGATCACAATTGCATGAAGCGTTAGTAGTCAAACCATAACACCAGTTCCCCGCCGCTGTAGAGACACGAGTGTGATTAATTAAAATATTTTGGCTTCGCTTAATCGCCTGCGTGTGTGCAAACTGCATATCATCCTGAAACGATTGCACAGCGGCTTTCAATTGATTACGCTGCATCATACTGCCAAATGTTGGTATAGCAAGACTGGTCACAATGCCAACAATAGCAATTACGACCATTAACTCTATCAGTGTAAATCCTTTGTTTTCGTTCATACTACCCTCCATAAGTAGTAATGATAATTTATCAACATGAAGCATATTTTATACCAGCGTGTTTGTAACTTTATTAAACTTAAATAATAACCCTTACCCTACTACTTGCTTTGACTTGGGGGCAAACCTAATCATCCTATTTTTTATTCCACCACTTCATATAGAATGACATTTTTTGTCGTTATATGACCATATATTACAAACCAACTTATTGAATAGCTGGTTAAGCTCAGAAGAAAAACCTATTAGACCTGCTTTTGGCAAAATTAACTTGCCTACTTTTTACCCCACAAGATCAATATTGTGATATTTTTGTCATTATTTGACTGTCAATGGCAGTCCTTAAGTTTTAATTTACTTAAGTCGTGTTATGAATGCGTAAATTTAAGATGAAAATACAAAATGATAACTAAGGATAATCATCTAAAATTTCAGTACGAACAAGTTATTCGGTGCTTGTTGTTTGAGAATGAATTTTTAAAGCCCTGCATTGACTGATTGGTTGCTCAAAATCAAACTTGGATTGTAAAGGTTATGTTATTCTTTAGTACATTAGCACATTAATAATTTTTACTGGATGGGAACAATGACCATAGCTAAAAAAAACCAAGGCTTTACTCTGATTGAGTTAATGATAGTCGTTGTTATTATTGGGATTCTAGCAATGATAGCCTATCCCTCTTATCAACGCTATATCATGCGTGCTAAACGCTCAGATGCGAAAGTCGCATTAATCGCTTTGCAACAGGCACAGGAAAAATATCGGGCAAATTGCACGCAGTATGCGACAGACATTAATGCAACAACTAGGAGCTGTACAGCGGGCAGTTATAATTTAGTAGGCAACACCAGCTCTGATAATGGCTATTATACGTTGGCTATGAGCGATGTTTCCTCTACAACTTATACCTTAACTGCCACTACAATAGGTGTTCAAGCCGTAGATACTGATTGTGCTACACTTATCATTAATCAAGACGGCTTAAAAACATCAAACTCCTCTACTACTACAGATGCTAACAACTGCTGGAAATAGCATTTAATAAAAGTCAACATCTTAATTGAGTGAGCAATAGAATGAAAAAAGTGTTAAATGCTGGTGGCAATAGTAAAGTCATCCCAATTCCATCGCATTATGCAGGCTGGGATCATGTTCTGTTGGATATTGATCCAAAAGGTAATTCCGATGTAGTTTGTGATGCACGCGAACCGATAACTTTGCCTAGTGCTGTCTATGATTCCGTGTATTGTTCCCATAATCTGGAACACTATTACCGTCATGACGCAAAGAAAGTATTAGCTGGATTCATTCATGTACTTAAAGATGATGGTTTTGTAGATATTCGTGTTCCTGATATGCATGCGGTTATGCAAACAGTGGTGGCAAATAATCTTGATATAGATGATGTGTTGTATCAATCTGCCGCAGGTCCCATTATGGTTCGAGATGTTATTTATGGTTGGAGCGTAGAAATTGAGCGTAGTGGCTGTGATTTTTTTGCTCATAAAACAGGTTTTACAGAAAAATCATTGACCGAGGTGTTAGATGAGGCAGGTTTTTCGTGGATTTTTACTCGTACTGGCAATTTAGAGATTGGAGCTTATGCTTTCAAAGACGAACCTAGTGATTATCTGACCACGCTTTTGAATATCACCAAACCCTAATGTGACAACCAACAATGAACAACAACTCGCAACACTTGCCCTAAAAATCAAAGACTGGGGGCAACAACTGGGTTTTGCACACATTGGTATTAGTGATACTGATTTAACAGTAGCAGAAAACCATTTACACCATTGGCTAGCGCGTGATTTTCATGGCGAAATGGACTATATGCAGCGTCATGGTAGTAAACGTAGCCGCCCTGCTTTATTACACGAAGGCACACTGCGCGTGATTTCGGTGCGCATGGATTATTTACCTGAACCACGCGAGACAATGAATCAATTGCTAGCTGACTCAACCGCTGCCTATATTTCACGCTATGCCTTAGGACGTGATTATCACAAAATGATGCGTAACCGTTTGCAAAAGTTGATTGATAACATACAAATGGAAATAGCTTTGTTACCTAATGCTAACTCAACAATGCGGGCATTTGTCGATAGCGCGCCTGTATTAGAAAAAGCCATCGCCGAAAAAGCAGGCTTAGGTTGGATAGGCAAACATTCTAATTTAATCAATCGCCAAGCGGGTTCGTGGTTTTTTCTGGGCGAAATTTATACCAATCTGCCCTTACCCATTGATAATAAAGCAACTGCGCATTGTGGCGAGTGTCGTGCTTGTCTGGATATCTGTCCAACTCAAGCCATTGTCGCACCTTATCAAGTTGATGCGCGGCGTTGTGTGTCTTATCTCACTATTGAGTTACACAGTGCTATTCCTGAACCCTTAAGACCGTTAATAGGCAACCGTATTTATGGCTGTGATGATTGCCAAATTATTTGCCCGTGGAATCGGTTTGCCAAACTCACGGCAGAAAAAGATTTTAATCCTCGGCATCAACTGAATAGCCAACAACTGCTCACGGTATTTACATGGAGTGAAGCTGAATTTTTAGCCAAAACCGAAGGTTCAGCCATACGCCGCATTGGCTATGAACGCTGGTTAAGGAATATTGCGGTTGCGTTAGGCAATGCGCCTGCCTCACCACTGATTATTGAGGCACTAAAAGCCAAACTCGACCATGCTGCTGAACTAGTCAAAGAGCATGTATTATGGGCGTTAGCTCAACAACATAAATCACTTTTAATAAGCAATAATGTCTGAATCTCTCAGTTCCGTTTCTAAAAAATCAGGTTTAGCTCCTGGTACGCTGGTACATGTTGGTGCTGCACATGAACACCCACATAATATTATGGTGGTTAATTACAACTCAACCAACCTCGAAAAAAACACCATCAATTCAATTGAAGAACTACTGCCTTACAAAACCACTGACAGTGTAACGTGGGTTATGATTGATGGCTTAACAGAAATCACCACTATTGATGCGATTGGACAACACTTTAATATTCACCCATTAGTGCTGGAAGATATTTTAAATACGCATCAACGCACTAAATTCGAGGAATATCCTGATTATCTGTATTTTGTTCTTAAAGTCGTCTCTTTAGGTAAAGGCTCTTTCAATGTCGAATACGAACAGATTAGTATTTTGGTATTAAAGAATTTTGTGTTTACCTTTATGGAAAAACCTGACGGGCTATTCAAACCAATTTTAAATCGCTTGGCTAATGAGGATAGTCACTTAAGAAATGCGGAATCAGATTATCTAGCTTATATGATTATGGATGCAGTCGTTGATGAATACTTTACGCTACAAGATGCGTTTGATGAACAGATTGAATGGATTGAAGATGAATTATTAATTCAACCCTCTGTAAACACATTAATGACTATTCAGAAAATTAGACGGGAACTCATTTTTTTACGCAAAACCGTCTCACCACTACGCGAATTATTAGCCGCCATTCGCCGTAGTGAATCACCTTTATTTGATGAACGCACAAAACGCTATTTTGCTGATATTTACGATCATTCCATTCGCAT
>DFWO01000045.1:0-933 GCA_002380945.1 Methylococcaceae bacterium UBA4132 | reverse complement strand
GTGAGCAATAAAATGAATGAAACCATGAAGTTTCTTACCGTATTTGCCTCTATTTTTATTCCCTTGACCTTTATAGCAGGTGTCTACGGTATGAATTTTGAATATATGCCAGAATTAAGGTGGAAATGGAGTTATCCCCTATTATGGGTAGTGTTCATTGGCACAGCTATCTTTTTGTTGATTTATTTTAAAAAGAAAAAATGGCTATAGTTAGCCCGCACCTGAGATGGCTTTGCCTAGCCATGAAGTAAAAGCGTTGCGATTACGCGAACAAATAATCACTTTTCCTTTACCAGAAAACTTAAGTATCACACCTTCGCCGCTGGTCACACTGTTTATCATCTGTCCCAAAAAACCGCCACCGCCTTGTGTAGTAACCGAAATATCATAATGCAATTTAGCATCCCACGCGATGACATGCGCATTATCAATCACAATATCCTTACCTGGTTCAACATCAAGCACAAAACTAGAACCAAAACCTGATACCGCGAGTTTGCCAGAACCGCCTGCTTCACAGAGAAAAAAACCACCCGTCTGTCCAAACAATGCAGTCCCTAAACTTTGAGTGCGCACTTGCAGAATAACACCACTTTCAGCCGCAACAAACGCACCATCATTCATTAGATAACGTGCGGCACCAACATCTAACACCTCTATAGCACCAGGTAACGTAGGCGATAATAAACAATCACCTGCACCATAAGTTGCCTCGATATGTTGTTGAAAAAATGACTCACCATTAGCAAAACGACGCATTAAGGCACTGCCTAAACCACCTGTCATTTTGCCCTTTAACTCCAAGTTGCCTTCCATCATCACCATCGCGTTCGCTTCGCAATAGATTTTTTCACCACTCCGTAGGCTGACATGTAAAAAAGGATCAATATCACCCGTCACTGTAAATTGTGCCATTTTTATTTACTCACCATT
>DFWO01000014.1 GCA_002380945.1 Methylococcaceae bacterium UBA4132 | reverse complement strand
GTCAATGCGTAACTTCTATTATATTCAAGATATTTTGCTGGCTTTAGATGTCACCGTGCTGCCCATTACCGCCGACATTGCTGAATTGTCACAGAGTGCTTTGTTTATTCATGGCGACCCAGCAGACCGTCTTATTGCGGCAACCGCGTTGATTCACCGCGCCGCACTGATTACCGCTGATGAGAAACTTCGCGCCATTCCCAATTTGCACTGTATTTGGTAAGATACCATTAAGGCACAAACTCCACGGTAATCTGCCGTGAATCGGCATTGCCTAAACTATCCACTGCGCGTATTAAATATGTTCCACCATAACTAGGCAACCACGAAAAAGTGTCTGAGGCGGTGGATTTGCCGACAAAGCTTTTATTGGCAAACCAGAAAATATCTTTGCCACTACGACTATTGGCGCGTAAACCTATGGTACTGGGTTTTGCGGCGCGTAGTGTGTAAGTTCCTGCCATTGATGGGGAGACAATTTCGGGAATATCTGTACCTGTTAACGCATCATAACAACTGGGTAAGGCGGGCGGTTGGTGGCGTGGCATTCCTGCTTCGGCGAATAGATGGTACATTTCACTCGACCAAAATTCATAGACTTCTTTGCGACTGTGCGGCTGGTCTTTACACACCACCGCGCCGCTGTCATCAAAATACACGGCGCGGTGCAGGGTGCTGGTTTTGATGGGTGATTTTGTCGGAATGAACCACGTTTTTGCTAAGGCTGGGCAGTCTTCATTGGGTAAATCACCGCTGGCGGCGCAAACATCAATCTCGCGCACGTTGGCTGTCGGCGTGGCTGGGTCATTATCTAAACCTTTGAGTAGATTTTGCGCGCGCATACTATCAACGATGGTAAAAAATAACGGCGCGGCGGTTTGCACACCGACAAACGCGGTATTGCTTGCATTATCAAAATTGCCCACCCAAACAACTAAGACGTAATGCCCAACAACGCCCACCGTCCACGCATCTTTAAAGCCCCATGATGTGCCTGTTTTCCATGCGACTTTGGGTTTGGCGCGGCGTTTGGAATCTGGGCGTATGTTGTTGGTAAGCATATCTAGCGTGATAAATGCTGCCGCGTCGCTGAGTAATGGCAGTTGCGATTCTGTATCGGCTTTTATATCGGCACGGTACTGCACAGAACGCAATACGCCCCGATTAGCCAGCATGGCGTACAGTTTAGCGAGTTCTTCCATCGTCACTTCCGCGCCGCCTAGGGTGATGGATAAGCCATAATGCGCTTCGGTGTCTAAGTTTGAAACGCCTGATTGTTTGAGCAAGCTGTATAAATTGGGCGTGGATAATTTGGCAGCAACAGTCAGCGCGGGAATATTACGCGAACGCACCAAAGCATCCTGCACGGTGACAGGGCCAATAAATCGCCCATCAAAATTTTCAGGATTAAACGCACCAAATGAAGTGGGCGTATCCGCTAACACAGTGCGCGGATGTATTAAACCTTGGTCTAATGCCAAAGCATAGACAAACGGTTTTAAGGTTGAACCAGGTGAACGCTTGGCAAACACGCCGTTGACTTGCCCCGAAATACGTTTATCCCAAAAATCCGCCGAACCCACCAGCGCGTTGACCTGCATGGTGTTGGTATCCAGCAATAACACCGCCGCGTTACGAATCCCCGCCGAGCGATTTTGTGTGATGTAGTTATCGACCAGTTGTTTAGTATTTTTCTGCACCCGCAAATCAATACTGCTTTTAATACTGCTCTGTTCTGGATAATGTTGGAGTAGCCAATTGGTTAAATGCGGGGCAAGAAAGGGCTTGTCAGCTCTGGCATTGACAGCTAGCGGTAGTGCGAAATCGGTCGCATACCGTTGGTCTTCTGGATAGGTTTTTAACCAGCGTTGCCAGAGTCGTTGCCGTGCTTGTAATAGAGCAGGGGGCAGTTGACGATTGGGGGCGCGGCGGACTGGATTTTGTGGGATAACGGCTAGTGTTAGAGCTTCGGTTAAACTCAACTCTTCAACAGGTTTGTGGAAAAAAATTAAACTCGCTGCCGCAACGCCTGAGATATTGCCGCTGTAGGGTGCGATATTCAAATACGCTTCGAGTATTTCTTGTTTGGAGTAACGCAATTCCAACCAAAACGCGGTGGTAATCTGCCAGAGTTTTCCGCCAATCGTTCGGCTATTAATATCGTATAACTGCCGTGCTACCTGCATGGTAATAGTGGACGCACCTTGTCGTGCTGCTTTGCCGTAGGTCATCCACACTGAACGTGATAACGCCAATGGATTAACGCCTAGGTGTCGATAAAACCAGCGGTCTTCATACAATAATGTGGCGCGTTGAATGTTTTTAGGAATCTGCTCTAATGGTGTCCAAACACGGTATTGCGCATCTTTTGCCAGCGTTAAACGTAGCAATTCACCATGACGGGCATAAATCGCAGTCGAACTGGAATAGTAACTGGATAATGGCGGTGGTTTAGGCGCGTAATGCAAGCCAACTATGCTGATAATGATCAGCACACTGCTCATGATGATGAGTTTATAGGCATTTTTACGCATGAATTATTCAGTCAATGAAAGGAAAGTTATCACTATAGGCTATCTATAATCGGCGTTTGAAACAATAATCGGCGAAAAATCAATACGCTGTTAAGTTATAATGCGAAGCTATTGAAACAATATTTAATTTTAGAACTTACTGATACCTCATGTTTTTGATTCCAGATTTTGTTGGTCGTTTTTTTCACCGCATGGCTTCGCCGCCACATTTTTATGCTTTCACTGAAAAATTAATGCCGTGGCTAGTGGTGCTGTTTTTATTAGTAACTGCCGCAGGTTTATACGGCGGTTTATATCTCGCGCCGTCTGATTATCAGCAAGGCGATAGTTATCGCATTATTTATATTCATGTGCCTAGCGCGTGGATGTCGTTGTTTATTTATATAATGATGGCAGTTGCGGGTGGTATTGGCTTGGTGTGGCGTATTAAATTGGCGGAAATTGTTGCTATCAGCAGTGCGCCTGTCGGAGCGAGCTTTACGTTTATTGCCTTAGTGACTGGCTCATTATGGGGTAAACCGATGTGG
>DFWO01000083.1 GCA_002380945.1 Methylococcaceae bacterium UBA4132 | reverse complement strand
TACCGCATCTTCAGTACAAAAAATCATCGAACGTAATAGCGGGTATTTTTCGCCATTAGCACACTCTAAAATATCGTGACGGTGTGCGGGCATATACAGCGGCGCACCTAATGCCCACGGTAAACAAGGAGTCGTTTGTATAGTCATGAATGAAGTTCTTTAATGAGTGCCACGGCTTGATACGGCAAATCAGCACAAACCGTGATAGGAATGGATTTAGACTCCGCCAACCAGCGCAAATGGCGGGTAGATTCCGCATTTAAGTCGCGTAATAACAAGCGTTGTGCTTCGCGGCGTAGCAACACTCGCGTGGCTTCACCAATGCCTGGTTTAATGTAATTGGCATGGCTGATACTGTATTGTTTGGCTAAATTTTGCAACAGGGTTTGGGAGACGTTTTGTAATTGTTGGCGATCAATAGTAGGCGATTCAAACTCGCCGCTACGCCACACCCGTTCAACACAATCTAGCATGACTTCAATAAAGTAACCTGATAAATCATGTTCGGTAAAGTGTTGATAATACACACAACCATGAAAATCATTTGCTTCCGCTGTGTGTGGAACATAGACCGAACGACTCACCAAGCCTGAAACCGTGGAATTTAATACGCTAGAGGGAATCAAATAGTCTTCTGAAGACGCAGTAACAGCCGCACTGCCTGATAAATCGGTTAATACATATAATTCAGCTGGAATCTCAACGCCATCGCTTGCCGCAAACTCTGCCAAACTACAAGCTAATTGCCGTGCAATCACGCCCTTCCCTGTCCAACCATCAATAAATACCAACGATTCAGGTGCGTGCTGTTGCAAAATAAAACGTAGCGCGTTGTTATCTAAACCGACATCACGAATAATCGACACCGAATAATGCGCCACATCAAGAGTAAAATGTTGCTTTAATACCTGCTTAAGTAACACTCCGACAGGCGTACCTGCACGCGCTAATGACACCAAGGTAATGCCGTGTGGACGTGTGGCAATAATTCGTTGCGCTAAGATTAATAAGTGCTGCGCCATACGCTCTTGATTTAAAGCGAGGGCTTCATGAAACAAGGCTAGATAATCATCGCTAGGCAATGCTTCATGACTAAGCATTTCAGAATAATGTTTTTTACCCGATTGAATCAGGGCTTCTTTGAGGTGAACAGGCGTGTCTACTACGCTTATTGGTTTTAACAAAAACTGCACATCGTCTAACGTATAGCTACCTGTAAAAGGGGGCATTCTTATCCTCGGGGCGATTATCAACATTGATATGTTGGCTATTGTAGTCGTTTTGCATGACAGCCGTACGACGGTAAACACAGTTTACGGTGCTTTAACTTCATGCTCTGACAGCTTCATTTCGTTATCTTTTTGTTCGATATTAAAAAAATTTAACACATTCATGCCCAACAAAGGCTGACTTAAATTTGGCACAATCAACGCATTGACATTAGATAACACAAAGTTGCCCAATTTAAGTTCAGTAATCGTAGTAGTGCAGACTTTGGCAGGACCATTCGCGGTATCTATCACGCCTTTATCATTACAAAATAGTGTCGCTGACTTGGCAAACGCAGTAGGCAATGAAACGATAGTTGCGCCCGTATCAACCACAAACGTCAGGGCGTGACTATTCACTTCAGCACTTAAGAAATAATGCCCACCCTCCCCTTGTTTAATCACCACTGGCGCGGTGGTTTTTTTGGGTTCTTTTGGACTAGGAGCTGTGACTTTAGTGTTTGGAGTCCACGAACTAACCGCCTGTGCTTCTTCTGTACAAGGTGTTTTTTGGTACAGCAATTTACCTTGAGCATTTTTACATTTGTAAACCATCTCCGCACTACAAACACTGATACTTAACAGGCTGAGTGTGGCTAGCGAGACTAACTTAAAGATATGTTTACGCATCATGTTCTCTTAGTGGGGGATTATGGGAATTACATCTTTTTGCGCAATTTTAAATCGTGGTATTGCAAATAGCCGATAGCATAAAAATAAGGTGTGATAATCGCACCCAATAAATCAGAGCCTATATCAAAGGTGCTAGAGGGGTCAGCAGTTGGATTAAAAATGCCACTAAAAAAACCGATGATGAAAAAGATAATCACTAATATAAAAGTCGGAATAAAAAACACCACGTTAGTTCGCCACCAATCGCCCCAAACTAAACGATGACTTGCCATTAATGACTCATAGCCACCCATCTCTTCAAGCAAAATAAAATACCCGCAAAATGACAGTGAGATGGTTAGAATAATGCCAGGAATCACCAACAACAGAGTACCAATAGTAATGGCAATGCTATAGAGAATGCCCGCTACTATAATCGTAGGAAATTTTTTAACCGCTGATAACAACACCTCAACAAAATTATCATCACGCGCATTAGCCACGTTATCAATGCGATAAATCATGGCACTATAAAATACACAAGACACTAAAATCGCAATAAACATAATACCGAACATACTAGGCAACATTTGCAACATTGCCGTCATTTGCTCGTCAGGATCAAGCGTTTTATCAACGGCTGGCATGGCATCAATTACGAAAACCGCAATTAATCTGTTAAGGGCAAAAACAATCAAACTGTAGCCAATTAATTTAGTAAAACTATCTGTATACAATTTAAAACTAGCAACTAATAGCTCAATCACACTACGAGGTTGTTGTAATAATGCCGTCATGGTAAATTCCTTATATTCGGTGGTAAAAGTAACATTGTTGTAACTTAAAAACCATCAATACGTCTAGTGTTTTATTTTTGGATTGGCTATGCAAATTTTATATTTCGGTTTAATGATTTTATCGGGACTACTCGGCGTTACCATAGGTACGTTAGGCGTTGTAGTCGGCTTAGTAGCTATGGCAGACGAAGACGGGGCGTGGATAATTGCTGCCGCTGGTTTTGTCTATCTATTACATCCAGCCCTTGTTTATTGGCTATATAAAAAGACCTATGAAACTTTAGCAATAGGCTTATCCAGCGTATTTATGCTGTGTAGCATCGCGCTAACCTTCCTTATGTAGCACTATCAGCAACACCGCTTCACCCCTTGCCATTTTTCATCTTGCCACTTTTTAAAAAACGCTTTTTTATTGAGTGGTTCACCATCACCTGCATGATGCTGTGCATGATGGCGAAGATAACGCTCATAGGCATCATCACCTGATAACTGCCTTATTGCTTGCCAAAAAATTTTAAACATCGCTAGTCTCTCACCCAATCTTCCACTAAACGGCTAGGAATGTGCGCTGTTTCCGTTAACGCAGGCACGGATTTACCCATGAGATAACGGGTGCACACCCGTAACATATCAAACACAATCAGCCACAATAAGCTGACGAAAAACACCGTGATAACAGCATCAAGCTGAAAGTTAAAAATCAGTTTAGGCGCGATGGCGGCTTTTTCAGGTGGCAATACGCCTGAAGCTAATTTAGTTGATAAATCATTTGCCGCCGCCAAAAAGCCAATCCGCACATCGTCGCTGCTTAGTTTTTGCCATGCTGCCGTGCTGGTGATAATAATCAGCCATAACAATGGCGTACCTGCCACAAAAGCATATTTAGCTTTATTGGATTTAACTAAAATCCCCGTTGCTACACACAAAGCAATCGCCGCTAGCATTTGATTGGCGATACCAAATAATGGCCACAAAATATTCACGCCACCGTTAGGATCAATCACACCGATATACAAAAAATAACCCCACGCAGACACCACGACCGCGCTGGTGAAAATTACCGATGGCAACCACGAAGTTTGCCCCATTGCTGCCCACTTATTGCCCAAAATATCTTGCAACATAAACCGCCCAACGCGTGTACCTGCATCCAACGTGGTCAAAATAAAAATTGCCTCAAACATAATGGCAAAGTGATACCACAATGCCAACATTCCTTGCCCAAACGCGCTACCAAAAATACTTGCCATACCCACGGCTAACGACGGTGCGCCACCTGTGCGAGCAAATAACGTGGCTTCGCCCATTTGTTGCGCTAATAACTGCATTTGCTCCACGGTGACAGGATAACCCCATGAGGAAATTTTAGCGACCGCATCCACAGCTTCTTTACCGACTACACCCGCTGAACTATTAATCGCAAAAAATACACCTGGGTCTAATACAGTTGCGGCTATCATTGCCATGACTGCTACGAATGATTCCAACAACATACCGCCGTAACCAATCATGCGTATATCGCGTTCATTGGATAATAATTTCGGCGTAGTGCCTGAAGAAATCAGCGCGTGAAAACCTGAAATTGCCCCACAAGCGATAGTAATAAAGACAAACGGAAACAACTTGCCACCAAAAATAGGACCTGTGCCGTCAATAAATTGGGTAATAGCAGGCATTTTTACATCGGGTTGTAGCAGAATAATGGCAACTGCTAACAGGGTAATCGTGCCTAGCTTCATGTAGGTGGATAAATAATCACGCGGAGCTAATAACAACCAAACAGGTAAAATCGCGGCGGCAAAACCATACGCCATCACCCACCACGCCAGCGTTAAGCCTTCATGATCAAATAACACCCGCAAAGTCACGCTTTCATCAACGACACGCCCACCCGCAACTGCCAGTAATAACAAAACCACGCCCAATGCGGAGGCTTCTAATACCTGCCCTACTCTGATGTAACGCATATATATGCCGACTATCATGGCAATAGGAATAGTCGCGGACACGGTAAAAGTTGCCCACGGGCTGTGTTTCATGGCATTGACCACCACCAAACCCAACACGGCAATTAGAATAATCATAATGGCAAAAGTAGCAATCAACGCCGCCGTGCCACCTAATGCACCTAATTCATCTTTCGCCATCTGCCCTAAACTTTTGGCATCACGGCGCGTCGATAAAAACAGCGTCACCATATCTTGTACGCAACCGCCTAACACCGCACCGAATAACAGCCACAGTGTGCCAGGTAAATAACCAAACTGCGCCGCCAATGTCGGACCGACTAAAGGACCTGGCCCTGCGATAGCGGCAAAGTGATGACCAAACACTATCCAGCGATTAGTAGGTACAAAATCACTACCATTTTCTAGCCGTTCAGCAGGTGTGGCGCGGGTTTCATCAACCATTAATACCGTCGCCGCAATCCACGCCGCATAAAAACGATAAGCAAGGGCATAAATACACAACGCAGCAGTGATAAACCACAGCGCGTTTATCGGTTCGCCTCGATTTAATGCAATGCCCGACACCGCCGAAGCCCCCAGTACCGCAATCATTATCCATAGCGTATTTTTTAGTAAAGTATTCATAAAAGTGTTCTTTTGGTTTGTAGATTACGAGTGATTATCCTGAAAATTTGCTGTATTACCAACAACAAACTGTCCACGAAAAACACGAAAGCCACGAAAGCCACGAAAGCCACGAAAGCCACGAAAGAAGCCATTGAACCGTATCAACGCTAGAGCGTGGGAACTATAAAATGACAGTGACGTGGCGTAGTAAAAACTAGAAACCTTTTCGTGTCTTTCGTGGACAAAAAGAATTTTTCCTATAGCCGATTATCCACAAGGCGTGAATAATGACGTTTTTTTACAGCCCACAAACACCCATGAGCTTACGCTACCAAATCAACATCAGAATTTTTTTCTTGTCCTTGTCAGTGTTACTGCTAGGTGGTTCAATTGCGATATGGCAAGCACGGGCGGCTGTCAATAAAGAAGTGAATTCATCGATTCAATTGGCGGTTAAACTTATTCGCTTTGGCTTTTCGCACAGCTCACAAACGCCTGACTGGTTACCGCAACTTAATGCACTGGAAGAAATACGCCATTTAACCGTGCAGTTGCAACAGCCTTCAGGACAAATTATGGCTTTTCCGCACCTGCATAATTCAACTACCGATGAAAATGAACCGCCCCAATGGTTTATTAATCTGGTACAAGGTGAACCGCTTAAAACCCAACACACCCTTACACTCAGTGACGGCAAACAACTCACGTTGATGATTGAAGCCAATCCGCTCGATGAAATCACCGAAGTATGGCAAGAAAATATCGCTTTTTTTGTTTCGTTTTGTTCACTGACTATGCTGAGTTTTTTCGCGGTTAATTTGGTGTTTAACAAAACCCTTAACTCCATTACCACCATTGTCAACGCGCTAAAAGTTATTGAGTCAGGTCAGTATCAACAAAAACTACCACCGTTTACTGTGAAAGAATATGACGATATTGCCCTTGCCATTAACCAACTCGCCGACAAACTCAGCACCGCAAAACGGGAAAATCGCGCCCTCGTCCAACACACGTTGGAAATTCAAGAAGATGAACGCCGACGTTTGGCGCAAGAACTGCATGACGAACTAGGGCAATCACTGACCGCAATAAAAGTCATGGCAGTCACGGCGGCAAGACCGAAAGCTAATATTAAACAAAGCACCGATGCCATCATTGATACCTGTAATCATCTTATGACAGTAGTGCGTTCCATGATGCACCAATTGCACCCATTGGTTTTAACCGAATTGGGCTTAAAAGCCACGCTGGAAGATTTAATTAATCACTGGGCAATCAGGCAACCCACCTTGAAAATCAGTTTAGATTGCACCCATGCAGCAGATATGTTGGATGCTAAAATCGCAATTCAATTATTCAGAGTCGTGCAGGAATGTTTAACCAACACCGTCCGTCATGCAGGGGCAACTCATGCCAATATTCGTTTGGCAATTGACCAACAAATCTTACAATTAACAGTCACAGACAATGGGCAAGGTTGTGGTCACAGTGAAAAAACAGGTTTTGGTTTATTAGGTATGAAAGAACGTATTAACAGTTTAGGCGGCGAACTCGCCATACAAAGCCAGCCTCAACAAGGTATGACCATATTTGCGAGCATTCCCCTGTCATGAACACAGCGATACGCATTATTTTAGTGGATGACCATGCTATTGTTCGTGCGGGTTTCCGTATGTTGCTCGCTACCGAAGACAGTATTAATGTCATCGCCGAAGCTGAACGCGGCGAACAAGCCTGTCAACTGTACAGTGAATTACAGCCTGATGTAATGGTATTGGATTTATCCATGTCAGGTATCGGCGGACTGGAAGCTATTCGGCGCATTTGTTACCGTGACAGCAACGCTAAGATACTGGTGTTCAGTGTCCACGATGAAAGCGTTTATATCGACCGAGCCATCAACGCAGGTGCAAAAGGCTATATCAGCAAAAACGCTCACCCTGATAGCTTGATTGAGGCGATACAAAGCGTCGCCGCTGGTGAACTATACATTGAACAAGGGCTATTGAAACAGGAATTGCCCTCATCTAGCGTGCCTTTACCCAGTGGGGACGATTATAAAGCCATCATCGAGTCGCTATCCGCCAGAGAATTTGATGTATTTTTATTACTGGCAAAAGGCTATACCGCGCACAAAATCGCCGATGAACTGTGTTTAGGTTACAAAACCATTGCCAATTACAGCACACAAGTTAAAAGCAAACTGAAAGTCGCAACGCTAGCGGAGTTGGTGCATATTGCCATTTTATTGGGGATGATAAAGAATTGAATAGTTGGGTTTACGCATTGCCCATTACGGTCGCACATGAAGTTGAATACGAAAACGACTAATAACCGATGCGTCGCCTTCCCAGTGCCGCCAATGCTTCAGCACGATGTCGCCTGTCCCTATTTTCTTGCTCCGCAAAATGAACGTCATTGTACCGCCAGAACCAATGGCATTTGTTGGATAGCAAGGTTCGCTGGCAAGTACGTCGATAACGTCCTCATCGTAGCGTTCAATCGTCCAGCTATAACCTGTGGTCGCGTTCTCTGGTAGGTTTATACGCACCGACTCGCCCAAGCGAATATCCACCGTACGTCCGTTATCATTTTCAGCTATTAACTGCATTTGAGAAGCCTTTTCTGGGGTGGGGCAACAAACTGCGTTGGAAGAATACATGAAACATACACTCACCAACGCAGTTATTCGTGCAAGGGACAGACAGTTTTTTTTAGCCATTCGCTTAGAGCGTTATACCATAGCTTTCATTGAAGAACGCGCCATTAATATAGGCTTCACTGGCATAGCCGAAACCTTTATCGCCCCAAGAAGTACCCCAGCTATTGCGTACAATGAAACGATTATCCGTCGTGTAGCCAACAATAGCGACGGCGTGACCGCCACGGACAGTATTAGGTTGGAAGGTGTCTAGCTTGCCATGCGTTGCCGTCGCGTTATCCCACGTTGCATCTACACTCAGACCTGCCAGAATCGGACCGTTATTGGCGAGCCATGTGCGCCAACTTGCGACATTCTTGCCTAGGTTGAAATAAGAGGCGATACGGCGTGTTGCGGCGGTTGCGTAGAACGTATTTTCACTACCTTGGTACATAAAAGTCGAGATATGAAAAGGTAACATGGCTTCCGGTACCGCGCCGTATTTACGCAGAATGTCTACGGCAGCCTTGAGAGTAGTCCCTGCTCCCTCGATGAATGTTTCTGGACGAGTAGTGATTGTGTCGGTTTCTTTCGATGCCATCCAAGTGAAGCGAGGAGACAATAAGCCAGATTGAGCCAATTTACCAGCCTTGACGAAGTGGTAACGAGCCACACTGTCAGTAGAACCCCAACCGACACATGACCCCGTTGCTTCCTGATCGCCTATTTTCCACCATGTGGCACGGAGATCAACGCTGGCAGGTAGAGTGGGTGCAGGTGCGGCGATAGCATTGGCAGCAACAGCATGTTCAAGCCCCCAATCGTTCTCGATATTGCGCGAGGGTACTAAATTACAAATACGACTTGCTTCGGGTGTGTATTGTTTCGTAGTCATGAGAATTTTCCTTAGTCTATGAGAATTTATAGATGAGAGTAGCAGAAACAGCTCTCGCTTTTATCATTCGGTGTTTAAAATTGTAAAACGACGATTAAATCAATTGCCCCTATAAAGCAGTGTAATATTCTGCATTGGGCTACACAACGTTCTACCTCTGCTTTAGCTAACGCATAAAGCAAGCTTATTTTATTCACAATCGCTATAAAAAAAATTAACTTAGATTAAGTTTTTAACAAATAAGTGTTTTTTAAATCTATCTGTTGCGATTGATGGGCTGTGAACAATTTTATCCACTGTCTGGAAGTCTCAATACCGTCATGTACTCTGAACAAGTAATTCGGTTCTGTCGCAAATATTCATAAAGCGTAAAGCCGCAGTAATTGGTGTTCAAAATCACCCTGCTAAAGCCATAAACTGCTGATAAGTAGGTATGCTTTTATCTGAAAGTTGCCCCTTTCTGATCATGTACGCAGTTTCAATTCCGTCAATAGTTGCTGAAGCGATGATCCTGCTCAATAATATTGTGATTTGGTCATTACGAAAGGGCTATAGTGTTATCATTTCTCTAGCCGCTTTTACCGCCGTCACTATCGGCTACTATCCGTTTATGATTCCTGCGTCGATAGAATTAACGTCTGCCGCATCTTCAAGCAAAACCTTAATATTCATGCTCTCAGGTATCGGTTTTTTTATTCCCGTCATGCTGATTTATAGTGGCTATCAGTACCTTGTTTTTCGAGGTAAGGTAAAAATGGATGCGCATACAGAAATTAGTATCGAGTAAAACTTATTACGCCATAAGGCGTAATCGTAACGAGATGACAGCTAACACTTAACAACGCCTTACAATCGTATTAGAATAAACCTGCCTTGATAGACAAGGCTCACATTAACCAAGGGGATTCCTTGCTATGAAAACTTATCACTTTGCGGTCTTTATTGGTCGCTTTCAGCCGTATCATAACGGTCATCACCACATTATCAGCCAAGGCTTACAACGGGCTGAAAAAATCATCGTCCTGTGTGGCTCTGCGCATTTGCCTGTTTCACACCGCAATCCTTGGTCGTTTAATGAACGCCGCGCAATGATTTTAAATTCATTTACTCAAGAAGACGCGGAAAAAATCACGGTATTGCCGTTGATGGATTCGCCGTATAACGATGCGCTATGGATACAGTCAGTACAGACTATCGTCAATGGCGTAGTGCAGGCGTTGAATACCATGCCGCATAACACACCCAGCATTGCCTTGATTGGGCATTCAAAAGATCACAGCTCGTTTTATCTAAAAATGTTTCCGCAATGGCAATCCATTGAAGTCGATAATTTAGACGCGATAAATGCGACAGGATTACGCGAACAGTATTTTAATCACGCCGATAACTTCACGCACAGCGACAGTATTTTTAATGCCTTAACACCCAAAGGCACACAACAATTTTTTGCCGAACAGTTCAGTCAGTCTGCGTTTGACGCTATTCGCGCTGAACATGAATTTATCGAAGATTATAAAAAGCAATGGCAAGCCGTACCGTATCCGCCTATTTTTGTGACCGTCGATGCAGTAGTGATTCAATCGGGGCATATTCTATTAGTCAAACGTCGCGCCAGACCAGGAAAAGGCTTAGCGGCATTAGCGGGTGGTTTTATTGGGCAATATGAACGCTTAGAAAATGCCTGTATTCGAGAACTGCGCGAAGAAACCAAGCTAAAAATTCCCGAACCCGTGTTGCGCGGTTGTATAAAACGCTGGCACACCTTCGATGACCCACACCGTTCTGCACGCGGTCGCACTATCACTCATGCGTTTTTGATTGAATTACCTGCTTCTGAATCGTTGCCGAAAGTGAAAGGCGGTGATGATGCAGAAAAAGCCTTTTGGCTACCGTTAGCCGATATGAATCCTGAGAAAATGTTTGAGGATCATTATTTTATTGTGAGGCATTTGTTGGGGGAGTAGATTAATTTTAACGAGACTGAGATAAAAATTTTTTATACATCAGAAATTTATATAAGGCATATATATGGAAAATAAAAAATATCAAATTTTTATAAGTTCAACTTATAGAGATTTAGAAAAAGCTCGTGAAAAAATAATTGAAACTGTATTAGGCTTATATCATTTTCCAATTGGAATGGAAATGTTTAGTGCAGACGATGATGAGCAATGGGACGTTATTCAAGCAACTATAGATGTTAGTGATTATTATGTTGTGATTATAGGTCATAGATATGGCAGCATGACAAGCGATGGCATTGGTTTTACTGAAAAAGAATATGATTATGCAAGACAAAAAGGAATACCTATATTAGCATTTATTAGGGATAGAAATGTTCCTATAACAAATGATGACCGAGAAACTTCAGAAGAGGCTAATAAAAAGTTGACAGCTTTTATTGAAAAAGCACAGAGTAATAAAATGTGCGATTATTGGAAGAATATAGATGAATTAACAACTAAAGTTGCTATTGCATTACCAAAAACTTTTGGAAGAAAACCACAGATAGGTTGGACAAGAGGAGATACTACCCATTCAAAAGAAATGTCAGAAGAGCTAGTTAGGTTAAATCAGGAAAATAGACAGTTAAGAGACAGACTTGCTGAATTAGAAGCAATATAGGGGAAACCTATTATTAAAGTTCTTGTAAATAACTTAGATTATTTAAGTTTAAGTGCTAATTATAAGGAACCAATACCTTTAACATTTGATGTGTCGAATATAGGTACTCGAAAAGCAAATGATGTTAATATAAAAATAAAGTTTCCAGATAGTGTTCAAGTTTTGTCTAAAGAAGATATGTATGAAAACGGCAATTATAGTTTAGGTGGATTTAACGTTAGTTTTCCTCGTCTTAGAAGATTAACAATTGGTGAAAGATGGATTGATGTTAAAAATAATATTGTTACTATACATATACAAAATTTATTGCATACTAAAAAATATATTTTTGATAAAGATGATGGGATTTTTTTAATTTCTTTCAAAGAAGCGAAAACTCAAGCCGAAATAAATATAATATGCGAAGAGTTTACTAAGGAAGAGAACTTTATATTACATATTGATATTAGTATGGAGTAACAAATTAAGTTATGCCTATAAATAAAACAAAGTATCGAAGATACTCTTATTTATTAAATCAATTAGTTGATACAGTGGGCGAGGATGAACAGCATCCCTTGGCTTCGTTGCTGCATTTTGTCGGTACACAAATAGCGGACTATGAACAAGCCCACTACGCTATGCCAGACGCTACACCGCAAGAAGTATTATTATCTTTAATACAGGAACATGGGCTTAAACAAAGCGACTTACCTGAAATCGGTAGCCAGGGCGTGGTCTCAGAAATATTACGCGGTAAACGCCAGCTTAATACCCGCCAGATTCAGGCACTTGCTGAACGCTTTGCGGTATCGCCCAGCGTTTTTATTTAATTACTTTTGTAAATTCGGGATAGACCCGAATTCTTTAACCACTTTGGAGGATTTCCAGATGAACCCACTATTCGACAACATCATTCTAAACACCGACTCCTATAAATCTTCACATTATCTGCAATACCCACAGGGTATGCAGTTTGTCTCCAGCTATATCGAATCACGCGGCGGCGATTATCAAGACATCGTGTTTTTTGGTCTGCAAATGTTTATTAAAAGCTATTTGCTCACCCCGATTACCGCCGCCATGATTGATGAAGCGGAAGCGATATTAGTGCCGCATGGCGTACCGTTTAACCGTGCAGGTTGGGAATATATTTTAAAAACCCATAACGGTTACTTGCCGCTATCTATCGAAGCCATGCCCGAAGGCATGATCACAGAACCTAGTCAAATTATGGCGCAAGTGGTTAATACTGATACGCGTTGTTTTTGGCTAACCAGTTATTTAGAAACCATGATTTTACGCGCTTGCTGGTACGGTACGACGGTGGCAACGCGCTCTTATAACTGCAAAAAAGTCATTGCCCAATATTTGCGCGAAACCGCCGATAATCTTAGCGGCTTAGATTTTAAACTGCATGATTTTGGCGCACGCGGCGTGTCATCACAAGAATCAGCGGCGATTTCAGGCTTAGCGCATTTGGTGAATTTTAAAGGCACGGATACTTTGGCGGCAGTATTGGCGGCGAAACGTTATTACAACGAAGCCAATATGCCCGCATTTTCTATTCCAGCTGCCGAACATTCCACCATTACCTCATGGGGACGCGATTTAGAGAAAGAAGCCTATCGCAATATGCTCACGCAGTTTTTAGCCAAAGATAAACTGGTCGCGGTGGTGAGCGATTCTTACAATATGTGGAATGCGTTAGAAATGTGGGGAACAGAATTTAAGGACACCATAGAAAATTCGCAAGGCACATTAGTGATTCGTCCCGACAGCGGCAATCCTGTCGAAATTGTTCTAAAGACCATGCAAAAACTGGAAACTTTGTTTGGCTGTTCTTTAAATTCTAAAGGTTACAAAATGCTCCCGCCTTGTGTGCGGGTGATTCAAGGTGATGGCGTAACGATTACCAGTATCGGAGAGATTCTAAAAACGTTAAAAGAAGCAGGTTACAGCGCGGATAATCTGGCGTTTGGTATGGGTGCGGGCTTGTTGCAAAAACTAGACCGCGATACGTTGAAATTTGCCATGAAAGCCTCGGCGGTACAAGTGAATGGTGAGTGGCGTGATGTGTATAAAGACCCAATTACCGATCACGGCAAACAATCGAAACGCGGTCGCTTGGCGTTAATTCGTAACGGCGCAGGTCGCTTGGAAACTGTTGCACTTGGCGATATAGGAACTCATGCGAATTTGTTGCGCCCTGTGTTTCATAATGGCAAGTTGTTAGTCGATGATACTTTAACGCAGATTAGAGAACGGGCGATTATTTAAAATGTGTAACTCTGATTATTTGCTCCCAAATAATACTGCACTTGGGTTTAGATAACACATTGACACATTAAGTTAAAAGTGCAATAGTCAAACTTCGGTTTCTCTGTCATAGGTGTGTCAGATATGACTTTTTAACTGTAGGAAATAGAATATGACTATCCTATTTCAAGGTACAAAACGTTGGAAAATGCTACACAAAAACTAACTATGATGACCTCGCACTTACTGAATATTAACGGAGATTTTATGAAAAAATTAGCTTACACCTTGGCATTGGCTATAGCCTCGAATTGTGCTTACGCCGTATCCATTGAAAAAACCGTTGCACCAGCTAAAGAGGCAGCGACTTCTGCTGCTGAAAAAGCCATCGTTGCACCCGCTAAAGAAGCAGCGACTTCTGCTGCTGAAAAAGCCGTTGTTGCGCCTGCTAAAGAAGCAGCGACTTCTGCTGCTGAAAAAGCCGTTGTTGCACCTGCTAAAGAAGCGGCTACCTCTGCTGCTGAAAAAGCCGTTGTTGCACCTGCTAAAGAGACTGCTACTAAAAAAGCGACTAATCTTGTGCCGAAAAAATCGGCAAAATCCGTAAAATAACTAAGAAATAACCAGCCATATAAAGACCTCCGAGGCTTTTAAAACCTCGAAGGTCTTAGAACCTGTTCAACATCTC
>DFWO01000125.1 GCA_002380945.1 Methylococcaceae bacterium UBA4132 | reverse complement strand
CTCTGTCAATGCGTAACTTCTAGAGATTTTGAACACGTTCTCACTAAACGAGTCACAGGATTTAATTGCACCGTTTCAAGTGCATCTGTCACAATAAGCTATAACTACAGTGACTTATACAGGACAGTTCTATGATTGAAATAACCGAAGAAGTACCTAGTCCTTTTTGCGGTATCGGCACCGATGACTTGAGTATTCAAGTGGATGGCGTAACGCTAAAAGTGCTGAAAAATGGCTGCGCGGTAAATACGCCGTTATTTGAACAAGCCATCACCGACACTAGCCCGCGTGTCGCAGGGCAAGCCGTTAGCCTGCAAGAAGCCGTTACTAAAGCCGCAAACCTATTAAAAAATACCAAACTTCCCGTGATTGGCGGCTGTGCGACGGATGTCAATGGAATGCGCGGTTTATTAGCCTTAGCTGACCGTTGTGGTGCGGTAGTTGATAACATGAATTTTACAGGCGCACGCAATAACTTTTTAGCCTTGCAAGATTCAGGTTGGATGAACACCACACTTGCTGAAGTTAAAAACCGTTGTGATTTACTGCTCATCGTCGGTACAGATGTAGAAGCTTTTGCGCCCCGATTTTTTGAGCGGTATTTGTGGACAGATGCTATGTTTGTTGATGATACCAGCCAACGCCAAGTCATTTACTTAGGTAAAACACCATCTGGCAATGCGTCAACGTCACCCAACGGCAAAACTGCGCAAGTTTTTGAATGCGCTACGGCTGACTTACCCGAAGTCATGGCTGTGTTACGCGCTTTAGTCAAAAAACAGCCGATACGCGCCGCCTCGGTTGCAGGTATCGCCATTGCTGATTTACAAACTATTGCCGACAAACTCAAAGCAGCAAGCTACGGCGTAGTGACATGGGCAGCAGGTGCATTAGCCTATCGCCAAGCGGAACTCACCGTACAAACTCTGTCAGAAATGATTAAAGACCTAAATGATCAAAACACCCGCTGTTCAGGTCTGCCGCTCGCTGGTAAAGAAGGCGATCAAACCGCTAACCAAGTGTGCGGATGGACAACTGGTTATCCTGCCCGTACCCGTTTCAGTCAAGGCTATCCAGAATACGACCCGTTTTTAAACGACACCAATGTGTTACTGGCAGACGGTGAAGCCGATGCTTTAGTCTGGGTACAAGCGTTTAACATCAACTCAGTTCCACCCGTCACCGACTTACCCACTATCGTAGTCGGACGTTCAGGCATGACCTTCACTAAAGAACCAGATGTTTTCATCCCCGTTGGCACACCTGGTATAGACCACGCAGGACACGCCTACCGCATGGATAACGTGGTCGCCATACGCCTGAAAAAACTCAGAGATTCAGGATTGCCCAGCACGGCGGATGTACTTAACGCCATTGAACAAGCAATGTAGGTTGGGTTAGCGATAGCGTAACCCAACATAACGCAACCCAATCTACGAAGCTATAGTATTAAAGGAAACACCATGTTAATAAAACTCACAGGCGGCACAGTCTACGACCCCGCCAGCGGTATAGACGGACAACAACAAGATATTTATATCCAAGACGGACGCATCATTAATAAGCCGAATGGCGATTTTAAAGTCGATAAAGAATACGACTTGAAAGGTAAAGTCGTTATGTCTGGCGCAATTGATATGCACACCCATATTGGCGGCGGTAAAGGTAATATTGCGCGTACTTTATTGCCAGAAGACCACAGACAAGACCCCGTACACCGTAGCGACATCACCCGCTCAGGTTGTGGTCATGCCATGCCCAGCACCTTTGTCACAGGTTATCGTTATGCGGAAATGGGTTATACCGCTGGGTTTGAACCTGCGGTATTACCGATTAATGCCCGTCAAGCGCACATGGAAATGGCAGACATCCCCATTTTAGATAAAGGCGGTTATGTGATGCTGGGCAGTGATGATTATCTGCTTCGGATGCTGACCGCGAAAAAAGACCAAAAAGCCATTAATGATTATGTGGCGTGGACGATGAATTCAGCCAAAGCGATTGGCGTTAAAGTGGTCAATCCCGGCGGCATTAATGCGTTTAAGTTCAATCAACGGCAGTTAGATTTAGACGAACAAAACAGCCATTACGGTGTAACACCGCGCCAGATTTTACAAGTATTAGCGACTGCCGTTAAAGAACTTGGTGTGCATCATCCTCTGCACGTTCACGGTTGCAACTTAGGCGTACCAGGTAATATGCAAACCACGCTGGATACTATTCAAGGTATCGGCGGCTTGCCGATGCACTTAACGCATATTCAATTCCACAGCTACGGCACGGAAGGCGATTTAAAGTTTTCTTCAGGCGCGGCGCAGATTGCCGAAGCGGTCAATCGCAATAAAAATATCACCATCGACGTAGGGCAGATTTTGTTCGGGCAAACCGTCACCGCCTCAGGCGACAGTATGCGTCAACACGCCAATCACAAACACGCCAGCCCGAATAAATGGGTGACAATGGATATTGAATGTGATGCTGGGTGCGGCGTTGTGCCGTTCAAATACAAAGATCAAAACTTTGTTAATGCCTTGCAATGGGCTATCGGTTTAGAAACCTTCCTGTTAGTTGACGACCCTTGGCGCATTTTCTTAACCACCGATCACCCCAACGGCGCGCCATTTACCAGCTATCCGCATTTAATCCGCTTGTTGATGGACAGAACCTTCCGCAATGATGTGTTAGCGACTATTCACCCCGAAGCGCAAAAAATGACCACGCTGGCAAGCATCGACCGTGAATACAGCCTGCAAGAAATCGCCATCATGACGCGTGCAGGCGCGGCTAAACTCATCGGTTTACAAGATAGAGGCGGTTTAAGCGCGGGCAACTTTGCTGACATCACTGTTTACACCAACAACAGCAATCGTCAAAAAATGTTTGAAAAACCTGATTATGTGTTTAAAGACGGTCAATTAGTCGTTGTCGATGGCAAAGTGGTTTCGACTCTGTGGGGAACAACCCACGTCATGAAACCCGACTTTGACTTATCCGTTGAAAAAGGCTTAAAAGATTATTTTGACCGCTACCTCACCATGAAACTCGGTAATTTTAAAATCAGTGATGATGAAATAACCGAAGACGGGCGCGGTAGTTTAACCGCGCATCCGTTAAAAGTTGCGTAGGCTGGGATAAGGTTAAGCGAATCCCAGCGAACCGATGAAATGCTGGGATTGCTTTATTGAATCTTACCTTATCCCTATCGCACTGAGTAGACTCTTCAACAAAAACGTAGCCCGAAAATTAGGAGATTATCATGGAAATTCTTGGTCTTATTGCAAAAGTATTGTTCATTGTTTTGTGGCCTGTGTTGTTGATGTTTATCTATTATTTGATTGATAGAGAAGGTTTTAAGAGATATTGGCAGAAATTTAAGAACGATATTCTTAAAAAATAGCCTTGTTCACAGTTAGCGGGTTGAATGGTTCGCATAGAAGGGTAGTAATGCTAGAACTACAAGTTTAAACAGAGTGGAATTTTATGATTATTAACGGTGTAACAATTGATGCAACATTCGCGGAGGCTTTCCCGATGAAAGCGACCCGCGCCATTATTACCGCGCAAAATGAAAAATGGGCAATGATAGCCGCGCAAGCCATGACAGGCTTTGCCACCTCGGTGATTGCTTGCGGTTGTGAAGCGGGGATCGAACGGGTATTAAGTCCTGATGAAACCCCAGACGGCAGAGCGGGCGTGTCGGTGATGATTTTTGCCATGGGCGGTAAAGGTCTGGCGAAACAACTGGAAACACGGTCGGGACAGTGTGTACTCACATCCCCCACGTCCGCTTTATTTGCGGGAATTGAGAGCGATATTAAAATCCCGCTGGGTAAAAACCTGCGCTATTTCGGAGACGGTTTTCAAATTGCCAAAAAAATATCAGGCAAACGCTATTGGCGTATTCCCGTCATGGACGGTGAGTTTTTAGCCGAAGCCACCACAGGACAAGTCAATGCGATAGGCGGCGGTAATTTCTTGGTGTTGGCGCGTTCACAACCGCAAGCCCTCGCCGCGTGCGAAGCGGCGATTGAAGCCATGCGACTTATGCCCAATGTCATTATGCCTTTCCCTGGTGGTGTGGTGCGTTCTGGGTCTAAAGTTGGTTCTAAATATAAAACCTTGAATGCCTCAACCAATGACGCATTCTGCCCAACCTTGAAAGGTGCGACTAAAACTGATTTATCGCCCAATATTGAATCGGTGATGGAAATCGTCATTGATGGTTTAAGCAAAGAAGACATTGATAACGCCATGCGTGTCGGTATGCAGGCGGTGTGTGATTTAGGCGCGGCAAACGGCATTGAACGTATCAGCGCGGGAAATTACGGCGGCAAACTAGGACCGTTTCACTTTCATTTACAGGAGATACTGGCGTGAGTGCATTAACCTTTACTTTAAAGTATCAACCCGCGCAACGAGTGGATTTATCGCCTTTGGTTTGTCAGCGTTTACAAGGTTTAGCCTTAGGAGACATTGCCGCGCTAGAATTACAAAGCGGCAAAGCCAAGCTCCGTGTTGATGAGCTATTTGATATTACAGGCGATGACGCACAGCACATCATCATCAAAAACAGCGTTGCCAAACTGGATTTTATCGGCAAAGAACTGGAAAGCGGCACTATCAGCGTAGAAGGCGATGCTGGCGCGTATCTGGGCATGGGCATGAAATCGGGCGAGATAAAAGTCTCAGGCAATGCAGGATTGTACGCCGCCTGTGAAATGAAAAACGGTTATCTGGAAGTGGCGGGTAATGTCGGCGATTTTTTAGGCGCGGCATTACCAGGCAACAAAATGGGCATGAAAGGCGGCTTGATTCTAGTCAAAGGCAACGCAGGTGAGCGTGTCGGCGACCACTTAAGACGCGGCACAATTTTAATCGAAGGCAACGCAGGCGATTATTGCGGTTCACGCATGACCGCTGGCACGATTGCTGTCATGGGCAGTACAGGACGCTACCTAGGTTACGCCATGCGTCGCGGCACGTTGCTGTTATGGAACGCGCCTGAATTATCGGCGAGTTTCAACGATTGCGGCTCACACACCTTGGCATTTTTACCGATTTTATTTGCCTCGTTTAAATCGCTGAATTCTAAATTTGCTGAGGTTAGCGTGGCGTTTAATCGTGTGCAACGCTATGCGGGGGATATGGCGGAGATTGGACGCGGTGAGGTGTTGGTTAAGTTATAATTGTAGGTTGGGGTGAGGTACGAACCCCAACAAGCCAGTAAGTGACACGCAAGTATTCCCGCAACACATTACCGCAATGTGTGAGGATTCAAATTGTCGAATTGCAAGCGGGTTGATGAGTATGTTGGGGTTCGCAAACTCACCCCAACGTACGCGGTCATTTAGGATGTCTAATAATAGTTAGGCATCAGAAGAATCCCTTGCACATAACTTCACCAACAACCTATAGGAGCTACTCAAATGCTGTTTGACACATTCGATCGAACTGGGAATGCTGAATTCCCATTCCACAAACAAGTTGTGTTTCGCGCGGTCTGTGCCGCAGTTGAAGGGCTGAAGGGAATGAATATTGAAAACAGGGACGAACTTGCATCCCGCTTGGACGTAAAGACTGGAATGAGTGCGTTTTCGTGGGGTGAAAAAGTATCTATATCAATTGCCGGAAACGGCACGGATGCAGCAGTAGTTTCCGTTCAGTCTGGTGCAAAAACCATATTCGGATCAGCAACGACTCATGGCAAGAATCGCGAAAATATAAGGCAGATCATCCAGCGCACTTCCGAGCTATTGGCGAAACATGCTTCTGAATGGCAGATAGAAATGGGACTGAAATCACTCGCGCCCATGTCGAATTCGACTGTACAGATAACCCAATCAATCGCCGACGAAATCTCAAAGCTCGCTGCACTTCGCGACCAAGGGGTGTTGAGTCCAGAGGAATTCAACGGACAAAAGGCACGCCTGCTTGGCAACTAGCGTTTTGGCATTCTGTCGGTCGCAACTGACCGCTATGCCTAACCCTTCGGTGCAACGCGATAAGATGCGCTTATAGATACCGTCTTGCCGCCAGAAAGGCAAGGAATAATTAAACGGCATAAAGAGGGTCAAAAGGCTATCCTGATTTGAGAACGCCAAAGGCGATATGAATCAACTTACGCATGGCAACATCGTAGGTTGGGTTGCCGCTTTTTGGCAACCCAACATAAAACCAATACACGCGGGTTTTGTTGGGTTGGCTATCGCCAGCCCAACCCACATTGAAATCGTATTAAATGGAAAAGTAAGTGTCTCAATAACCGCGTACGTTGGGGTGAGGTACGAACCCCAACATTTACCCAACCCGCAAGCAACCCGTAAGGCGGAATAGCTTGCGTATTCCGCAGCATGTTTAAAAATTTCATTCAGCGAAATACGCTTCGTTATTAAAAGTTAAATAATGGAATAAACCGATGTCATACAGTGATTTCACTTTAAAAAAAGTTAAACAAGAACTAGGTATTCAAGTGATTGAAAATCAGGATTTATTCTCGCAAATCCCCGAAATTCCAGTTAGTGATTATTTATTAACTACTTTACAGTATAACCTGCCGCTTGCGATGGCAATTAGCACGGAAAAGGCGCGGTCAGAATTGATTATTTCTAATGTTTTATTAGAAGTTAGGCGAAAACTCGATAATAAAATTAGTTTTTTTTCAGGTATTAACTTAGATGTGAATAAAGAAAAAAATCTAACTGGATTTTGTGATTTTATTATCAGTAAATCCAGTGAACAGTTTTATATGAGTAGCCCAATTATTACTGTGGTTGAGGCTAAAAATGAATCAATTTCTAGTGGTTTAGGTCAATGTATTTCTGAAATGTATGCAGCAAGTTTATTTAATGATAAAGAAGGGCAACATTTACCAGCGATTTACGGTGCAGTAACTACAGGAAGCACATGGAAATTATTAAAATATGAAAATAATATTGCTTATATTGATTTACCCGAATATTACATTACGGATGTGAATAAGATTGTGGGTATTTTAGTGGCAATGATTAAACAGACAGATTAATTAATTGTAGCATCGTAGGTTGGGTTGCCGTTTTTTGGCAACCCAACATAAAACTAATACACGCGGGTTTTGTTAGGTTGGCTATCGCCAGCCCAACCTACATGAAATGGTATTAAATAGCAAAGTAACTCAATAAATCAGGATTAAACCATGCCAAAAATAACTCAGCTTTCACAATTGGATTTGAATAAAACCTATAGTTATTCCGAATATTTGACTTGGCACAAAATGGAAACGGTTGAATTAATTAAAGGCAAAATTGTTTTAATATATCCTGCACCGAATGTATAGCATCAGACAATTTCAACCAACTTAAGCCGACTATTAGCCAACTTTTTTTGCGTAAAAAATGTCGATTATTCGCCGCACCATTTGATGTGCGTTTATATGACCGCAAAAAATCGTTATTAAAAAATGAAGAGGTTTATACGGTGGTACAACCTGATTTATGTGTGATTTGTAATCCAGAATTTTTAGATGAACAAGGTTGTAATGGCGCACCTGATTGGATTATTGAGATATTATCGAAAGGTAATTCAAAACGGGAAATGACGGTTAAATATGAGTTGTATCAAGAGGCAGGGGTAACAGAATATTGGTTGGTTTATCCTTATGAAAAGGCGGTTTATCAGTTTGTTTTAAATGAGGCGGATATTTATCAATTAAAAGCCATGTACCCTGATAATGGTATTGCCATTCCACATTTATTTCCAGAATTAGAAATTGATTTAACGGAAGTATTTGAAACATGGGAAAGTTAAGCAACACGATAAGATGCGCTTCCTATGGCAGCACATTTTATTGCACTACAATCTAAGACAAAGGAGTATCGTTATGAATACTATGCAGGCAGGGGCAAATATTGCTATAAATCAGTCTGACACCATTGATATTTTAATTTCATGGGTGCCTTTTGATGCGCTTGTTGATGTTGCGGCATTTGCGCTGAATGAAACAGAAAAAGTGCGTTCTGACAGTGATTTTATTTATCTTAATGGTGAAGTTGATACACAAGCTGATTTTATGTCTTTGTCGCTTAAGGCGGGTAAGCCCGTTTTTCGCATTGCTTTGCATAAAATTTCATCGGATGTTCGTAAAATTGTGTTTGCTATAGCTAGTCCTAATTCTTTGTCTGGATTGCAAAATTTGGCTATAGAAGTAAAAGACATATCAGTTTTTACGCCTGAAAACACTGGGTTACAGTCTTTAATTTTAGGTGAGCTGTATTTTAAAAATCAGCAATGGAAATTTAGAGCATTGGGACAAGGTTATCAGCAAGGCATGGAGTTTTTAGCAACACAATTTGGCACTGAATTTAATAGACAATCAGCGGCAAGAATATCGCCACCAGATATTGTCAATGACAGCCAATCTAATCATGATTTGAGTCCTGTTTTTGATACGATTAAATCAGAATTACCTGACGTGCGTAACCTTGTTAGTCCTGAAAATGTTAGAGCGGGCATTAAATCACTTAAGCGTTTTTCTTGGGGGTGGATGTTAGCTAGCTTGGTTATATTTATTATTGCTGAAATTGCTATTGCTGGATTGTTTCAAACGAACTGGTTTCTGACATTCATACCGCACAGTTTTCGCTATTTAGTCGAAGTCGTTTCATTTTCACTCAGTTTTTTAATCGGCGGTATAATTATTGGTTTAATATCGCCTTCTATTCGTGTTTTAGAACCCGCGATAGCGGCTTTTTTTAGCCTGATATTACTACTTTCCAACGGCTTTTTTACGCCGAATGGTTTTGCCGATTTCAGCATAATTAAAATGTTGATTGGTGGCAGTATTGCATTTGCCTTAGCCATATATGGGGCGCGGTTAGGAGAAAAAATTGCCGCTATGCTGGGCAATAGAGCATCACAAAATTATGTTAACAATGGCTAAAACGTAATTGTATAGGAGATAGGCTTCCTTGTGTTAGCTCATCCTACAAAACCAACGCATAACGGAGTTTTCATGTCTAAAGTCTATCGGTTGCTGGTCATAGCTTTGCTGTTAAGCCTGTCGGCTTGTAGTACCGCGCCGCAAAAAATAACCTTCACCCTATTACAGCTCAATGATGTCTATGAAATATCGCCGTTAAATGCGGGTAAAACGGGCGGCTTGGCGCGTGTGGCAACGTTGCAAAAACAGTTAAAAGCTGAAAATCCGCATACTTACAGCGTGTTGGCGGGGGATTTATTAAGTCCTTCGGCAATTGGTACGTCTAAATTGAATGGCGAACCCTTGGCGGGTAAGCAAATGATTGATGTGTTTAATCATCTGCATTGGGATTATGCGACCTTTGGTAATCATGAATTTGATATAGGCAAAAAAGCATTATTGCAACGCTTAAGCGAGGCGAAAACGGTTTTTTTCTCGTCTAATGTTCTCGATAGTGACACGCAAAAACTGTTCGCCCACAGCCAAGAAACTGTTATTTTGAATGTCGATGGTGTGAAAGTGGGTTTAATTGGCATTACTCTCCCCGAATTAAAACCTGATTTTGTGTCAATTTCTGATCCGTTGACTGCCGCACAAAAAGCGATACAGCGACTAAAACTGCAAGTTGACATGATTGTGTTAGTCACCCATCAAGAATTTACCGATGATATTGCCTTTGCAGAAAAATTAGAGGGCGTGGATTTGATTATCGGTGGTCATGAACACGAAAATATGTATTTGTTTCGTGGTGCGCATTTAGTACCGATTACTAAAGCCGATGCTAATGCAAAATCGGCGTTTATTCATCGTATCAGTGTAGATAAACAAAGCGGCACAAAAAGCATAGAATCCAAGTTGGTGTTTTTGGATGAATCTATGCCGTTCGATGCAGACACGGAAGTATTAGTTAAGCAATGGCAACAACAAGCGTTTGATTTATTCAGAAAACAAGGCTTTGAACCTGAGCATATTGTCTGTCATACCAAAGAAGCTTTAGATGGTTTGGAAGCCAGTGTACGCAATAAACCGACTGCCTTGACTGATGTGATTGCTCAGGCTTTTTTACACGCTTATCCAGAAGCCGATTTATCGTTGTATAACAGCGGTTCTATTCGTATAGACGATATTATTCCCGCTGGGGCTATCACTGAATATGATGTCATCAAAATTATGCCATTTGGTGGTAAGGTGTATTTAGTGCAGTTGTCGGGTGAGTTGCTGGAAAAGGCTCTTAATGCTAATCAGCAAAATCAAGGTAAAGGCAGTTTTTTACATTTTGCTAATGTGGCGCGGGTTAATGGTCAGTGGCTTGTTAATCAGCAATCTATTGAGGCAAACAAAGTGTATAAAGTGGCTACCACTGATTTTCTGGTCGAAAAAGGCGATAAAGGCTTGGAGTTTTTAACATTTACCAACAGTCCATCTATTAAACGCTTGGATATGCAAGCGATTGATGTTAGAAAAGCACTGATTCAAGAGCTTATGTTATTAGATAAAAAATAATCGGGGGTGTTAAGGGGGATTTGATGACTATAAAAACAACAATAAAAAATAGCCCGTGCGAATAAGCGGGTGTCAAACTAACCAAATGGGGGGGAGGAAGTTATGATGTTTCAAGCATCGGTGTCAGTCATCATGGCATTAATAATGGGGCTTATCGGGGTCGGATTTGTTATCTGGCATACGAAAAAAGTGCTGAGTTATGATACAGGAAGTCATGCCATGCAGGTGATTGCATTGGCTATTCAAGAGGGCGCGTCGGAGTTTTTACGACGTGAATATCGCGTGTTGGCAATTTTTGTGCTGATTGTGGCAGTGATTCTTGCCATTTTTCAACATTGGCAAACTTCGCTGTGTTTTGTGGTGGGTGCGATTGCCTCAGCAGGCGCGGGTTATTTAGGTATGTATGTCGCCGTACGCGCTAACGTGCGTACTGCCTCAGCTGCTAGTCGTGGTTTGCATGAAGGTTTACGCGTTGCCTTTGGTAGTGGCGCGATTATGGGGATGTCAGTCGTCAGCTTTAGCTTAATCGGTATGACGGTGCTGTTTTTAATTTTTAACGGCGATCCTAATCAATTGGTTTATGTAACAGGTTTTGGTTTTGGTGCGAGTTCTATCGCATTATTTGCCAGAGTCGGCGGCGGTATTTATACCAAAGCGGCGGATGTGGGTGCGGATTTAGTCGGTAAAGTTGAAAAAGGCATCCCCGAAGATGATCCCCGTAATCCAGCCGTTATTGCTGATAACGTGGGCGATAATGTTGGTGATGTCGCGGGCATGGGTGCTGACTTATTTGAAAGTTATAGCGGTTCAATTATTGCCGCCGCTACGCTCGGTGCGGTTATTGGTGGTAAGTCTGCGGCAGCGTTTATTGGTTTGCCATTTTTAGTGGCAGCAGTGGGTATTATTTCCAGTCTATTTGGCATTTATGTTGTTATCGGTGAAGAACAAGATGTCACTCATGCCCGACCTTTCTCAGATGAATCTGTTATGGGACGTATTCATCATTTTCTTAGAAAACAAGTCGCTAAAATTAATGAGCAAGCAAGCTTAGAAGATTTATTGAAAGCCTTACGCCGTTCAGTGTGGGGAGCATCTGTTGTTGTTTTGGGGTTGACGTTATTCGCCGTGTTGCTGTCTGGCGTGAGTATCAATTATTGGTTGGTCATTTTAGTCGGCTTGATTGCAGGTAATGCCATTGCTTATGTTACTGAATATTTTACTGCTTATACCGAAAAGCCTACTTTGTCGATTGCTCATGCTACTCAAACAGGCGCAGCAACTACGATTATTCAAGGTTTAGCAGTAGGTATGATGAGTACCGTATTACCGGTGCTGATTGTTGCGGTCGCTATTTTGCTCAGCATCTGGTTAGGACATAAAGCCGATGGTTCGATTACAGCGGGTCTGTATGCCGTTGCACTATCAGGTGTTGGTATGCTCAGCACGCTAGGTGTTACGCTGGCAACCGATGCTTATGGTCCTGTCGCTGATAATGCGGGTGGTATTGCAGAAATGAGTCATTTACCCAGTGAAGTGCGTCATCGTACTGATGCCTTAGACAGCTTGGGCAACACTACAGCCGCAACAGGTAAAGGTTTTGCGATTGGTTCAGCGATTTTAACTGCGTTAGCCTTATTAGCGGCTTATGTGACAGCGGCAAAAATTGAGCATTTGAATCTATTAGACCCAACCATGCTGCCAGGAATTTTAATTGGTGCCATGATGCCGTACTTATTTTCAGCACTCACTATGACGGCTGTTGGTAAAGCGGCGCAAGAAATTGTCGTTGAAGTCCGTCGTCAGTTTCTAGTCATTGAAGGCTTAATGGAAGGTACTGGCAAACCTGACTATGCCGCCTGTGTCGGTATCAGTACCGAAACGGCGTTGAAAGAAATGATTATTCCTGGTGCATTAGCGGTTATCGTGCCGTTAATCGTGGGTATGGTATTAGGCAAAGAAGCATTGGCTGGTATGTTGGTCGGCACAATGTCATCAGGCTTTTTATTAGCCGTGATGATGGCAAATGCAGGCGGTGCGTGGGATAACGCGAAGAAATTTATCGAAACAGGACAACATGGCGGTAAAGGTTCTGAAGCGCATAAAGCTGCGGTAGTCGGTGATACTGTCGGCGATCCGTTTAAAGACACCAGTGGTCCTGCACTCAACATTTTAATTAAATTGATGAGTATCGTGAGTTTGGTATTTGCAACTTCATTTGGTTCGGGTTGGTTTAGTTTTTAAACACTGAGGATTCTTTAAAACCAATATCCACGAAAAACACGAAAAACACGAAAATATTAATCCTATTTTTCGTGCTTTTTGTGATTTTCGTGGACTGTATTGCTTATAGTAAATAGTCATAATCCATTATTAAAGGCGCGTGATCGGAGAAGCGTTCATCTTTGTAAATAGTCGCCGCTGTTACCTTATCTTTCAGCGACTCACTAATAATCTGATAATCAATACGCCAACCGACATTTTTCATCCACGCCTGTCCACGATTTGACCACCAAGTATATTGTTCGGCTTCTGTATTGATGAGTCTAAACGCATCTAGCCAACGATTTTCAGCAAATAATTTATCCAGCCACGCGCGTTCTTCAGGCAAAAATCCTGAATTTTTTTGATTGCCGCGCCAGTTTTTTAAGTCAATGTTTTGATGGGCAATATTCCAATCCCCGCAAATTATAAAATCCCGACCTTCGCTAATACGTTGTTGTAGATAGGGTAGTAAGCGGTCTAATACGCTGAATTTAAAGGCTTGTCGTTCTTCGCCTGAAGAGCCAGAGGGTAAGTACAGCGAAATAACACTCAGTTGTCCAAATTGCGCTTCAATAAATCGTCCTTCGCTATCTATATCTGCCCAGCCTAGACCATTAATTATTTGATCGGGCGGTTGTTTGCAATACAACGCTACGCCACTATAACCTTTCTTTTCAGCATCATGATAAAAACAGTGGTAATTTTCAGGGCAGAAAATCTCAGTGTCCAATTGGTGCGTTTGTGCTTTGGTTTCTTGTAGGCAAATAATGTCTGCGTTTTGTTGCTGCATCCAAGTAAAAAAGCCCTTGCGTTCTGCTGAGCGTATGCCATTGGCATTGAGGGTAATAATGCGCATGAATGATGAATTAGGTTGCGAATTGGCTATTAAATCCGTATTATACGCGGTTCTTTAATCAAGTAGGTAGCCCGCTTGAGGCTAATGTGAAAGTGATATGAAACCAGAAATTCATCCTAATTATAAACAAATTACCGTGACCTGCGGTTGTGGTAATGTCTTTACGACTGGCTCTGTGTTAACTAAGGATTTGCAGATAGAGGTTTGTTCTTCTTGCCATCCTTTTTATACAGGTAAACAACGTGTTGTGGATACAGCAGGTCGTGTTGATAAATTCCGTAAGAAATACGGTAAATAAGTCTTTCAGGTTTGGTCTAAACATTACCTGAAAAAGAACTGATACGGCGGAAAACGCGCGGGTCAGTTGGTTATAAAAGTCATCATGGAATACCAAATATCAGCTCCTTGGTTGACGAGTAGCTGATATTTTTTTGCCTAAAAAATAGTGATGCTACGGTGTTTGTGATTTGAATCGACAGTCATCATCTATTATAGAAGTTACGCATTGACAGAGGGTGTAGGCTATGTATTTTGAACGCACCGAAGCCAAAGAAAGTTGGCAAATAATGATAAGAGAAAGCAGCCGCCCAACGGCAGCCCATTGTACATTGGCGATGCATGCA
>DFWO01000029.1 GCA_002380945.1 Methylococcaceae bacterium UBA4132 | reverse complement strand
TTCGTACTTACAGTATGCTGAAAGGTCAAGATGTTATAACAGACTTAGCCGACAAACATGATCTCAACATCACCTTAGGGGCATGGATTGGCGGAGACCTAGACAAGAATAAACAAGAAATTGACAAATTAGTCGAAATTGCTCGTCAAGATCATAAAAATATTCTGCGTGTCATGGTCGGTAACGAAACCTTATTGCGTGGTGAAATCACCCAAGAAGACTGTACGACCGATGCAGAAGGTAAACAAAACTGTACGACTAAAAATGTCACCAAAGAAAAACTGATTGAATATATCCGTGATGTAAAAAAACGCCAATGGCGACCTGTCGGTACCTCTGAAACATGGGATATATGGGAAAAAAATCCAGATTTAATTGATGAAGTCGATCTTGTCGGTGTTCACATTTTACCTTATTGGGAAGGCATTCCGATTAAACACGCCGTTGATTATGTCTTTGAGCGATATGCAAAAATTAAAGAACTGGCAAAAGGCAAACCTGTCATTCTGACAGAAACTGGCTGGCCATCCGATGGTCAACCGTTTAAACACGCGACCGCCTCGCGTGCTAATCAGGCAAAATTTTTGCGTGAGTTTTTAAATCGCGTTGATGAATATAACCAAGGTTTAAAAGACAAAGACAAGCTCAACTACTATATCGTTGAAGCTTTCGATCAACCGTGGAAAAAATCCATCGAAGGCTCAGTTGGAGCCTATTGGGGTATTTTTAATGCGGATCGTCAACCCAAATACCCGATGGATGGTGATGTCGTTGCTATGCCTGATTGGGAAAACTGGGCGACAGCCGCCGCTGGTTTCAGTTTAGTGCTGATGGCTTTGTTTTTGTTTACCCGCAGTACACTCAAATTACCTGGCGTGTTATTTTTTGGCTTAATTGCTAACTTAGCTGTTTCGGTGATTTTTTGGTCGGCTTCCATCGGTGCGCATCAATATCAAACCAACTTAAGCATTTTCTTTTGGGGCTTGATGATATTGATGCAAGTGATGGCGGTAGTAATTTTGCTCATCGAAAGCTTGGAAATTGCCGAAGTGATTTGGCACAAAAAAACTGCCCGTACCTTTCAACCGCTCACGCCGACCGAAACATTTAAATATCCTAAAGTCTCGCTGCATCTACCGATTCATAATGAACCGCCGATGATGGTGCGTAAAACCTTAGAAGCACTGGCAAAAGTCGATTATCCCAACTTAGAAGTCTTGGTGATGGATAACAACACCAAAGACCCAGCCGTATGGGAACCTGTCAAAGCCGATTGCGAACGCCTAGGGCCGATGTTCCGTTTCTTCCATTTAGAAAACTGGCCTGGTTTCAAAGCAGGTGCGATTAATCACGCGCTAGAACAAACCGATAGCGACGCGGAAATTATTGCCGTTATCGACAGTGATTACGTCCTGTCACCCGATTGGTTGAAATGTATGGTGCCGTATTTTGATAATGAAAATGTCGGCTTTATTCAATCGCCACAAGATTACCGCGACCGTAGCCAAAGTACTTTCAAAAATATTTGTTATTGGGAATACGCAGGCTTTTTTAATATCGGTATGGTACAACGCAACGAATACAATGCCATTATTCAGCACGGCACTATGACCATGATTCGCAAATCTGCGTTATTGGAAGTGGGCAACTGGGCAGAATGGTGTATTTGTGAAGACAGTGAACTAGGTTTACGCTTGTATGAAGCGGGTTATGACTCAGTGTATGTCAAAGACTCGTTTGGTAAAGGTTTAATGCCTGACACCTTTTCTGGCTTCATGACGCAACGTTTCCGTTGGGTGTATGGCGCGATGCAAATCATCAAAGGGCATTGGCGTAGCTTCTTACCGACCAAAAAATCACCTTTAACAGCCGCGCAACGCTACTATTTTATTGCAGGTTGGCTACCGTGGTTTTCTGATGCCTTAGCATTATTATTCACCACCGCCAGTTTGATTTTAACCGCCGTGATTCTCTATGATCCTATTCATAGTGAACTGCCGTCCAATGTATTTTTAATGCCGACGATTGGCTTATTCAGCTTTAAAATTTTGCGCGGCTTGTGGCTCTATCAAGCGCGTGTACCGTGTTCTATTTTAGAATCATTAGGTGCAGCATTGGCAGGGCTTGCATTAACCCATACCGTTGCCCAAGGTACAATACAAGGCTTGTTCACTTCAGGTAAACCGTTTATGCGTACCCCTAAATATGAAAAACAAGGACCGTTATTTTCAGGTTTAAGAAGCATACAACAAGAAATACTGATGATTATATTGCTGGGTTATGCCATTTGGAGCATGAGTAATGTCGAACATTTTGACAACTTAAGCGGTAAACTGTGGATAGCTATTTTATCCGTTCAAATCGTGCCATACATTGCTACCTTAGTTACGCTATTAATCAGTGTTGCACCGAATTACACCAAACAAGGCAAGTTGAATGCTGAGGAGTTGGATGATTTGTAATTGTGAGATGGGTTGCCGCTGTTTGGCAACCTGACCTGTTTGCTGGTTTTGTTGGGTTGGCTGTTGCCAGCCCAACCTACGCTGCGAGGAACCTAATGAAACTAGAGACGCAAGTGACAGGAAATATTGGTATGTACTACGCTTGCTACAAGCTATCGTGTATGGGTTGGAACGTTATGCCAACAGCGCGGAACGCAAGAGGGATAGACATAATTGCATACAACAAAAGCGTCACAGCGTTTATCGGCATTCAGGTAAAAACACTATCCAAGAGAAATCCCGTGCCACTTGGAAATAGTCTGGCAAAAATCATGGGCGATTATTGGCTCATCATTAATAACGTGAACAAAGAGCCAAATGCTTTCGTTATGAAGCCCAACGAAGTTAAATCACTCGCTCATCGAGGTGAGAAGAATAGCAATATTTCCTACTGGCTTCAGCCAACATCATATGACGTGCCAGAGTTCAAAGAGGCATGGCATCGAATTGGGTATGGACATGAACTGCTCTAACCCTACCGCAGACCGCGTACGATTTACTGATTAGCTCGGTAGGTTGGGGTGAGGTACGAACCCCAACATTTTCTCAGTTCGTATTTTTGTTGGGGTTCGTACCTCACTCCGACCTACGAGATAATGCCATGACCCTAATACGCCAAGAAGACTTCATACAAAGCATCGCCGATGCTCTGCAATACATTTCCTATTATCATCCGCTAGATTTTATTCAAGCCCTCAATACGGCTTACGAAAAAGAACAAAGCCCCGCCGCCAAAGATGCTATCGCACAAATTCTTATCAATTCCCGTTTATGTGCTGAAGGGCATAGACCGATTTGCCAAGATACAGGTATTGTGGTGGTGTTTTTAAAAATTGGTATGAATGTGCAATGGCAATCAACGTTGAGCATTACTGATATGGTTAATGAAGGTGTAAGACGTGCTTACAGCCTTCCCGATAACATCCTACGCGCCTCGATATTAAAAGACCCCGCAGGTAAACGCATCAACACAGGCGACAACACCCCCGCTGTTGTGCATACCGAATTAGTGTTAGGCGACACCGTAGAAGTCGAAATTGCTGCTAAAGGAGGCGGCTCAGAAGCTAAAGCAAAATTTATCATGCTTAACCCGTCAGATAGCATCGTCGATTGGGTATTAAAAACCGTTCCGACTATGGGTGCAGGCTGGTGTCCACCAGGAATTTTAGGCATAGGCATCGGCGGTACCGCAGAAAAAGCTATGCTACTAGCTAAACAAGCCTGTATGGAATCTATCGACATACAAGACTTGATTGCCAAAGGCGCGAGTAATGCCTTAGAAGCATTGCGCCTTGAGCTATATGAAAAAGTCAACGCGCTAGGTATAGGCGCACAAGGTTTGGGCGGACTGACCACCGTGCTAGATATTAAAATCAAAGATTATCCGACTCATGCGGCGAATAAACCTGTCGCTATCATTCCCAACTGCGCGGCTACCCGTCATACGCATTTTGTACTTGATGGTTCAGGTGCAGCCGAATTTACCCCGCCACGTTTAGATGACTGGCCAAAAATTACTTGGTCTGCGGGTGCAACCGCACGGCGCGTGAATCTCGACACCGTGACCAAAGAAGAGATGGCAACATGGAAACTGGGCGAAACTTTATTACTCAGTGGCACAATGTTGACAGGGCGTGATGCCGCTCATAAACGCTTGTGTGATTTAATCGAACGCGGCGAACCGTTGCCAGTCGATTTTACTAACAAATTCATCTACTACGTTGGTCCTGTTGATCCTGTCCGTGATGAAGTGGTCGGTCCAGCAGGACCAACCACAGCCACGCGCATGGATAAATTCACTGAAACCATGCTAGACAAAACAGGCTTAATTGGCATGATAGGCAAAGCGGAACGCGGTGCAGAAGCTATCGCCGCGATTCAAAAACATCAAGCTATCTATTTGATGGCGGTTGGTGGCGCGGCATTTCTAGTCGCAAAAGCCATCAAAAAAGCCCACATCGTTGCTTTTGCTGATTTAGGTATGGAAGCCATTCACGAATTTGTCATTGAAGATATGCCGGTCACGGTCGCTGTCGATACCTTAGGTGCATCTATTCATCATATCGCCCCCAAAATCTGGCAACAAAAAATTGGTAAGATTCCTGTGGTGACAGAATAAATGTTTTCTATAGAGACGTTGCATTGCAGCGTCTCTATCTTAAATAGAACTACTCAATTATTTCAGCGGTGTAGCGAGACACTTTAAGGGTGTCCGACCAGTAATCAGATGGTAAACCTGCTTTTTGTTTTAAGTGACTTAGAAATTGTTTAGGTTCTGGTAGTTGTTCCCAGACTGAGGGTAAAAACGTACCTCGTCGGTAACCGTCTTGTAAAATTAAGCCATCAATATTCGGTTGCAGTTGGTTTAATAAATCTTGTTCTGAACTAAATGACATAGGTTCAGCAGGTGTGAGTATGGACAAATGAATGTCTAGCTCGTCTAATTCATCAGCGGATAATGGCGGAAAACGTGGATCGTTAAATGCGGCTAAAAAGGCGTTTTCAGCGATGTCTACTACTAGCGGTCGGGTGGCGGCTAACATACCGATACAACCGCGTAATTGCCCGTGTTTTTGCAAGGTGACAAAGGTTGCACGTTGTACCCTTAGTTCTTCTGGAAAATTGGCTAGATTAACTGTCAATGGCGTACCTGTCGTTAAACCGTGCTGAATGGAATTTTTCGCCAGTGCTAACAGACATTGCTGCTGTTCTTTACTCAATGATGTACGCGCCATATCCCACCACCCTATGTTTGTCACCTGCGGTATCGCCTGAATTACGCAGGTCGATGTTTTTAACTGTTAATGCTTTATTTTTTGCCAGTCTTAATAAGCCGCTGACAGGTATTCTGCCACAGGCGGATTCAAAATTTAACCGTTCATATTGTAGATGTTCTATCGCTTTGCTAGTGGCTTTGTCTAGCTGTTGTGCGGTTGCATAGTCATGATAATGGCTTAAATCAGAGCTGATAACAATCAGCGTTTCACTGCCACCCCATAATAATTCCAGAACTTGGCTCACTTGTTCGGATGATGCGTCACCGGTAACAATGGGAATGATGCTGAAGTCATCGAGCATAGCTTGTAAAAAAGGCAGTTGCACTTCCAAACTGTGTTCATGACTGTGTGCTTGTTCTATGGTATAGACAAAAGGCAGATGAACTATGCTTTCTACTGCAAATACATCAACGGGAATGCTGCCTAATGGTGTGATAAAGTTGTCCGCTTGACTAACGGCAAGCCCTTTAAAGGCAACATGATGTGAAGGTCCAATGAGAACAACGCGTTTGATGGTAGCGTGGGCGTTTTTTAATCGGGCGTAAGCACTGGCGGCTATCGGACCTGAATAAATATAGCCTGCATGAGGAGCAATAATGGCTTTGGGTGCTTGCGCGTTGGTTTCGGCATCATGTAGGTATTGCGCTAATATGTGCTGTAGTTGTTGCGGGTTAGCAGGGTAAAAACTACCTGCTACGGCGGGTTGTCTATTCATCAACGTCTCCTAGTATAAATTGGGTTTAATTTATAATAATTTTAAGTGGGTGACAGTGAAGGGAAGTGCGATAGGCTTAATGCTAACATTTTGTTGTTACTAATCAATAAGATTGTTTGTATTTATCCTAACATCACCAACAATAAGTACGAATTTATTCGCGCTGGGTTGATGGCATTAGCATCCGTCCGCCTTCATCTACTTAACGTTAGGATGATACATAAAATTTTGCATATTAGTTTTTTCTAAATTATTGAACTTAAATAGGAGAAAAGGTTCAAATCTCAAAAATTAATAGCATTAAGGAGCAGCAAATGACTACTTTTATGACGCATGATACGGTACAGACCCGTTATTGGCATACCTTAACCGATGGTCGTGTGCAATGTGATCTTTGCCCACGATTTTGTAAGTTACATAATGAGCAACGCGGTTTGTGTTTCGTGAGACAAAATTTGGATAATCAAATTGTTATGACCAGTTACGGTCGTTCAAGCGGTTTTGCGATTGATCCTATTGAAAAAAAACCACTGAATCATTTTTTGCCAGGCTCGCCCATACTGTCTTTTGGTACGGCAGGTTGTAATCTGGCGTGTAAGTTTTGCCAGAATTGGGATATTAGTAAATCACGCGAGATGGATACGTTAATGAGCAAAGCGTCACCCGATGCGATTGCCAAAGCGGCATTGGCGCATGGCTGTGATAGCGTGGCTTATACTTATAACGATCCTGTGGTGTTTCATGAATACGCAATTGATACCGCTCAAGCGTGTCGGGCGTTAGGTATAAAGTCAGTTGCGGTGTCAGCAGGGTATGTATGTGCAGAGCCAAGAGCTGAATTTTATGCGTGGATGGATGCCGCTAATATTGATTTAAAAGCCTTTACTGAGCATTTTTATCACCATATTACGGGTGGGCATTTGCAACCTGTATTAGATACGCTTAAGTACATCAAACATGAAACGTCAGTGTGGCTGGAGCTAACGACTCTAATTATTCCTGATGAAAATGACTCAGAGGCAGAGCTTGAAGCAATGACGCAATGGGTGGTTGAAAATTTGGGTGTTGATGTTCCTATGCATTTTACCGCCTTTCATCCCGATTGGAAGATGCGGGATAAACCGCACACGCCAATACAATCATTATTACGCGCACGGCAAATCGCTTTAAAAAACGGTGTACATTATGCCTATATTGGTAATGCGCATGATAAAGCGGCAGATAGCACTTATTGTCATGCGTGCGGAGCGTTATTAATTGGTAGAGATTGGTACGAACTATCCGATTGGAATTTGGATGCTTCAGGCTATTGTCGTTTTTGTGGTGAACGCTGTGCGGGAGTATTTAATGCTAAGGCAGGGGATTGGGGAGCGAAACGTCAAGCTATTGTTATTGATTAAGTCACTTTCACTTTACACATTGCGTGGCAGAATGCTTGTCGTATTACTGTTATCAACAGACTACAAACAAAAAACCCAGCGATAACGCTGGGTTTTTTGGTATTGCAAAATTTATAGCGAGATAGAGCTAGAAACTTTTTGTTTGCTGTCGTCTTGGCTATCGATGCAACCAGTTAAGCCAACAATCATTAATGCCATTGCTAAAATTGCTAAAGTTTTTTTCATGTTATCCTCCAATGGGGTTTAATTTATTTTTATGTGCGCTGTTACAAAAAGCACATATAATTTATATCATGACTGCAATATCGATGCAATAATAAAAACACTTTCGTTTTGCCAAAATGCTCATAAAGAGTTTATATTGTCAGGCAAGTCGAACGAAAAAACGTTGTTTGACCATTTTGCTGAGCCAACATCCGTCCATTTTGCAACAAAGTTTTTATGTAATTGGTCGTAAACCCATTCAGTCGGGGCATCAATTTTTTTCATTTTGATATGAAATTCTGTGTGATTGATGTCTAACCCGATGTTCCGCCCCCAAAATGCAGTCACTTTCATGGTAAATTTTTTAATCCGTTCATGATCAATAGTTGGCGTAACGGCAATATTTGCCCACATTGAATGTACACGCCCCCAATTAGGTTCAAGTAAGCGTCCTTGTTCATTAACAAAGGGTAGCCACTGTTCATTACCGTTTTTGTCAGTGTACGTAATGGCTAAAATACGGTCATAGCCAGCAAAATGGTCATGTAGATAAAGAGCATGTGGGGTAATGCCCAAAAATAGCTGAGAAACCATAATTAGCGCGTTGCTAGCTTGAGAAATCGGTACGCTCATTGGGCTTTTTTCAATCGCTAAATCAAGTCGGTAAAATAGTGCGTAATGAATAGTGCTGTTTAATTGCAGAAATACTATAGCAATCAATAGGTTGGTTAATTTTCTAGCAAAGGCTTTGGGTTTTCTAGTCGCGAATTGTTCAAAAATGCGGTGGTATAGCGTGTTATCGGGTAATTTTTCTGAGACTAGGCATTGTGATGTACACGTCACGCGGAGACGAGAATCAGCAATAGCACGGTATTTTTTTACTGCAATTTGATGAATAACAGGCAAGCCCAATACAAACCCTATCGGTGCTAAATAAGCCATTTTTAGCATAATTTGACGATAAGTATTCACGCCTGAATAGACATTATTCTGCTTATCTAGCGCGTATAAATCGGTCAATAAAGTTGCATCGCTAATCCCCGCTAATGCAGGATACTGTGCCGCATAGTCTTGCGCACTTTTAAAGGTGACACGGCTGAATATATCGAAATGATTAAGTGTTAGTACAGTGCGATTACATAACGGACATTGCTGGTCATAAAAAACC
>DFWO01000038.1 GCA_002380945.1 Methylococcaceae bacterium UBA4132 | reverse complement strand
GCTAACTATTCTTAATTAACAATGTCAAATTTAAATATGGCATATTTTTGTTTCCACACGCTAGCGTGGCAATATAGTTGCACTGCGTCTGCGGTGCGTCTTGATGACATTCCCACGCAGCGCGGTGGAAGCGATATAAATTACCGCGTCTTCGCCGCAATTGCTTCAGCCGCTCTCACGACATTATTCGCCATTTTCTCAGAAGCCGCATCAATCAAACGACCATCTAACGCTGCCGCGCCTTTGCCTTGTGCGGCGGCTTCTTGCAACGCCACTAAAATACGTTTGGCTTTTTCGACTTCTGCCGCAGGAGGGGTAAATACTTCATTGGCTAAGGCGATTTGTGATGGATGAATTGCCCATTTGCCTTCACAACCTAATGCCGCCGCGCGTTTTGCACCTAGTTTATAACCTTCAGGGTCTTTAAAGTCACCGAATGGACCATCAATCGGACGCAGACCATAAGCGCGACAGGCAACCGTCATGCGGCTGATGGCAAAATGCCACTGATCGCCTGGATAATCTGGATTTAATCCGCCAATATTGGTAGTTCTAGCACGATTACTCGCCGCATAATCTGCTACACCAAAATGCAGAGCTTCTAAACGTCCACCTAACGCACCTTGTTTAGCAATGTCTTCAACGTTTGCCATACCTAATGCGGTTTCAATTAAGGCTTCAATACCGATGCGGTTTTTTAAACCTTGTTGCATTTCCAATTGGTTGAGCATGGCTTCAACCATATACACGTCTGAATAAACGCCGACTTTAGGAATTAAGATGGTGTCGATTTTACTGCCCGCTTGCTCGACTAAATCGACCACATCACGCACCATGTATTGGGTGTCTAAGCCATTGATACGCACCGATACCGTAATGCCATGACCTTTCCAGTCCAAATCATTAATGGCTTCGATAATGTTTTTCCGTGCTTGTAATTTGTCATCTGGAGCGACGGCATCTTCCAAATCCAGAAACACGAAGTCCACGCCGCTGTTCAGGGCTTTTTCAAACATATCAGGGTTTGAACCAGGGACGGCTAATTCACAGCGTTGTACGCGTTGCACGGGTGCGGTATATAAAGTGTGGCTCATTCAGTGTTTTCCTCTGTGTACTCAATAAAAATCCAGCGGCTGCTGGAGACAAATAAACCGCTCATTCTACTTTTAGGGGCATTAAAGTCAATTTTTAACGCGTAGACTATTTAGATCAGTCATAATTAATTATCGCTTTATTATTCATCGGTTTTTCAATAAACACAGCCGTTGTGCTGACTATTGATAATATTTGTGCAACAACAAAACACGCTACACGTTGTGTCAAAAGCGGTGGAAGTTTTCAATCGCTAACAGGCAATAAAAAAGGGCTTAGGTTTACACCTAAGCCCTTTTATTTTGTTTGGTGGGACGTGAGAGGCTCGAACTCTCGACCCATGGATTACTTTACTACTTTAGCTTTCACTAACCGCTGATATTTGGCGTTGTAGTCTGGACTTTCTCATCACCCGCCGTATGAACGGTTTGGGTGTGCGGCGTTAAGTCTCTGAGGGCTTTCTTAAAATCCAAATAATCTTTCACATAACGAACATTCAATTGTTGTCCATTTTTGCTTGGCATCAATCTGAATTTAGAGCTTTTAGCGTTGTTAAGAATTTCTTTTGCTGATATGTAAAAAACAATATCTTTGTCAATCACATAAATCGCAAAAACATCAATTTGTTCAATTCGATACATTGAATTGTATTTCGGATTAAGACAGCTTTTTGTAGAATAAACTTCAACTATTTCATTTTTTGAATAAGTCGCTTTTATTTGAATCTTATAACAAACATAATTTTCATCTAGCACAACCAAATCAACTTTTGAATCGTCGCCTAACTCTACAAAAACATCAACACCCAGTTTTAAAAGTTCTTTGTAAACCGCTATTTCTCCCAAAGTTCCTTTTTTATTTGGATTATTCATCACCACAACTGCATTCCACCATTGTAATAAACTAATAATCCTGAAACTTTGTTAAGAGTTGCCTGCTGATTGCCCAATCTTCAACATTTTTACGCTGAATGACGTAGTTGAAGCTCTCAGGGGTTTCCAGCATACAGCTGCATTTTCAGTTCATTGTTCCCAATGAACGCTCCTATTTTTGTTAAGAGTCCACTGCTCTACCAACTGAGCTAACATCCCCAACGTAGTCATTTTAAGTCAGTTGCCAGCACAATACCAGCCTTGAAAAAAATCAACGCGCCCCCATACAGTGGTTACTCAAACAATCATAGGATTATAAAATGACCGTTGAAGCACAAAAACAAACCTTAGGCTTTCAAACTGAAGTAAAACACCTGTTACATTTGATGATTCATTCCTTGTACAGCAACAAGGAAATCTTTTTACGCGAATTAATTTCTAATGCCTCGGATGCGGCTGATAAATTGCGTTTTGAAGCACTGTCTAACGATGGCTTGTATGAAGGCGATAGCGAGTTAAAAATTCGTATCGACTTTGATAAAGATAAACGTACCATCACCATTACCGATAACGGTATTGGTATGACAAGAGACGAAGTACAAGAGCATATCGGCACGATTGCAAAATCAGGTACTAAGCAATTTTTTGAAGCATTGACAGGTGAGCAAGCCAAAGACAGCGAGTTAATTGGTCAGTTTGGGGTAGGTTTTTATTCGGCGTTTATTGTTGCCGATAAAGTCACATTGACCACACGCAAAGCGGGTGCAGATAAAAGCCAAGGCGTGCGCTGGGAATCGGCTGGCGAAGGTGATTACAGCATTGAAACCGTTGAAAAAGCGGGTCGTGGTACGGAAATTGTGCTGCATTTAAAAGAAGCAGAATCTGAATTTTTAGACGGCTATCGCATTCGTGCTATCGTGCGTAAATTCTCTGATCATATTTCTTTACCTATCGTGATGGATAAAGAAGTCACGCCTGCTTATGACGCTGACAGTGAAGAAGGCGAAGAAAAAGAAAAACCAGTTCCTGAAATTGTTGAAGAAACTGTCAACAGTGCAGCCGCGTTATGGACGAAAGCCCGTCAAGACATTTCAGAAGACGATTACAAACAATTCTACAAACACGTTGCCCACGATTTTCAAGACCCATTAACGCACATTCACAGCAAAGTCGAAGGCACCAACGAATATACGCTGTTGCTGTATGTACCAGCCCGCGCACCGTTTGATTTATGGGATAGAGACGCGAAACATGGCGTTAAATTGTATGTCCGTAAAGTGTTTATTACTGATGATGCTGAGCAGTTAATGCCACGTTATTTACGTTTTATTCGCGGTGTAATTGATGCCGATTCCTTGCCGCTGAATGTATCGCGGGAAATTTTGCAACAAAGCAAACAAATCAGCAATATCAAATCAGGCGCGGTGAAGAAAGTATTAAGTATGCTGGAACAACTGGCGAAAAATTCACCTGAAACTTACGAGACTTTCTGGGCGCAGTTTGGCGCGGTGATTAAAGAAGGTCCGATTGAAGACCACGCTAACAAAGAGCGCGTGGCTAAATTAATCCGCTTTGCTTCCACACATAACGATACTGACAAGCAAGATGTGACGCTAGAAGATTACGTTAGCCGTATGAAAGAAGGGCAAGAACACATTTATTATGTGACGGCTGACAGTTTCGCAGCGGCAAAAAACAGCCCGCATTTAGAAATCTTCCGCAAAAAAGACATTGAAGTTTTACTATTGTCGGATCGTATTGATGAATGGCTGGTGTCTAATCTCGATGAATTCGATGGCAAACATTTACAATCAGTTGCTAAAGGCGATTTGAATTTAGGCGCGTTAGCCGATGAAGAAGAAGCCAGCAAACAAGAAGAAGTGAATAAAGATTTTGAAACGGTGATAACTCAAATCAAAGACGTATTAGGCGATAAAGTCAGTGATGTGCGTTTAAGTCACCGCTTAACCGAATCCCCTGCCTGTTTGGTTGCCGATGTGTATGGCATGAGTTTGAACATGGAACGCATCATGAAAGATGCAGGGCAAATGATGGGCATGGGTATGGGCCGAAAACCTGTTTTTGAAATCAACCCACACCATGCTTTAGTTGAACGCATGAAAAACGAGCAGGACGACAGCCGTTTTGCCGATTTAACGCAGATTTTGTTTGATCAAGCGATTTTAAGCGAAGGCGGACAGTTGGATGATCCAGCCGCATTTGTCCATAAACTGAATGGCTTGTTACAAGGTTTGTTGAACTAATTGTACAAATAGACCTTTCAGGTTTTTAAAACCTGAAAGGTCTATATATATCAGAGATTTTGTTGATTAATAATGCGGATAGTAAACGTGCTGTTTGCCACAAATTGACAAAACGCCTTATCAATAACGCCTTGTTCGCTCAATTGCTGCAAGCTAAGCGTTGCATCAATCACCGCTGATTTAAGCACAATCAATTCATCCGCTAACAAGGTGTTAGCTAACCACGCGGCAAGACTATCAGAGCTTATATCCCACGTTGCAGGAACTCCTGCATGATTCAATTCATTCAGATTCGGCAACCAAATCATCATTTTTGGTAGTCTTTGTTGAATCGCATGAACTGAATGTACCAGCTCAAAATCCGCCTTCAAGCCCTTCACTAACCACGCTGTTTGTTGCATGGCTAAAATCGCCATTGCATGAGCCATGTAATCATCAAACTGCCAGATTTGCTGAGCGATTCTAACTTGCTCCGCAAACGCACCACCACCCGCCACGATAACTACAGCCTGACCTTGATACTGTTGCTCTATACGGTTAAGGCAATCAAGCAAGGTATTCGCCGCCATTAAACTGCCGCCCAATTTGATAACAATCATGACAGCGTAAATTGCTTCAATAAATTCAATAGCGCGGCGGCTTTATCAAAACATTCTTGATACTCCTCATCCAGCACTGAATCATTAACAATACCGCCACCCGCCCAAAAGCGAATAGTATGATTGGAATAAACCAAGGTTCTGATAGCAATATTGGTATCCATATTGCCATTAAAACCAATATAACCAATAGACCCGCAATAAATCCCGCGCCGATGCGGTTCAATTTCTTCGATAATTTCCATTGCGCGGATTTTCGGTGCGCCTGTGATTGAACCACCAGGAAAACAACTTTTCAGCACATCCAATGCGTGTTGATTAGGATTTAACACCCCCGTCACCGTACTGACCAAATGATGCACGGTCGTGTATGTTTCGACATCAAAAATGACAGGCACTTTGACCTGACTACAGGTTTTACTTATATCGTTACGCAACAAATCGACAATCATCACGTTTTCAGCGCGGTCTTTTTTGCTAGAAATTAACTGTTGAATTTGTTCTAAATCTTCCGTTGTATCCAATTTACGCGGGCGTGTACCTTTAATCGGCTTAGTTTCCACAATCCCATTAGCAAGCCGTAAAAAGCGTTCAGGCGACGAACTTAAAATCTGTACGTTGGGCAAATTAAAATACGCACTAAATGGCGCGGCGTTTAACTCGCGCAACGTTTGATAAGCCGTCCACGGATTACCCAAACAACGTGCCGAAAACCGCTGCGTTAAATTGACCTGATAACAATCGCCTTCTTTCAAATAATGCTTAATACGCGCAAACGCCTTGCTATAACGCGATTTATCCATATTCGACTGCACAGAGCTAGTGACTTGAAACGGCGCATTATCTTGTGGCGCGGGTGGTAATTGGCTAAACTGAACGATTAACGCCTGCCATTTTGCCGCATCAATTTGATGACCAACCAACACCGTGTGCTGCTCTGCATGGTCAACAATCACCGCCCACGCATAAATGCCCACCGCCATTTCAGCAATGCCTTCTGCATCTTCCGCCACGACGGGCAGGTTTTCTAAACGCCGCGCTAAATCATAAGAAAAATAACCGATAGCGCCGCCATTAAACGGCAAATCAGACGCTTCATGAATATCGAAAGCAAGTAGCTGTTGTTTAACCAAATCAAACGGATTAGCTGTTGAGTGCGTCATTACGCCGCGTTGATTAATCTCCGTCAGCTCGCCATGAGTCACCAAGGTGCAGACAGGCTCAGCGGCAAGAATATCATAACGACCTTGCTGACTATGCGGATAACCGCTATCAAGAAACACCGCCCACGGTTCGTTAGCCACGCACGAAAACAGCGCGGCACTGTCAGAAAAATAAGGGAGTGTTGTGTATTGGGGTTTGGATAATGGCATTTAGATTGAATATTAAAAACTCAGGGGGCGTAGGAGTAATACAAAGTCCTATCAGCATAATATCGACTCGCTTAACCAACTAATCGATGCAACGCATTATTCGGTAAAACAAAGGTATCTTCATCAAATAACACAGGTTCTCTAATACCGTTTATATATTTGACGATAACAGAAGCAACGAATTCTGCCATATTCACAGGAACAGCATTACCTATCATTTGCTCAAGGTCTGTTTTTGTTCCAAAAAATTTGAATGATTCTGGAAAAGTTTGTAGATAACTGCGTTCCAGTGTTGATAAAGGTCTTAAGGTTTTAAGGTCAATATTGTCAGGGTCGCCACTGTGTAATTGATAATTTGGCGGTATCGGTCTATTAACACCTCTAATCGTCGGGCTAGGTTCATCAATAGAAAAAATACCTCGCCGTGCATAACTTCTTGGGTGACGATAATAATATTGTAAGTTTAAGGTATCACCTAAATAATCACGAATAGTCATGGGTTTAGCAGCCAAATTCGCCTTAAACAAACTGACTAAAGCGTTATGTTTACCATTAATTTGACCTATTAAGAAAAACCGTGACCGTGTTTGTGGTGTATTACAAAAAGAAGCATCTAAGACAACAGCCGATAAACCATAATCATTGCTGGCAAACTGTTCAACGATTTCAGTTAGCACATGGCTTTTAGTAATGCGCTGTACATTTTCCATAACAAACCAAGTAGGTTTGACCTCGCAAACAATATTAGCAAAATGATAAGTTAAAGCCGCCTTACCGTTAGTAATATCTCGCTTCCCCGCACTGGAGAAATCTTGACAGGGCGAACCGCCTATAATCATATCAGGTGCTATTTTTTGAATACGTTCAATTGCTACTTTTTCATCTTTTAAATCTTGTTGTATCGTAGGATGGTCAAAATTTTCTCGATATACATTAAGCGCGGCTGTCCAATTATCCATTGCCGCCAATACATCTATACCCCCTTTTTGAAAACCCAGTGATAAACCGCCGCAGCCACAAAATAAATCAACCGCAGTAATCATGAAAACAACTCTGGTGAATTAAAGATAATGGCATCGAAACGGCGTTCTGGACTAAGTAAATTTTGTCCTCCACCCAAGATAATGTGCTTAATCTCATCTTTGTGAATTCGGGGTTTGGTTAAGTTTTTACAGCGCATATAAGAATTAGTGACATTACCCGCCGAGGCAAACGCCTTGTCATTTTTAGTGTTGTAAGAAAGTTTGTCGATAATATCGGCATGGTCGCATCGCCCTTGTGTTGCAATATCCAGTAGCATTTTATATAACCAAATGCTGGTTCTGGTTTGGCGCGTTATTTTATTGGACACGCTCTCACTTTTTGATAGCTGAGCAATAAACCAAGCAAAAGCGGCATCACTCCAGACAAAGACATCTAAACAATTATCTGCAAGCTTAGGTGATTTACCCACTGTTTTCCAAACAGGCTGCAACAAAAAGGGTGATTGCTGAGATTCTATGTCAAGGCTAATTGCGCAAATACAAGCAATTATCGTTTTGATATGTTGAATAACTTCTTCGGCATCTGACCAATCACTAATCATTACCCTGTTATTTTGCAGATGTTTTTCAACTATCTGAATATTCGCGCTAGCAATACTGGCAGCTAAATAAACAATACTATCTGGTCTGATAACAATTTCAGAACCGAATTTATCATCACTTAAAGAGCAAGTCGTATTATCAGGTAATGCCGTTAATTTAACTTCCAAACCGCGTAAACATTGATTAGTTGTCTTATTTAGAATAAATAAATCGGTTCTAGGCAACGCCCCAATTACATATTTTTGAAAAGGCGTATGTTGCGCTTCAAATGCAAAATAAATATCTGACGAAGCTGGATTAATCGCAAAAATATCGTTGACGCTAATAGCGTTAACACCAAATTTGTGTGCTGAGATAGAAATATAATTAGCATCTAGTTCGTTACTATGAAGATAACAAGCTAACGCCGCTGGAAAACTAGAATTAAATTGATTTTTCCCCCAAGCATTCGCATTACTAAAATCTCTGTTTGAATTAACTAAGCCAAATAAGCTGGCAGGCGCATCGTTCATATTTTATTGTCTGCTTAAAAAGAAAAAAATTCTTTGCGATTCCTCATTCCGAATAAATTTATAGGATGAGGAATCTTAGTTAAAGGGTGATTTAGACTGAAATACGAAGCCCATCAATCACACATGAAGCTATCTAGCAATAAACTGTCCAAACGCTCGACTGCCTCTGTCGGTTTTTATGGTCTCTGTGACTTGCAAGGTTTTAGCATCTAATACGGAAACATTTTTATCGAACCAGTTGGCGACGTAGATATGGCGGTCATCGGTGTGTGTGCCTATGCCTTCGGGTTTTTCGCCGACTTCTATTAAGCCGATGTTGGTTAAAGTGTCGGTGTCGATAACGGAGAGTGTGCCGTCGTCCATGTTGGTGACGAATAAGCGGCTGTCATTTAACGCTAAAGTTGCAGCGTAAGGTAACGCGCCGACTTTAATAGTGGCAATCGATTTCATAGCGGCGGTTTCTAGTACCGTGACATCATCGCTTTCGACATTGACAGCATAAACGCGTCCGCCTGTCGAATCTATGGCTAAACCAAACGGATGTTCACCGACTGTGACGGTTTTTTTTACAGTCAGGCTGTGGGTGTCAATTTTGGACACGGAATTGTCGAGGCGATTGGCGACGTATAGCCAACGACTGTCAGGGCTGACGACTAGCCCTGACGGGGATTGTCCGACGGTGATGGTTTTTATGATTTCTAAGTTTGAAGCGTCCAGCACTGATACCGTGTTTTTAAACCAATCTGCTACATACAGCCGTTTATTATCGGGCGCGACGGTGATACCTAACGCGCCGTTACTGGTTTTAACAGTGGTTAATAGTTGCTGTTTTCTAGCATCTATCACCGCAAAACCGTCCGCTTCGGGCGTGCTGATATAAACTTTATTCCCATCGGGCGATACGGCAACGCCAGCGGGTTTACCACTAACGGCGACCGTATTGACGACTTTATTAGTGGCAAGGTCAATAATCGACACGTTGTCGGCGAGTTGGTTGCTGATATAAGCAAACGGTGCGGCAGTTAGTGGTGTTGATGCCGTTGTTAGTAGCGCGATGAGGACGACACGGTAGTTCAGTGTGAACATGGTTTTATTTCTCAGCGATGTTTTTCAGATCAATTAGACCTGTGCTAACAAATGCTTTAACAGCGGCATTGGCTGTGGCTTCGTTCATTTCTTCAGGTGGGTTGTTGTTAGTGTAAGCGCGGTAATAACCTGCCTTCCAAGTCACTTGGCTATTGTCGCCTTGTGGTGCAACGGTAATGGTGGCAGAAAAATTAGCGACAGGTAAAGCAGGCACTTTTTCATCAACGCCCGCGTAGTTGATGGTTTTTACGGTACTCATGTCGGTAATTTTGTAGGAGTATGACATACCTGCTTCGTCATATTTTTTCAATTCTTCGGTCACGGCGTTGCCGTCTTTTAAAGTCAGTACACGTTTGCCGCCTTTGACATTGCCTCCTTCGGTTGTTGCGGTGAATACTTCAGAATGCCATGTTGCAATGTCACCAAAGTCTTTAATGACACCCCAAACTTTTTCAGCAGGTGCGTTGATGGTGATAGTTTCTTCGGTGTCTTGACGAACTGGACCATGCGCGTTAGCTAAGCCAGTGAAGCACAATAAGGTAGCGGCTAAAGGTAACAGAATTTTTTTCATAATGGGTTGGTCTCTTGAGTGGATGGGGGAATCTCAAACCTCCGAGGTTTTTAAAACCTTGGAGGTTTTTTGGTGCTAGGCTTATTTTTCAGCCAAGGTTTTCAGATTGTTTAAACCTGTTGTAAAAATGCCTTTGATAGCCGCATTGGCTGCTACTTCGTTCATTTCATCAGGTGGGTTGTTGTTAGTGTAAGCGCGGTAGTAGCCTGCTTTCCAACGTACAACAGTGGTTTCGCCTTGTGGTTCTAAGCTGATAGTTGCAGAGTAGTTGCCGACTGGTACGACAGGTACTTTTTCTTCTTGACCTGCATGAGTGATAGTTTTTGCGGTACTCATGTCGGTAATTTTGTAAGAGTATGATAGTTTAACGTCATCATATTTTTTCAATTCTTCGGTAATAGTGCCGCCATCTGTCAAAGTCAATACACGCACCGCCCCTTTGTCGTTGCCGCCTTTAATGTCGGTACTTTTAATGGCTGGATGCCATGACATATCACCGAAATCTTTGATGATGCCCCAGACTTTATCCGCAGGTGCATTGATGGTGATGGTTTCATCGGTGTCTTGACGAACTGGACCGTGTGCATAAGCAAACGAGGTAAAAAAGAATAGTAATAACGCAAAATAATTTTTCATGATTGATTCCTATGTATTATTGAATGGAGTCCAATAGTTTTAGCTATTGGTTAAAACAGCTAAAGCTGTTTTACTCCTTAACCGCCAACTTGGGCAATCCAATCTTGCAGATTGTAATAATTGGTGATACGCGCCACTTTACCATCACGGATGTCAAAAAACGCACCCGCAGGTAGTTTGTATTTTTGACCTTGCGCTTCGGGTAAACCTTCATCAGTTCTTAAATATTCACCTAGCACCACAAATTCAGCCGAAGCGCGTTTACCGTCAGCGGTTGCCATAATTACCATATCAACCAATTGTTCTTTGTAGTTATGGTTCATACACGCCATAAACTGCGTAAACGCTTCTTTGCCAATTTCCCGTCTACCTTGATTAATGTCATGAATCACGTCATCGGTAAGCAAACTTAAAAAGGTGTCCATATCGCCGCCGTTAAACGCCGCGTAATAGCTTTCCACCAGTTTAATACTGTCTTGTTGGTTCATAGTGAACTCCTTTGGGTTGTGAGTAAAAAGCGACTATTTTATAGTTAAACGGTGATTTTTCCTTGGATATTTTTTGCAAACACTGCTCAACTAAAATTATCGGGAAACCAACCGCGTTCCACACAATCCCGAAAACACCATGCAGGCGTGGTTTCGGTTTTGTAGTTCCAGAAAAACCAACCCAGATACTTTTCAAAGGTTAAAAGTTGCGCTGCCGCATAACCACGATAAGCCACATTAAGCTGAAAATCATCCATGTTTTCTAAGGCGTGATTAAAAGGACCTTCTGCCCACAGCGAGACAACTCTTAAATCCAAGCCTAAACTCCATTCGCCACAATAAGTTGGATGACCTAACTCATGAATAATATCGTCGGCTTCATTCTTCCAATCAATGGCGGCGCGTTGAATATGATGATAAATATCCATGTCAATTTCTTCACGCGAAAAACATTGATAACGATGAATATCGAATACCACGTTTTGAAATTCAGGTTCTTTTAAAAAGCCAAGGTATTCACGGTGTGAACGAAAGCCATCATGAAACACTACAGCAACGTTTTCAGGTTTGCAGTATCGACGAATACGATGATAAGCGTCCGTGTGATATTTTTTCAGTAAGTCGGTATCGACATCCCAGCGCGGTTCATTAAGGGTTTCGATGCCATGTAAGGCAGGACGAGTATGATACCGCTCTGCGAGTCGCTCTAATACGCTGAGAGAATGCTCAAGATAGGCAGGGTCAGTATGCCATTCACAAATATCTTTGATACCGCCGTTATCAAAACCATTTTGGCAACCTGCCGCCGCGTGTAAGTCGAGAATAACATACAGCCCAAACTCTTCTGCCCAATCAAATACCTTATCAACAATGTTTAAGCCACCGACAACAAACGGATAACGGTTATCACCATAGCTACGGTGATAAGGGTAATCTTTACCGAATAGCCAGTGTCCGACAGGCAAACGTACTGCATTAATGCCTATTTTGGCTAACCACGCAAAATCATCACGGGTGATATAACTATTCCAATGTTGTTTTAAGATAGCATCGGCACGGTCGCCCAATTCTACACAATAGGTAGTTTCATCCGTCGCTTCTAATCCCTCGAACACACTCGGCGTTATCCATTTTTCTAATACCAACCACCCGCCGAGATTAACACCGCGTAGTTTTTTACCAACTTCATTAGCGTGTGCGTGTGTCATATTTGTTTCTCCACTTTACTAGATTAAGGACAATTCATGGGAATGGAAAATGGATGCGTTAGGCAGATTAGTGACTGTCAGTAACGTCGCATCGGGAAGTTCGCGACAAATTAGGCGTAACACCATCTCTTCGCCTTCATTATCAAGTGAATCAAAGGCTTCTTGTAAGAATATCCATTTAGGGCGATACAACAACAAACGTACTAAACCTAAACGCTGTTGGGTTTCGCGTGACAAGGATTTGTCCCAAGTATCCGATTGATCTAGTTGAGCAATTAATTCATTCAATTCGGCTAGATTAAGAGAGGATTCTAAAACGTCTTGGCTAAATGCGTCATCAGCGGAAGGATAACAAATCGCTGACCGTAATGTACCCGTTGGTAAATAAGGACGCGGAGGCATAAAAAATAACTGTTCATCGTCAGGTAAAGCAATACGTCCATAGCCCCACGGCCACAAACCCGTAATGGCTTTGAATAATTTAGAACCCGTGAAGAAATTACCCGTAATAAGCACATGCTGTCCCGCTCTGATTTCGCTATTGATGCAAGACATGATTTCTTCACCGTTTAACTTCGCAATACAAACATTTTCAAAAGCCAACACGGAACGGTCAGTTTTTTCTAAGGTAATACGGCGTGGATCAGGACTTGCGATTTCTTGTTCCAAATAATCTAGCGATTCCAGCAAGCCTAATATCCGCTCTACCGAAGCCCGCCATTCAAAAATACTCGCCATATTGTCTACTGGCCATGACAAAGCGGAAGCCATGTGTTGGAAAGATTGCGCCGATTGCATCAACGCGCCTAACGAAATACTACCTAAAATATAACGCGGGGCAGAAACAAGGATGGGAAACGCCATCGACAATACCGAATAGCCTGAAGAAAACATCAAAATATGTTCCCATGCTTTGGTTTGTTGCTGCCATGCCGCGCCTATGTTGGCGAATAAAGCGTGAAAACGTTGCCGTTCATTATTTTCACCATGAATCATGGCAATGGATAAAGAATGCTCTTGTGCAGAGACTAAAGAAAAACGGAAATTTGCTTCAGCGGTTTGTTTAGCATCGGTTGCTGGGGTCAACGGTCTACCTATCAACCAGCCCAAAAAAGACGCAGCACTCGCATAAAGCAAAGCCAGCCAGACTAAATGCCCATGAATAGGCATTTTTATAATACCTAAATCCAATATGACTACGCCCGACAATGACCAGAGGATTTCAGTAAAACTGACCAATAACAACAGGCAGTAAAGTAAAGAATGGCATAATGCAATAGCCGATTCGGTTGCAATACGAATATCTTCGGCAATACGCCCATCGGGGTTATCGTGTTCGCCTTTTTCCGTATGAGTAACTAAATAATGCCGCCCGTTGTGCATCCAACGACTAATTAAATGATTGGTCAACCATGTTCGCCAACCGATTTGTAAGTGGCGTTTTACTTTTAAATGACTCACTGTTATTGCCATATTGGCAATAAATATCAACACAATAGCCCCCACTTGAGCAATCAACCCCTTCATCGATCGTTGATCTAAGGCATTAAACAGATCAGCACTCCATTGGGTGATAATAACAGCAATAGCAATTTGTGCTATGGTAAGCACAACGAGCATTGCTGTTAATCGGCGTGTGGTCGTCTTATCTTCAGCGTACCAAAAACCACCCGCTAACCGTATGAATCGCACGAAAAAGTTGTCTTCGCTCATAAGTGTCACTCCTTGTTGAGAACAAAATAAATACAGCAAAAATGGCGATTCTATACAGTCTTAAATGATTAGTACAAAGTATTTACGAATGCCAAGAAAATAACAGGGAAGAGTTCATATTGCATACTTTTCGTTTTATAATAGTTGCGTCACTGTCATTAAGTTAAATGTAATATATTGATATATTCTAGAAGTTACGCATTGAC
>DFWO01000008.1 GCA_002380945.1 Methylococcaceae bacterium UBA4132 | reverse complement strand
CTGTTGAGCGGCAGCTTCGGCTTGTTGGCGTTGTTGGATTTGTTGTTGCTGTATCGCTCCAGCTTGTAAGCGTTGTTGTTCGGCTTGCGTTTTGCCGAGTTCTTGTTGATATTCGGCTTGTAAACGCTGTTTTTCTATTTCAGTTTGAGCGCGTTGCTGCTGCTGTTGCAGTTCTGCTTGCTGACGTTGTTGTTCGGCTTCAACCCGCATACGTTGTTGTTGCTGTTGGAACTCTGCTTGTAAGCGTTGTTGTTCAGCTTGCGCTTTGCCGAGTTCTTGTTGATATTGGGCTTGCAAACGCTGTTTTTCTACTTCCGTTTGAGCGCGTTGCTGTTGCTGTTGAAACTGTGTTTTCAAAAGCTCTTGTTGATATTGGGCTTGCAAGCGTTGTTTTTCCACCTCGGCTTGTAGGCGTTGTTGTTGTACTTCTATTTGCTGGCGTTGTTTTGGCGTTAGCTCATCGCGTCGATATTGATCGTTATAATAGCCATGTTTATGGGTGTCTCGTGGGTAATAACTAGGTTGTTGTTGGTAATAGGGATAACTTCCACCTTGATTATAATATCCGCCTTGATAGACAGGTTGGGTTGGGTAGTAACCTTGATTGATTGGATAGTTAGTATTCAAGCGAGTATTACCGCGTGTTTGATAGTTATAAGCAGGCGGCTGCGTGGCACAGGATATAATGTTAGGTAACAATAACGCACTCGATAGTAACAATAACGTAAGTCTGGAATAAGAATTCATGACGCATATCCTGTAAAAATTTAAGTAGATGAAGTCTTGGCTGAGTCATCTTATGAAGTTTATGATGAATCAAAACTGAATAAAAAGGGGCAGAGATTACAAACGGGGTTATTTTTCCACAATGCCGTGTAACCAATAAGCTATCTTGATTTTAACGGCTTTTTTTATTTCTACACTTAGCCGATAAATAGCGGTCTGGTGAATAAGTTCATGCGCCCAGTGTAATAAGCCAGTGATGCTATGGTACAAAGAAGAAAACCAGTCGAATGTCAGCAAAGCCGTTTTGGTCAATCTAAATACGCGGGCAATGAGCAACGTGCCGACCAATTTAACGACAACTTCTAATAAAATACCCTGAATAATCGCGCCATGCGACAATAAAAATACTGCCAAAATATTAAAGGGCGTAACGATGGCAAGCGGAATTAAAAATGCCAACAACGCGGTGTTAGGTTTGGCGTTTAATAGCCACAAATCAAACTTTTCTAAGTGTAGTAACTGAGAAAGCCACTGCCCGATAGCAGTTAATATATCCCAAAGCCATTCTTCAAAAATGACGGCGACAGCGAGCAGGGAAAGCAGTATTTTTTTAAGCATTTTGGTTGGATAATTAATAGCAATTTAAAGAATAGGCTGCGTATTAATGATAAATCAATATGCCGCCGTGTTTTAGTACCTTAACGAGGTTATAAAATGATGTCCAGTAAACAGTAATGCGTTTTTCTTTGTACTTGAAAATAACCAATCAGATATTGAACGTAAAATTCTATATCAAGTTGTTAATTCTTTTTTAATAGCATAGTATTGTGCTTATGATTTTCTCACTCCGCCCATTCCTCGTTACTTTTCTGGTACTGTTGCAATTTATTGCACCCTTAGTCCATGCGCATACCAGCGAGAAATTTTTCTCACAAGGCTTGCATATTCCAGGTCTTGAAGTTTATGGGCATTCTGAATCATTAGACGCATTTGAATCAACACAGCCAGCGACCGCTTTGCTGTGTAAAGTGTCATCATTTTGTAGTGATTTTGATGGTCAGGTTGTCGGTGTTGATGCAGGGTTTAGTAGAGACCTCGCTATACCACTACCGCGACTCTACAAAATTATTGCTGATCTGCATCATGACTATTATCTAGCATCCCCCCCCGCTGTCTTTAAAACACAGCTTTCTGCCTTTGTTACCACGCTACATAGTCCAACCGTTGCGTTGCTTAGTCAGTTAGCAAATGCGGCTCATCCTGCCCGCGCCCCACCTGCATAAGTTTATTCTCTCACTATTTAAAATCAGCGTTGCTATTGTCACGCTGTTTACTTTATTACTTGTACACAATGAGTCTTACTTATGTTTGCTTTAAACCTTGTTAGCAGGTGTTTGTTTGCCTTTTGGCTAACCACCTCGTTAAGTTTCGCTGAATCAACACCGATAGTCGCGCATGAAGACCCGATTGAGATTGATGAAGCCTTATCCTTACCAAAAGTCGTCGATTTAACCCTAGAAAAATTCCCTGATATGGCATGGCTTAAATCGCTAGAAGATGAAGCCACAGCCCTTGCTCAGCGCGGTAAAAGTTGGACGGCAGGCGCGTCACAAGCCAGTTATAGCTTTCAAGAAGCCGCGACTGGTTTTAATAGCGGCAGACTGCATTATATCAATGCAGGGGTACAGGTGCCGTTGTGGAATATGGGTCAGCGTGATGCCGAACAAACTCTTGGCGAACAAGCCGATACCAACGCAAAAATCCAAACTATTGCCACCAAGTTACGCGTAGCAGGCTTAGTCAGAGGTGCGTTATGGGATATAGATTTACAAAAAGTTCGCTACGAACAAGCAATTGCCGAAATAAAAATCCATGAAGAACTACACGGAAAAATCGGACGACGTGTTGAATTAGGCGATTTACCGCGCTCTGATGTATTGTTAGCACAAACCGAATTGTTACAAAAACGCTCTACACTTATTCAAGCAGAAGCAGAATTGATGCACGCGCGTAAACGCTACACCAGCATCACGCAAATGACCAAAGTGCCGAAAAATTATCAAGAAAAGCTAGTTGATTTAAAAGAAATTGAACAAAACCATCCTTCTCTAGTCGCTATTAATAGCCAAATCAACCGTAAACAAGCAGAACTCGATGCAATTAAAGCCGTGGGTTCTGGACAAACCAATGTCTTGGCAGGTGTTAATGGTGACATGGGTAATGAGTCTAGTAACCACACTGCCAGTTTTAGTATCGGTGTCACTGTACCGTTTGGCGGTAGCGATCACCTCGCGCCGCAAGTTGCGGCAATCAATGTCGAACTCAATAAATTAATTGCCGAACGTGAACAATTGTTTCGTGATTTAAAGCAAGCCCATCATGAAGCAGAACATAATTTAGAAGTTAATCGTGCTGAGCTTGCCAATGCGAATGAGTTAAAACAGACGACAGAAAATCTACTAAACATGAGCAATACTGCGTTTTCAGTCGGTGAAATTGACTTAATGGATTTGTTAAAAATTCAATCTAAAGCACAACAAGCGGTTCTCAATGCCAAAGAACGTGAAGTGATGTTAGAACGCGATATTGCCCTGTATAACCAAGCGGTAGGAGTGATGCCATGAAAATTTTTATGCTGTTATGCTTTATATTATTGTGTTCAGTCGCTCACGCTGAAAACAACGTAAAAATTACCGAAGAACATTATAAGAATTTAGGCGTAACCCTTGGTAAGTTAGAAGCTGCCACGCAAATTCCGTTACTCACCGCACCCGCTAAAGTCGTTGTGCCGCCTGAGCAAGAATATGTCATTAGTGCTTCACAAGCGGGTCTTATCACTAAACTAAATGCCGCTATCGGCGATAAAGTTAAAAAAGGCGAGCTGTTAGTGGAACTCAATAGCCCCGATTTATTATCCATGCAACGCTTGTATCTTAAAGCCTTGAGTGAATTACAACAGGGTTCTTTTTTGTATCAACGCGATAAAAAACTGGTGCAAGACGGCGTGATTGCCGAGCGGCGTTGGCAAGAAACCCAAGGGCAATACAACGCCTTTCTGTCAGAAGCCGATGAGCATAAACAATTGCTACAAAGTGCTGGCATGACTAATGGTGAAATTGCCCAATTGAGTAAAACCCATCAGTTAGCCAGTCAACTGCATTTACGCGCCCCGATAACAGGCATCGTCATGGAACGCATGGCAGTGGCAGGTGAGCGCGTGGATAGCTTAGCTCCGATTTATCGCGTCGCTAATCTCGATGAACTGTGGTTAGAAATTAATATTCCGCAAGAGCGCGTTGGTAGTTTGAAAATTGGCGACCAAGTGCAAATTGAAAATACTGACATCCACGCGAAAATCAGTTTATTAGGTCAAAGCGTCAATCCTGAAAATCAAACCGTGTTAGCCAGAGCGATTATTGAAGGTAAGCAATCCGCTATACGCGCAGGACAACGCATCAATATTCAAATTATTCAAACCAGTCAAACACCCATCTTCAAAGTCCCCAACGCCGCAATTGCCCAAAACGAAGGCAAGTCGTTTGTCTTCGTGCGTAATCCAGAGGGATTTGCGGTGATGCCCATCAACGTGATCGGCAAACAAGGTGAAGAGTCGATTATCAGCGGGGAATTATCGGCGGATGATGACATTGCCATTCAAGGTGCAGTGGCGTTAAAAGCCAATTGGTTAGGCTTAGGGAGTGAAGAATAATGTCGCCTCTAATTCGTTTCGCACTTAGCCAACGGCTGTTAATGATGATTCTCGTCTTGTTATTGGCAGGCGGTGGCTATCATGCGTTTACTCATATTCCCATTGATGCGTTTCCCGAAGTCTCGCCCACGCAAGTTAAAATCATCGTCAAAGCGGCGGGTATGACACCTGAAGAAGTGGAAGCGCGTATCACCGCACCGATTGAAGTGGAGTTATTAGGTATTCCGCATCAAACCATGTTGCGCTCGATTGCCAAATACGCGCTCACGGACATTACCGTCGATTTTGAAGAAGGCACGGATATATTCTGGGCGCGGCAACAAATCGCCGAACGCTTGAATACGCTATGGGGTAATCTACCCGCAGGTGTCGAAGGCGGTATCGCGCCGATGACCACGCCCTTAGGTGAGATGTTCATGTTCTCAGTAGAAGGCGGCGGTTTGAGTTTAATGGAGCGACGTAGTTTATTGGATTGGGTCATTCGTCCTGCGTTGCGTACGGTGGCAGGCGTTGCTGATGTCAATTCCTTGGGCGGCTTAGTGCGGAGTTTTGAAGTGATGCCTGATAACACGCGCTTATCGGCTCGCGGCATTAGTCTGGAAAAATTACAACAAGCCATACAAAGCAATAATCGCAATGATGGTGCGGGGCGTATGACGGACGGAGAAGAAGCTTTAATCGTTCGCGCAGAAGGACGCATTAAAACCCTAGATGATGTGAAAACTATCGTGGTGGATAATAAGCACGGCATACCCATTACCGTTGCTGATGTTGCCGAAGTCAATATTGGAGCGATTACCCGTTATGGCGCGGTCAGTAAAAATGGGCAAGGCGAAGCGGTGACGGGCTTGGTGCTGAGTTTACGCGGTGCGAATGCGCGGCAAACTATCTCAGGCATTGAAGCCAAACTTGCTGAAATCAGCAAAGGTTTCCCGAAAGGCGTGGAAGCAAAAGTATTTTACAATCGCGGTGATTTAGTCGATAAAGCCGTCGATACGGTGTTACACGCGTTGTTAGAAGCCATTGTGTTAGTCATCGTATTGCTGATTTTGTTTTTGGGCAATTTACGCGCCGCGTTGGTGGTAGCATTAGCGTTACCGCTGGCGGCGTTGTTCACCTTCATATTGATGAAGCAAATGGGTATGTCGGCTAATCTTATGAGCTTAGGCGGCTTGGCGATTGCTATCGGTATGCTGGTCGATGCGGCGGTGGTGGTGGTGGAAAATCTCATCACCCATTTAGCGCACACTCAAACTGCACAACGCTTGCCACGCTTACACGTTATCTACCGTGCGACGGCGGAAGTTGCCGCTTCGGTAACGGCGGGGATTTTAATCATTATCATCGTGTTTTTGCCGCTTTTAACCTTGCAAGGTTTGGAAGGTAAATTATTCACGCCTGTTGCCTTGACCATTGTATTCGCGCTCAGCGGTTCGCTGGTGTTATCGCTCACGGTGATTCCTGTCATTGCCTCCTATTTGTTAAAAGAAGTTTCACACGAAGAACCGTGGCTACCGCGTCAACTGCAAAAACTCTATCAACCGTCGTTACTCTGGTGTCTCAACAACAGCAAAAAAGTCTTTACATGCGCGGCGGTGTTATTGATTGCGACAGGCTTTGTGTTCAGTCAAATCGGCAGTACCTTTATGCCAACGATGGACGAGGGCGATATTATTTTGCAATTGGAAAAATTGCCGTCTATCACACTGGCAAATTCAGTGGCGTTAGATGGTCAAGTGCAGAAAAGTTTGCTGAAAAATGTGCCTGAAATTGCCACTATCGTCTCGCGCGTGGGTTCAGATGAATTGGGTTTAGACCCGATGGGGTTAAATGAAACCGATACTTTTTTAGTGCTGAAACCAAAAGAACAATGGCGGATGTACAGCAAAGACGAATTGATTGAGGAAATCCGTAAAGTCATGGCACAAACGCCTGGTATTGCCTTTGGTTTTACCCAGCCCATAGAAATGCGCGTGTCTGAAATGCTGACGGGAACACGCGGTGATGTGGCGATTAAATTATTCGGCGCAGACCTTGCCGTATTGAATGAAAAAGCTAATGAAATTGCTGAAACACTGAAACACATCGAAGGCTCAAGTGATGTGTTTGCCAAGCAAAATGATGGTATGCAGTTTTTACAACTCACTATCGACAAATTGGCGGCAGGGCGTTTAGGTTTGAATGCTGATAGCATTGAAACCCTATTACGCGCTCAGATTGAAGGCTTAAATCTAGGCGTGGTGCAAGAAGGCATTAAACGCACGCCGCTGATTTTGCGCGGCTCAAGTAATACGGCGAACTTTGATAATTTACAAATCACCTTACCCGATGGTGGTCATGTACCTGTCACCGCAATTGCTAAAATTGAAAAAGTCGAAGGCGTGGTGTCGATTGGACGCGAAAAAGGACAGCGTTTTGTCGTGGTGCGTAGTAATGTCAATGGACGGGATTTAGTCGGTTTTGTCGATGAAGCGCGTAAAGCCGTGGAAGAAAAAGTCAAGCTGCCAACAGGTTACACAGTGGAATTTGGCGGGCAGTTTGAGAACCAACAACGTGCGGCGGCAACGCTAACGCTGGTTGTGCCTATCGCGTTGGGATTAATCTTTCTGTTGTTATTTTCTACGTTTGGCTCAGTGCGGCAAGCGGTGTTGGTATTATCCAATATTCCACTAGCAATGGTAGGCGGCGTGTTTGGCTTGTGGATTTCGGGCGAATATTTATCCGTACCTGCATCGGTGGGTTTTATCGCCTTGTTAGGTATTGCCGTACTGAACGGCGTGGTAATGGTGAGTTATTTTAATCAACTCAAAGCAATGGGCATGGACATACTGAAAGTGGTCACGCTGGGTTCGTCACGGCGGTTGCGTCCTGTCTTGATGACAGCGAGTATCGCGGCGTTTGGTTTGATTCCGTTGTTATTCGCCACAGGACCAGGTTCTGAAATTCAACGCCCGTTAGCTATCGTGGTGATTGGTGGCTTGGTGTCATCAACCTTCCTCACGCTATTTTTATTGCCGATTTTATTTAAATTATTTGGTTTACCCAAAGAGGTGGCATCATGAAACATGAAAAAGAATATCTAGTGACCATTAACGTGCCGCCAAGTCTTGAAGAAGCCATTGTTGACAGCCTGTTGATGTTGGAAGAAGAATTGGGGTTTAGTAGTTTTACGGTTAATTCCCATCACCACGAAAACAAAGGCTTATCACTTGCGGAACAAGTAACGGGACGACAAAAACGCTTACGCTTTCAAATGTATATAGATCAAAATGATTTAGAACCTTTAGTTACACACTTAAAAAAGGATTTTTCAGGCTCAGGCATTCAATACTGGGTATTACCTGTCATTGATAATGGCGTGATTTAAGTCTTAAGAGTAAATCTCCGAGGTTTTAAAAACCTCGGAGATTTGAATTAATCGGTAAACGATTTTGCAATTTGTTTGGCAATCGGGTCATAACGCTCTTTTTCGCTTTCATCGTATTCAAGTACAAAGGTCTTAAACACGCCCCCACTCAATAGCGTTTTTTGGTAAAAAATTCGCCCCGCATTGTAGCCAGATACCACAAACCAGTTATCTTCTAACACCTTATACGTCACTACTCTTTTGGGATTTTCTGGTGTACCACCGCGTGATTCTTCGCGGTACATTTCTTCCAGTGATTTATCTAAGGCATTATTTGCACCGTAGACAATTAAACTGACCTCGGCATCTTTGGATAAAAATTTCTGACCATCACCATTATCTGATTCCCCTTGCGGAAACAGTATCTCTTTTGGATAGTCTATTGAATAATCGAATCTATCGTTGTGGTAAGTGTCATAGGCATCAACAGCAATTGCCAGTTGTGTCCACAAAACGAGAGTGAAAATGAGGAGTAGCTTGTGCATTTATGTATTTCCAATAAAGGTTATTTTGTTTTTACAAGTGAATAATATGTAAAAAAACAGTCTAAGTTCTGTTGATATTTAAACACTGAATATTAGAGACTTCAAAATTTCGTGTTGAAATGCCAAATCTAATAAAATTGAGTGATGCAGAATGGCAAGTAATTTATAGTTTGTTAACTGATGTTACGCACCCATAACTAAAAATCAATAAATTACGAATTTTTCAATCCACTACAGCTATTGATTCCTCTGGAAGCCTGCGTAACATCAATGTTTATTTAAATTTTAGTTGCTACTAAATTTTGTTACAAAATGACAAAAAATGACAGTTTTTAACGTCTAAAACCTAAAGTATCAACAAATCACACCGTTCAACAGTAATATTGGCTAACCTTTTGCCTCATTGGCACGCAATATGCTTATGTACAGCTATAGCATAGAGATTCAGATAAAAGCTGGCTTGAGACAGAAAATGGGTATTTTCAATACCCATTCTATATCAATTAATACTCCATTCTAATTGCTTGTTACTTATAATTTTTTAGATAAAAATATTAATAAATGATGATTAGCCAATAAACCAATCTGCGAGTGGTTTTTTATGCAAATCGTATTTTGTTTGAGTTGTTTTTAAAGGCTATCGTTAAAGTGCAGATGTACTGATGTTCAAGCAATTGAGATGTATTGAGTAACACAAAAAATGAACATAAGTGAAATCATGCAAATTAATTTTCTTAATGAGTGTTTTTTAAAGTGCGGTGGTTTGTCGCGCGGCAATATGTCACGTTTTAAAGCTTTATGTAAACAGTTAGACTTTGTGCAACTGATGTTTTCTCTCCAGCAGGCATTAGTTAGATATACTCTCCTTCCTCTTAATAATGCGGACAGTCATGCTGCCCGCATTTTTTTTAAATCGCCGAGGTCATTAATATGAAACGCAGACATACATCACACGATTTTAATCCCGTTGACTATATTGAACTCAGTAAAAAAACCGCGATTCATGAGGCAGGACACGCAGCCGCCATTTACTTTGGCAATAAAGACAAACAACTCCCCCCCGTTTTTTTTCAGATTATTATTGGCGAGTGTTCCTGTAAAAATTATGACAATTGCACAACCAAGTTAGAAGGCGGTCGCTTGATTCATACCTTGCCTTATTCAATTGAAGAAACCCTTTGCAATTTTTCTGCCGTACAAAAACAAGCGTATCAACAGGCTTTTGAAGCCGATATTATCAATTTATTAGTGGGATCGTTAGCGGAAGCAAATTATATTGCACAACGTGATAATGAATTGATTAGCCCGCGTTTAGTGCCGATGCACGCACTACATAATTATGGTGGCTCATCTGATTTGGAAACAATTAATGAATATCTTGATTGTTTTATTGTTGATAAGAAAGAGCAGGAAAAGAAGATGTCCAAGCTGTTTCGAGCTGCCTTTGACTTTGTTAATAATTGGTCGCATTGGTGTGCTATTACTGCTTTGGCAGACTATATTTTAGCAAATGATAAAAAAATCATTAGCTATGAAGAAGTGATCGCTGTACTAGATGCTCACTTTTTTGTGATCAAAAAACGCGCTTGGCGTTAATAAATATCTGTAAATCAGGCATATCACGCAGTAACCGAGTGATATGCCTGACTTCAATTATTCTCCCGTGTTAGATAACCCCTTTATTTCTTAATTATCAATCTGTATCTATTTGATTTTTTAGATAAAAAATAGAAATTGTCGCTCTTGGCACAGCAAATGCTTTGTTATTTGTTGAAACAAAACCAAGGAGACGATTTTGAACATAGCAACGGTTTATCAACAACATCAAAACGAATTAATCTGCTATACCGCTCGAATCACTGATTGTCGAGATACGGCTGAAGATATTATTCAAGAAAGTTTTATTATTTTGTTTCGTGAGTTGAAACAGCAGCACGTTGAAAACCCTAGGGCTTTTTTATTTCGTGTTGCCAAAAATTTGGCATTTGACCATCTTAAGCATAAAAAAGTAACGACTAATTATGCGCAAGCGCAATACCCGATCTTAGAATCGACTATTGAAGCACCGTCTATTGAGCAAGTGATGGTAGAGCATCAAGATATAGACCTAATGAGACAGGTGATTGATGAATTACCGCCTCGTTGTCGCGATACTTTTATTTTGAACAAAATACACGAAATGAGCTACAACGAAGTCGCGCAACATACAGGTATATCAGAAAGTGGTGTTGAAAAACACATTATGAAAGGTTTGCGGCATTGTCGTAGTCGCTTAAAAAATCTAAAAGATCACTGAGTGTATTTCAACAATGCGGAAGGTTGTCGGTTGCGATGTGTAATGGAGTCAAAAAATAGCTTTTATGACTCCACTGTTTAGTCACTTATAAATCAAAATAGTTAATCGCACCAATTAACGGTGTGCGCGGGTTCAATGATAATTTTACTGAGATTTTATCGAGTAAAGGTAGAAAACGTCCCTTGGCTTTAAAAGCCTTTATAAAATCACCATTTTGCATAGCGGGTAATATTTTCGCCCCAATACCACCACCGATAAAAATGCCACCTGTAGACAGTGATTTTAATGCCAAGTTACCTGTTTCAGCTCCATAAAGCTCAACAAATAACCTAACGACGGCGGCACATAAAGGGTCTTCATTGTTAATTCCTAACTGAGAAATGACGGCATTTCTGTCCACATCACTATTTATATCAGGTACTTTCAGACAAGACGGCGCAATACCTTGTTCACAAAGAAAATCATATAAGTGACTAAAACCGATACCCGACAGAATACGTTCATAACTGACATGATCAGGATAAATGTTTCTAAGGTATGCTAACAAACTATCTTGCTGGGCAGTTTGCGCGGCAAAATCACTGTGACCGCCTTCGGTCGCCATTGGATAATGTTTGTTGCCATCCCAATATAAAATCGCTTCACCCAAACCTGTCCCCGCCGCGATAACGGCGATATTGCCACTTTGAACTTGTGCATTAGGGTTTAACTCGATTAAATCTTGTTCGGGCAGATATAACATACCCAGTGCCATTGCTTCTAAATCATTCAACAATCTTACTTTGGTGGTATTTAATTTTACTTTTAGGGCTTCGGCGTTTAGCACCCACGGTAAATTAGTAGTTTGGCAATGTTGATTAACCACAGGCCCTGCAACACCAAAACACGCGGATTTAATAGGCGTGTCAGTGGGTAAAAAGGCAGTTAAAATATCATCAAATGTTTGAAATTGTTGGCTTGAGTAGCTTTTTTCATGTACGCATGTCAATGAGCCGTTAGTATCTCTCGTCAACATAGATAAGACGGTTTTTGTTCCTCCGATGTCGCCTGCTAGTATCACAATGAACTCCTGCTATTAAGTAGATGGTTTAACTCGGTCAGTATAACACCCTGCCTGAGTATGCGCTTTTACATACTTTGAATGAATTAACTGACATGATAAAGCCGCTGCTTACTGCTTGGTTAATTTGATAATAAAGTAGGTTTTTAACAAATATAGACAATATAATTGCGAAAAAAACATGATTAGCATGAGGTTATAAGCTAGATATAGAGTCTAAACAATCAATCGTTTGTATTAACGCGTGATTTCAAGGTAACACCAACCCAAAATTACAACTTTGATGGAGATATAATTATGAAAAAGATTTTATCGAAAATGGTAGGTTTTCTGTTAGTCACGGTACTGACTGTGCCTAGCATTGCCAATGCTGCATTGAGTGAACAAGAAGCGAAAGAAATTGGCGTTAATGCCTATCTTTATTTTTACCCGCTGGTGACAATGGATGTTACTCGCAAACAAATGACTAATATCGAAAGTGGTAAAAAACCAGGCTACGGACCGATGAATGAATTTTCTCATGTCCGTGAATATCCGCCAGCGGATATGAAAGTGGTGGTAAGACCTAACTTTGATACATTGTATTCGGTTGCATGGTTAGACTTGGTTAAAGAACCTATGATCCTATCCGTGCCAAATACCGATGGACGTTATTATCTGATGCCTATCTTAGATATGTGGACGGATGCGTTTGCTGTACCTGGCAAGCGCACAACTGGTACTGAGGCAGGTGACTACGCAATTGTGTCGCAAGGCTGGAAAGGTAAACTGCCTAAAGGCGTGCAACGTATTGATGCGCCTACGCCAATAGTTTGGATTATTGGTCGCACACAAACCAATGGTTCTAGCGATTATGATGCCGTGCATAAGGTACAGGACGGTTATAAACTCACACCACTTTCGCAGTGGGGAAAGAAACCTAAGCCAGTAAAAGCCGTGATAGATGCAACGGTAGACATGAAAACGCCGCCACTGGAACAGGTGAATCAAATGTCGGCTGCTGCCTATTTCAAATACGCTACTGAATTAATGAAAGTTAATCCACCGCATGTTACCGACTGGTCTATGGTCGCACAGTTAAAGAAAATCGGTATCGAAGCAGGCAAAAGTTTTGACTATGACAAACTTGATCCTGCTGTTAAACAAGTGCTGGATAAAGTACCCGCTGACAGCTTAGCGTTGATGAAATGGAAGTTGCCGACTTTGGCGCGTGTGACTAATGGCTGGTCGATGAATACTGATACCATGGGAACTTATGGCGATTATTATTTGAAACGTGCGATGGTGACTATGCTTGGTTTAGGTGCTAATCAACCAGCCGATGCTATTTATCCGATGAATATTGCCGATGCTGATGGCAAACCGATGATGGGCGAGCAAAAATATGTACTGCACTTTACTAAAGAAGAACTCCCTCCAGTAGAGGCTTTTTGGTCAGTGACAATGTACGATGAAGCGGGTTATCAAGTTTCCAATCCCCTCAACCGTTTTGCGGTCAGTTCATGGATGCCATTTAAATACAATGCCGATGGCTCATTGGATTTATACATTCAACACGATAGCCCTGGTTCTGACAAAGAAGCAAACTGGTTACCCGCACCTGCAAGTGGAAAGCTAGGTGTAACTATGCGCTTGTATGCACCCAAAGCTAACGCATTGGATGGACGCTGGAATCCACCCGCCGTTAAGCGCGTTGAGTAATACACACTTCGTTTCTTATGCTTGAAAAAGTCATGAGTAAAAATCGACTTAAAAGCAAATGTTAATCTTTAGGAAGCACAGCTACACGGTAGTTACTAATAATCGTCGCTAGAGATGGCGGCTTATTTAAATTCAGGAGAAAAACATGAAAACTTCAAAAAAAATCAATACTATTCGGACTGGTTTAGTTACGTTAATACTACCGCTGGTTATCAGTGCTTGTGCTACTGAAGCTCAGTTTCTTGCACAAACTCAACCAGCGGCTGTAAACGCGGCACTGGCGAGAGGACGATTTGAACTAAACTGCCCTGATGCAACAAGCACGGTATTATCTAAGAAAATGACCTATATCAATGGTATTGGTATTGGTATGGGCGGCGGTGGTGGCTATGAGTGGGGTGAATATACCGTAGGTGTGAAAGGCTGTGGTAAATCAGCCGTTTATGAAACCATGTGTCGTGATTCGGATAATTGTAATGCGCTGTCACAGACTGGGCGTGTTTTGGATAATCTACAAGGTCAATAGGTGAGTTGTGGGTGTATTGGATTCACATTTTACGTTTACCAAGCTAACCCTATTGCTATTTTTTGGCGTAGTGGCGAGTTGGTCAGTGAGAGCAACGGATCTTGAACCTAGAGCTTATTCCAATATACCAACAGGACTCAACTTTGCGGTCGCAGGCTATTCTAATATCAAAGGCAATGTAGCATTTGCCCCAACAGTTCCCATCACCGATGCTAAGCTGGAAACGCACAGTGCTATTTTTGCTTATGCGCGGTCGCTGGATTTTTGGGGCAAGTCTGGCAAAGTTGATATTATCATTCCAACGGCGTGGTTATCAGGTCAAGCCGAGGTAAAAGGGCAGGAAAAAGACAGGCAAATTTCTGGTTTTACCGATTCAATGGTGCGCTTATATGTGAATCTTTACGGTGCGCCTGCTATGTCAATGAAAGAGTTTGCCAACTATAAGCAGGATACTATTGTTGGTGTTAGCCTTGCAGTCATTGCACCAAGCGGGCAATACGATCCATCGAAGCTGGTAAATTTGGGTACTAATCGCTGGACTGTCAAACCAGAAATTGGTGTTTCTAAAGCATGCGGATCATTGATTGCTGAATTTGCCGCAGGTATGTACATCTTTACCGATAACAATCAGCCATTTCAGAAAAACACCCTAGAGCAGAAGCCACTCTATAACTTTCAAGGGCATCTGATTTACAGCTTCGGCAAAGGTATTTGGGCGGCTGTCGATGGCAATTACTATACAGGCGGTCGTACTACGCAAGACAATATAATGGATGACAATATGCAGCAGAACTGGCGCGTGGGCGGTACACTATCATTTCCTATCACTAAGCAAAATTCCATCAAACTTTATGGTAGTACGGGTGTCTATTCACGGACTGGTAGTAGTTTCGACATAATGGGCATTTTGTGGCAGTACCGCTGGGGAGAAGGGCTTTAAAGAAGTGTTAATTTGTCATATTTTAGTGAATTATTTTTAGAGGTAAATGTTATGAATATGCGCAATAAAGTTTTTGGTCTACTAATCGCCGCAACGTGTGCAGCTACGCTGTCGTTATCTGTACAAGCACGAAGTTGGTCGGGGGCATACGGCGGTTCAGCTAGTGCCAGTTGGGGTTCTCGAAGTGCTACAGATGCTAGAGGTGGCTCAGCTACTTGGACGCGTGGAGAGGGAACAACAGTTGATACCGCTGATGGTCGTTCCGCTAGCACCAGTGCGACGGCTTGGCGTACACCTGCTGAGGGTGCGGCTGAACATGGTTATGGCTATGGCGCGGATGGCTATCACCCGCCTGCCTACGGTTATGGTTATCATCCACCCGCTTACGGTTACGACTATCATCCACCTTCTTACGGCTATAGCTCAGGTGATGTCGCAGCCGCTGGTGTGGCGGGTATGGCAGTTGGTGCTATGGCGGGTGCTGCGGCTGCGGAGAGTTCGGCACCACCACCGTCTACCGTGATTGTACAAGAGTCTGCACCACCGCCTGCATACACGCCGATGCCAATAGGCACGACTTTATATAGCCTACCCAGTGGTTGTTCAGGGAATACATTCAATGGCATACAATACTATCAATGCGGCGGAAATTGGATGCAAACTTTTCTCGGTAGTCAGGGGGCTTATTATCAAGTCGTTCCTGCACCCTATTGATAGCTCATATCCCTCTCACTGATTTAAAGGACAAACTATGAAAAATTTCAGAAAATTTTTATCACTGCCTGTTCTGTTATCTGCCATCGCACTGGTATTATCGGGCTGTGCGCATGAACAGAAACAGGTTGCCAAAGCGGCAACGCCAGTACCTGCTAAAGAGACCGTTAAACCTGCCCAAGTTAATGCGTCGCAGACTCCTACTGTCGCACAAAACTCTATTGACCAAGCTGCATTGACTCGCTTGAAACAAATGAGCGACACACTGACTTCCGCGCCAGCATTTAGTTATTATGCAAAAAGTATTGTGGAGTTAAAATCTCCTGTAAGAGATCAATTACTGACTTTTTCATCTAATGTAGAAGTTGCATTGCAACGCCCTAATAAATTGCGTATCAATACCGCAGGGGATGTACCTACGATTCACCTTTATTTTAATGACGACAAAGTGTCAGCGATTGATCTTGAGGACAATGTTTATGCGGTGTCTCCATCAATCAGCAGCATGGATGAAATGATTGCTTACGTTTTGGGTAAAGCAAAAATCAACCTACCCGCTGCGGATATTTTGAACAGCAATCCCTATGCACTAATGACGAAAGATTTAACCTATGCTAGCCGCGTAGGCGAATCAAAGGTCAACGGCGTACTTTGTGATCATTATGCTTACATGGAACCGAACATCAATTGGGAGATTTGGATACAAAAAGGCGATGAAGCACTGCCCTTACGTCTAGCCATGACGTATAAACAAGCCGATGGTTCTCCTCATTTCTTAGTGGACTTTGTTGATTGGAATCTAAAGCCTAAGCTAAATTCCGATATTTTTACCTTTAAAAAACCTGCGAAGGCTGTACAAGCGCAGTTTGGTTATTTACAAACTGAAGCGGCTAAAAAATAAGGTAACGCCCCATACCGATGAAAGTATGGGCTGTAGAGACGTTGCATGGCAACGTCTCTATAATAAATAAAGCTTGCACCACTACTTGTAACCACTACAAAAAGGAGTATTTTTTATGATTAATCCAACGACCAACCGCTCAAACCTTAGAAAAAAATTGCCCTCTATTGTATCGAGTCTGTGCGTTATATTGTTAGTGACAGGTTGTGCATCAACAACCAACATAACTAACAGCCAAATGTTGGTAACAGGTCAACTACCAAGACCAAATCACATTTTTGTGTATAACTTCACTGCGTCTCCCAATAACATTTCCGCTGACAAAATCGCTGTGGGTCGTCAAATTGGCAGTGAAATTGCAGCAGAGTTAGCTACGAATATCAGTAACATGGGATTACCCGCCGCGCAGGCATCGGCAGGAACACAACCACAAATCAATGACATTGTAATTCAAGGTCAAATTCTTTCGCTAGTTGAAGGCAGTGCCGCTGAGCGCGTTGCTATTGGCTTTGGCGAAGGCGCGTCTGAATTAAAAGTACAAGTCGAAGGCTATCAAATGACACCTAGAGGATTACAAAAACTCGGTTATGGCACTACCGATGCAGGTGGAAGTACCAGCCCTGGTGCGGCTTTAGGGGTTGCAGGTGCGATTGCTACCGCTAATCCAGCTGGTCTCATCGTCAGCACGGGTATGAAAGAGTATGGCGAGGTGAGTGGTAGCAGTACCGTTGAAGGTAGAGCCAAAGATACAGCCAAAGAAATCGCTGATCGACTTAGAGCTAGGTTTCAACAACAAGGTTGGATTCAGTAGCCTGTGTACATTGAGACGTTACATTACAACGCCTCTACAATGTTTTTTATCTAAACAAAGGAGTCGAGATTATGATAATTAAAAATAAAACGTATTGTCTTGTGATTACCGCAATTTGCCTAACCGCAATGTCATTGCCATCTCATGCGTGGCGAGCAGCTGGGGCAGGTGGTGCGGGCGTTGCTCGTGGCACTTATGGCGGTTCAGCCGCGTGGAATCGTAATACCGCAGTTGTTCGAGGACCTAATGGTAATACGGCGGCTTGGAATCGTGGTGGTGCTTATCGTCCTCCCGTTCCTGCTTATGGTTATCGTCCACCTGCTTATTATGGCGGTCATTATGGCTATAGTTCTGGTCAGGTTGCGGCGGCAGGTGTTGCTGGTTTGGCAGTGGGGGCAATGGCTGGTGCGGCAGTGGCAAATAGCAATAATCAACCTTCTACCACTACTGTCGTTGTACAACAACCCGCAGGAACGCCAATTGGCACAAATTTGAATAATTTACCCAGTGGATGTAACAGTGTGATGGTAGGTTCAATTCAATATTTTCAATGCGGTTCAAGTTGGATGAGAGCTTACTCTGGCTATTACCAAGTTGTGCCAGCACCTTATTGATTGCTAGGACAAACCATCACCGTTTTTATAGAGAGAAATAATTATGCACCCTACTAAAAAAATCTCATCGTTGTTGTTTGTCATGGCGATTGCGTTACAAGGCTGTGCGCATGAAGAAAAAAAAGCGGTCAGTGCGCCGACGAATCCTGCAACGGCAAAAGTAACAAAACAAACTACCGCGCCTACTCCTGCGGCACAACCTGCTCAGCACGTTGTTAATAAACAGGCAGTAGATAGACTTAAACAAATGAGTGACAAACTGATAGCCAGCAAAGCGTTTAGTTATCACTCTAAGAGTGCTATTGACCTGCAATCAGAGACAGGGCAGTTTGTCACTTTCTTTACTGAGGCTGAAGTGGCGTTACAGCGTCCTAATAAACTACACATGGCTGTGTCAGGTGATACGCCGAATATTCATCTTTATTTTGATGGCACTAAGGCTTCTGCTTTCGATGCTGATAATAAGATGTATGCAGTGTCGAATACACCACTGAGCAATATTGATGAAATGTTAGAGTTTGTCATGACTAAGGCTCAAATTAGTTTTCCGTCTGCGGATATTCTGTACAGCAATCCATACACGGTGATGACTAAAAATCTAACCGATGCCGCTGTAGTCGGTGATTCTATGGTTAATGGTGTTCCTACCGAACATTTTACTTATCGAGACCCCGCTCTCGATTGGGAAATCTGGATAGCAAAAGGTGAAAACGCACTACCCATGCGTTTAGCCATGACCTATAAACAAGTAGAGAATCGTCCAAGTTTTCTCGTAGAATTTACCGACTGGAAATTGAATCCTAAGCTAAAAGCTAGCACCTTTGAATTCAAAGTGCCTGCGGATGCTAAACAAATTGAATTTGGTACTTATGCGGAGGAAAAAGCAAAGTAACCGAATAAGGAAGAATTTTAACTGGAGTCCAATAGCTTCAGCTATTGGATAAAAACAGCTAAAGCTGTTTTACTCAGTTTTAGACACCTCTGCACAATAAAGCAATCATCATCAGGGGACACGTTAGCGTTCCCTGATTTTTTAAATCAGTGTACGAACTAAGGCTAACCCATGAATACGACACCTGAATTTCAAATACCCGACGATTTTTCCCTCGTTCAGGGCGGACCACTGTTTCAATTGTTTATCCGTAGCCGTTTAGCAACTAGTGGGCTAGAGTTGTTACACAGACGAATCATTTTTTTTGTGTTACTTACTTGGCTGCCGTTGCTATTGCTGTCAACCCTATCAGGGCAATTGTTAGGCGGTAGCGTCAACGTTCCGTTTCTGTATGATTTGGAAATACATGTCCGTTTTTTGCTGGCGTTGCCGTTGTTATTAGTGGCTGAATTGATTGTGCATCAACGTATGAAGATCGTCGTACGGCAATTTATCGACCGAAACATTATCACGACAGAAATCAGACCGTATTTCGATGCCTGTATTGTTGCCGCGCTACGCTTGCGCAATTCGGTCTGGATGGAGATAGGGCTGATTGCTGTCATTATGATCTACCATTTTATATGGTCTCAGACGGCGACGCTGGACACCACTATCTGGTATGCGGAAGGCGTGGCATCGGAACAGCACCTGAGTCTAGCGGGCTACTGGTTTGCTTATGTCAGTTTACCCATTTTTCAATTCCTGATGTTTCGCTGGCTACTCAGAATTATCGTGTGGACGCGATTTCTTTGGCAAGTTGCACGTTTAGAACTCTATCTTGTTCCCACCCATCCCGACAAAGCAGGTGGACTAGGCTTTCTTGCGGGCAGTGCCGCCGCATTCATGCCTTTTTCTCTCGCATTAGGGTCACTGCTTGCTGCAATGATTGCCCAGCGTATTTTTTATGAGGGTGCGAAACTATTAGATTTTAAACCAGAGATTGCCGCTTCTGTGGTATTTATGTTACTGATTATTCTAGGTCCCTTGTGCGTGTTTGCAGGGCAGCTTGCCCGAACCAAACGGGAAGGCTTAGTGCGTTATGACTGTTTAGCGAGCAGTTATGTCATCGAATTTGAACGCAAATGGCTACGCGGTGGTGCGCCAGAAGATGAGGCATTCGTGGGTAGTGGTGACATTCAGTCGCTTGCTGATTTGAACAATAGCCTTGAAACAATTCGCAACATGCGCATATTTCCGTTTGGTAAAGGAACCGTGTTACAAATCGCTGCCACCGTTCTACTGCCTGTGTTGCCGTTGGCATTGACGATGATTTCGTTGGAAGAATTAGTCCAAAAGCTTATTGGAATTTTGTTGTAAATTTTCCCCTTTACAGGAGTAACAAACATGAGCAAAAAAGAGTCTACTAAAAAACATAAACACAATCATGATGCTGATAATGTCGCGCTAATTACCGTAGATAAACGTTCAAGAACAGACCGCAAAGCAGACGGTAAAGCTATGCGGCTTGCAGTGCCGTTAGCCAGTCACGCACAGTGGCAAGCACCCAGCCACCGCCGCGATCCCATTGAATTACTCATCGAGTCGGGTGCTGGTCGATTACCCGAACTGCTACCGATACGCTATGGGCGAATGTTGCAATCGCCGTTTGCATTCTATCGAGGTGGAGCGGCAATTATGGCGGCCGATCTTGCGGGCTTACCGAAAACAGGTATTCATGTACAAGCGTGTGGCGATTGTCATTTAGTCAATTTTGGCAGCTTCGCTACGCCAGAACGGCGGCAGATATTCGCCATTAATGACTTCGATGAAACCCTGCCTGCGCCTTGGGAGTGGGACGTTAAACGGCTGGTTACCAGCTTCGTGATTGCAGGGCGGCACAACGGTTTTACCGCTGAAGAAAGTCGTGAGGCAGCACAAGCGTGTGTGCGTAGCTATCGTGAGCATATCCGTGAATTTTCCAAAATGCAGGCACTTGAAGTCTGGTACTTCAGCATCGACATGGACACGGTACTCGAAACAGTGGAAGACAATATTGCCAGAGAACGTGTCAAAAAGCGGTTCAGCAAAGCTCGTAACCGTGATGTGATGGATGAGGATTTTCCCGCGTTGGTCACTTTCGAGGACGGTGTTCATCGTATCCGCGATAAACCTCCGTTAATTTATCATGCCCAAACCGAAGAAACAGCCATAGCAGAAGCGCGTGTACGCGAGGCTTTTGAGCGTTATCGAGCCACATTGGCAGATGATCGACGGGTATTGCTAGATAGGTATGAATTTAAGGATATGGCTATGAAAGTAGTGGGCGTTGGCAGTGTCGGTACGCGCTGTGCCATTATGCTGTTGATGGGGGGTGCAGAAGACCCATTATTTTTGCAAGTTAAAGAAGTACGCCCGTCGGTATTAGAGCCTTACGCAGGACGCAGCACATACTCAAATCATGGGCAACGCGTGGTGACGGGGCAACGGCTGATGCTGTCGGCAAGCGACATCTTTCTCGGCTGGGTAGAGAATGAAGTTGGCAACCATTTCTATGTAAGACAACTGCGAGATATGAAAATGAAGCCTTTGGTCGAACTGTTCACGCCATCCGTAATGGATCACTATGCGGAACTCTGCGGCTGGGCATTGGCGCATTCTCATGCCCGTTCGGGTGATGCGGCGAAAATTGCTGGCTACTTAGGCAAAAAAGAAGGTTTTGATGAAGCATTGGCAGATTTCGCTGAAAGCTACGCTAACCAAAATGAGCAGGATTATCAAGCCTTGCAACATGCTGTTCAGGAAGGACGTTTAGAGGTTTATATTGAGCATTGAGGCAGAATGATTAATCACACGCTATGAATCAGCAATCGGAATTTGGAGTGCAATAGATGAAGGTGAGTATCAAGCGGTTTAGACTATTTCTGAAAAACCAGGCTATGTTTTGTGAATTTAGCACCATAGTTCGCAGCAGCCTGATGGCGAGTATCGCGCTCAGTTTGTCGGGATGTGGAAGTTTTGGTCCTCCGAGCGTGGATCGTGACCGCTTCGATTACATGAATGCGATTTCAAATTCCTGGAAACAGCAAACCCTGCTCAATATTGTCAAGATGCGTTACGCCGATACGCCCGTGTTCCTAGACGTGGGACAGATTATTAGCGGTTACCAGTTACAGGGGGCAGTAACGATAGGCGGGACGCTCAATAGCTTAAGCGCGCTTGGCGATGTAGTGACTATGGGAACGGCTGGTACTTATATCGACCGTCCGACAATTACTTATACGCCGCTGACGGGTGCCCATTTTCTTCAGGTCATGATAACGCCGATTCCACCTCCAGCTCTGCTGATGCGTGCCGAAGAAGGCTGGCCAATTGATACGCTATTGCAGATTGGAGTGCAATCAATCAATGGATTGTCGAATCGCAAAGGCGGAGCACGGGGTTATCCTGCCGATCCCGATTTCATCAGGTTGCTAGCGGCTCTACAACGTCTTCAAGCCTCTGGTGCGATTGATTTGCGGGTGGAAGCATCCAAGCAAACGAAAGAGGAAGGGACGATACTGGTCATTAGTCAAAAGGCACTTTTACCCGAAGTACAGGCTGATAGGGTATTGGTCAGAAAACTGTTAGGGCTGAGACCTGATCTTAATGTGTACAAAATAGTTTATGGTGCAGTGTCTGGAAAAGATGACGAGATCGCTATACAGACACGCTCTGGATTCCAAATTTTGAACCAACTAGGTGCCAATATCGAAATACCACCTGAGCATATTGCAGAACATCGTACTTATGCGCCGATTTTAGAGTCGGGAGACATGGCTCAGTCGTTGCCGCCTTTAGTTAAGATTCATACGGAAAAATCCCAACCAGCAGATGCTTTCACAGCGATCAAGTATCGTGATTACTGGTATTGGATTGACGACCGTGACTACAGATCAAAGGGGGTATTTACGTTTCTGATGATTATTTTGACGTTGGCGGATAAGGAAGATCGAGTCCAAGCACCTATTGTCACTATTCAAGGAAATTGAGTGCGTAGAGATCACTGAAACAACTCATGATGGATTTCGTTATCACATATTGAGAATTAACCTATGGCTAAGATACCGCGATAGCGTAATCTCAGTTTGCAAAATCATAATTATTTCAATGAGTTTTATATCAAACTAAAGAAAAAATCATGCCATTTACAATGAAAAACTTTATCTTCTGGTCGGGAGTTTATAACGCTGGGCTGGCATTGACGTTAACGTGCCCACCTGCTTATCGCTTGCTGGGCTTGAATGTTCCCGCTCCGTTATGGGGTTGGCTGATTGCAGGTTTTTTAGGCTTTACCAGTGTGGTGCTGATATTGGCATCTTGTAATTTGCGCCTGCGGGCGGCTTTTGTGTATTGGGAATCTATATTGCGCTATATCGCCGCGTTGTTGCTTGTTCCTGCGGGATTATTCGGGGATTTGGGTCTGATTGCCGTACCGTTAGGTTTGGGTGATTTGGCTATTGGTTTAGTGTATATGTTTGGTTTGCCCAAAGAATTAGGTGTTTCTCATCTTACCTTGCTTTGTGATGCTATTGATTAAAGCGAGTTACATTTCTAAAAATAATAAAAAGCTACTATGAATACATTTTTCCTCACACGAATAATGTCTTACTGTACATTGTTGGTCTATTTGTCGTTGGCAACAATGGCAATGGCTAAATCTAACAATCCGTTACCCTAGCAGGTTATTGGTAGCAGTATTAAAACCAAATATGAAGTAGTGATGGCAAACCTGTGTTAATACG
>DFWO01000154.1:5526-7650 GCA_002380945.1 Methylococcaceae bacterium UBA4132 | reverse complement strand
TATCTTTCTTATCATTTGAGTAGTTGAAAAAAAAGTGAAAGGTGAAAAGCGCAAGGTGCAAGGCGAATTGTGTTTACCTTGGAACTTGCGCCTTATACCGTATTATTTTTTGATATAAAGATCGGTGATAGTGCCTGTAATCATTTCAGCGGCAAATGCCACCGTTTCTGATAAGGTAGGATGCGCGTGTATGGTTAAGCCGAGGTCTTCTACATCCGCCCCCATTTCCAAAGCCAGTACAGTTTCCGCAATCAATTCCCCTGCATTCGTGCCAACCATACCTGCGCCGAGAATTCTGCCTGTTTCTTTGTCACTGAGTATTTTAGTTAAGCCTTCTTTGCGTCCCATGCTGAGTGAGCGTCCGCTCGCTGCCCAAGGGAAAGTACCTTTTTCGTACTCGATGCCTTGTGCTTTGGCTTGATTTTCCGTTAGCCCCATCCAAGCCACTTCAGGGTCAGTATACGCCACCGATGGAATAGTGAGTGCGTCAAAACTCGCTTTATGTCCAGCGATGACTTCAGCGGCAATTTTAGCTTCGTACACGGCTTTGTGTGCCAGCATAGGATTACCAACAATGTCACCGACCGCGAAAATATGCGGCACATTAGTGCGTTGTTGTTTATCTACAGAGATAAAGCCTTGTTCATTAATTTCAATGCCTGCCGATTCTGCACCGATTTTTTTGCCGTTGGGTCTGCGTCCGACAGCGACCAACACCGCATCAAACATTTCATGCTCTGGTGCGCCTTTACCCTCAAAAAATACTTTTAAGCCTTCTTCATGGGATTCAATCGAGGTGACACGGGTTTCTAGCCAGATATTGTTGTATTGCTTTTTAATACGGCGAAATAGCGGATTAACCAAATCTTTATCACACCCAGGAATGACTTGATCCATGAGTTCCACTACGCTGATCTCTGAACCTAACGCGTGATAAACCGTTGCCATTTCTAAACCGATAATGCCACCACCGACAATCAGTAATTTTTTGGGAATTTCTTTCAGTGCTAAGGCATCGGTAGAATCCCATAATCGTGGATCATCATGCGGGAAAATCGGGATTTGGGTCGGTTGTGAACCTGCCGCGATAATCGCTTGTTCAAAACGCACCGTTACAACACCATCTTCGGTTTGTATGGACGCTGTTTCCGAGGAGGTAAATTGCCCAACGCCTTGAATGAGTGTCACTTTGCGTTGTTTCACTAAACCTGCCAAGCCGTCATTTAAGGATTTAGTGACGCTAGCTTTCCATGCCCGTACTTTATCGAGGTCAATAGAGGGTTTGCCAAAACTAACACCATGCGCTTCCACTTCGGCGGCTTCATGAATGGTATGGGCGACGTGTAGCAAAGCTTTTGAGGGAATACAGCCAACATTTAGACAAACGCCACCTATGACAGGATAACGCTCCACTAACACCACTTGTTTACCTAAATCAGCGGCGCGAAATGCTGCACTATAACCACCAGGACCGCCACCTAATACTAAAACTTCTGCGTGTACTACTGTATCGTTCATTGTGTTGCCCTTGTTTTAAAGTAACAAACGGCGAATATCGCCCAAATAATATTTAATGGTCGCCATGAATCTCGCGCCTTCCGCCCCATCAATAACACGATGGTCGTAAGTTAAATCTAACGGTAACATAAGGCGTGGTTCAAATTCTTTACCATTCCAAATGGGTTGCATCTTGGCGCGAGTCACACCCAGTATCGCCACTTCAGGCGCGTTGACTATCGGCGTAAACGCCATGCCGCCAATACCGCCTAAGCTGGAAATGGTCATACAGCCACCCTGCATATCAGCAGGTAATAGCTTGCCTTGACGGGCTTTTTCACTTTTTTCTGCCAGTTCTGCTGCAAGTTCATTAACCGTTTTACGATTGACATCACGCAATACAGGCACAACTAAGCCATTCGGGGTATCAACAGCAATACCGATATTAAAATATTTTTTTAGAATGAGTTGTTCACCGTCGGGTGATAAAGAAGCGTTGAAGCTAGGGAACTGTTGCATCGCCGTCACTAAGGCTTTAATAATGAACATTAAGCCTGTAATTTTTAACTCACCTTTGGCTTTTTCCGCATTCAATGCGTTGCGGAAGGCTTCCATTTCGGTAATATC
>DFWO01000154.1:0-5182 GCA_002380945.1 Methylococcaceae bacterium UBA4132 | reverse complement strand
ATTCTGCCCAGTCAGGCGTTTAATTTTGCTCAGTTTTTGTGTTTCGGTCTCACCAAACACCGAAAAATCAACCGCTGGAATGCTCGGAATACCAGAACCCGTCGCAACGATGCCTTCTGCCATGACTTTTTTAACGAAGTTTTTCACATCGTCTTTAAGAATGCGTCCTTTACGGCCACTGCCTTTTTTAATTTGGCTAATATCAACGCCTAATTCACGCGCAAATAAGCGCACAGAGGGCGACGCATGAGCGGTTGATTTAACGGCAGTGTCAGTTTGCGTCACAACGACTGCGGGTGTCGGACTTTTCACAACAGCGGGTGGCGTAGGTGCTTTTTCTTCGGGAACAGGCGCGACGACAGGTGTAGGCTCAGCAGCTTGTTCAACGGGAGCAACATTGGCAACCTCTGCATTGGCTAACACAGTCGCAATCAATGAACCTTCAGACACTTTATCGCCTGGTTTAATGTAAACCTGTTGTATTGTGCCTGCGGCACTGGATGGTAAGTCCATACTGGCTTTATCGGTTTCCAGTGTAGCAACGGTTTGCTCCAATGCCACCACGTCACCAGGTTGAATCAATACTTCAACGACATCAATTTCAGCAACATTGCCAACATCGGGTACTTTGATTTCGATTAATACAGTCATGTTGTTGATTCCTTATCTTAACCAAGGGGCGGTTGCATCAGCGACTACGCCATATTTAGCAATCGCCACATCAATCTTAGCGGCTTCAAATTGTCCCGCGTCTGCCAAACTTTTCAGCGCAGCAATCGTGATATGGTAGCGATCTACTTCAAAAAAGCTGCGTAAATTTTCGCGAGTATCGGAGCGACCAAAACCATCTGTTCCTAACACGATATAAGGGGCTTTAATGTAAGGGCGAATTTGTTCGGCAAATGCGCGGGTGTAATCAGTTGCCGCAATGACAGGGGCAGTATTATTAGCAAGGCAATGACTAACATGGGCTTGTTTTTGAGCTTCGGTGGGGTGTAAACGATTCCAACGCTCACACTGCTGACCATCACGCGCCAATTCAGTAAAGCTAGGGCAGCTCCATAAATCGGCTTCAACGCCCCAATCATTACGCAACAATTCAGCGGCAAATTCCACTTCACGGAAAATCGTACCAGAACCTAATAGCTGTACACGAGGAGCTTTGTTGTCTTCGCCTTGTTTGAAACTGTACATACCTTTCAATATGTCTTCTTCAACACCTTTAGGCATGGCAGGATGGACGTAATTTTCGTTCATTACGGTGATGTAATAGAACACGTCTTCCTGTTCAACATACATACGGCGTAAACCGTCTTGAACAATTACAGCCAATTCGTAGGCATAAGTCGGGTCGTAAGAAACACAATTCGGCACAGTGGCAGACATGATATGACTATGACCATCTTCATGTTGTAAGCCTTCACCGTTCAGTGTGGTGCGTCCTGCGGTACCACCCATTAAAAAGCCGCGTGTGCGTTGATCTGCTGCTGCCCAAATTAAATCGCCGACGCGTTGGAAACCAAACATTGAATAGTAAATAAAGAACGGAATCATCGGCACGTTATGCGTGGAATACGATGTACCAGCGGCTATCCAATCACATAAACCACCTGCTTCGTTAATGCCTTCTTGCAATACTTGACCGTGTTTGTCTTCTTTGTAGAACATTAATTGGTCAGCATCTTGTGGCGTGTAAAGTTGTCCGACTTGTGACCAAATACCTAACTGACGGAACATACCTTCCATACCAAAGGTACGCGATTCATCGGGTACTATCGGCACAACGCGTTTACCGATATTTTTATCTTTCACCAAAATATTCAATAAACGCACAAACGCCATTGTGGTAGATGATTCTTTAGTGCCGCTTGCTTCTAACAGAGATTTAAAATCGCTGAGGACAGGCACATCAAGTGCGTAGGATTTTTCACGTCTTGAAGGAATGTGTCCGCCTAATTCAGCACGGCGTTGTAGCATGTAGTTCAGTTCCTTTGAACCTTCAGGGAAAGTTAGATAGGGCAGTTTTGCCAGTTGCTCATCGGTAACAGGGAGTTCGTAACGGTCGCGGAAGTTTTTCAGCGAGATTTGATCCATTTTTTTCTGTTGATGCGAGGTGTTTTGTGCTTCGCCAGAGGTTCCCATGCCATAACCTTTAATGGTTTTAGCGAGAATAACGGTCGGTTGCCCTTTATGATTAACCGCCGCATGGAACGCTGCAAACACTTTCGCGGGATCATGACCGCCACGATTGAGTTCCCAAATATCTCGATCAGACCAATCAGCAACCATCGTTCTTAGTTCAGGGGTATTAAAGAAATGCTCACGGACATACGCGCCATCTTTGGCTTTAAAGGTTTGATAATCACCATCCACACATTCCATCATTCTTGCCGCTAACGCGCCATTTTTATCACGCGCCAGCAGAGCATCCCAACGTTGCCCCCAGACCAGTTTAATAACATTCCAACCTGCCCCGCGAAATTCACTTTCCAGTTCTTGAATGATTTTACCGTTACCGCGCACTGGACCATCCAAACGTTGCAAATTGCAATTAACGACAAAAATCAGATTGTCCAGACGCTCACGCCCTGCCATACCGATAGCACCTAATGACTCAGGTTCATCGGTTTCACCGTCACCAAGGAAACTCCAGACTTTACGACCATCAGTATTCGTCAAACCACGATCACGCAAATAACGCATAAAGCGGGCTTGATAAATCGCCATGATAGGACCTAAGCCCATAGATACTGTAGGGAACTGCCAAAAATCAGGCATTAACCATGGGTGTGGATAAGACGATAAACCACCGCCATGTACTTCTTGGCGAAAGTTATTCATTTGCTCTTCGGTCAAGCGACCAATTAAAAACGCGCGTGCATAATCACCTGGTGTTAAATGCCCTTGAGTAAAAATTAAATCACCATCGTGACTGTCAGAAGCTGCGTGCCAAAAATGGTTATAACCCACATCATATAAAGTCGCAGCAGAGGCAAAGCTGGCAATATGACCGCCGACATTGGTATTTTTGTTGGCGCGTAATACCATCATCATGGCATTCCAACGCACATAAGAACGAATTTTTTGTTCGATGGTGGCATCGCCATGAAACTGTGCCTGTTGTGCCACAGGAATGGTATTGAGATAAGCCGTATTGGCACTAAAAGGAATATCAAATCCCGAATGCCTTGTAACAGCCACTAGCTGTTCAATCAAAAAATGTGCGCGTTCACTACCATCTTGTTCAAGAACAGATTGCAGTGCTTCAATCCATTCCTTGGTTTCCGCTGGGTCAATGTCAAGTTGTCCAGTAATTTCTGAAAGAAAAGAGTTATTCATTATGTGATCCTGTTGGGACGGAGTTGTGCATGGCTAGATAACATGGCTGTGAAATGCAGTTCTGTGCTTCGGGCTTTAATTATTTGTTTAGTTTACATAAGAACTACAGTAATTAAAAAGCGTAGAACGCTTCTAATAGTGGCACATAGTATATACAAATGAGGGAATGCAATGAATCGTTTTAATAACTATGAAAATTTTGCTGTCAAAACAGAAGGCTAACAAATAGCGTAAATACGTTATGTTGGAATGATTTTTCGGTCTGTATGCAGGTATTTTGTATCGAAGAAGAAAGAGTCAGCCTATAAGCCGGGTTCTGTCGAGAGCAGCCATTCATCTAGGCGTTCAGTCACCCGAACGCTCAAGCAATCTACCCAGAAGCCGCGCGGGCCACGCGTCTGCTTCTCTATTTGATCTTGCTTCGAGTGGGGTTTACCCTGCCACACCTGTTACCAGTTGCGCGGTGCGCTCTTACCGCACCATTTCACCCTTACCTATCATGGTGATAGGCGGTATATTTTCTGTGGCACTTGCCGTAGGCTTACGCCCCCTAGGTATTACCTAGCACCCTGCCCAATGAAGCCCGGACTTTCCTCCCTTTTATCATTACAATAAAACGGCGACTGCTCAGCCAACTCTTTCAGCCGAGCAGTATACTGTAATTCGCACTAACTCGCCTAACGAATAACGTACGCTATCAGTAATTAGAAATAATAATCGCTTAAGGCTTTAATTGCTATGTCCACACAAGCCTTTTAACGCCTAGCTTATAGGCGTTATAGCCATAAGTTTTTGTTGAACAAACCTCATTATGGCAACAATACCGTTGCGTCCCTTACTCCGCATAACCAGATTTAGTAATCTTATTGCTACTACAGTTCAGACAGTCGATTTCTTGATAACATATCGACACCTTAATAGTACAGTAAAATGCAGCTTTGACCCACTACCAACTTCACAACCACCAGCTAAAGCGGGTGGGTTAGATAAAACGACTAAAGTCTGGATAAGGGTCACAAGACCCGTTTATGTCTCTGTCCTAAAATTATCATCGCCCTTGGGTTCAAAATGATGTTCCAAATAGTTCTTAATCATCTCTTCGGTCAATTCGCCAGAAGTCACACAAATAGCCTCTTGCCCAAAAGTGCCGACCCCAATATCGCTTCTTCAAATCGAGAAAACTTTCAAACAACTTCATAGAACTTCTTCCCTTAATTCGCCTCATGATCTCACTAGGAGCAATGTTAGGCGGCGCAGAGACGAAAATACGGACATGATCCTGATTGACAACTCCTTTTATAATTTCTATCTCGAACGCTTCGCAAGTCTGCCTAATCAATTCTCAAACTTTCAATCCGACATCGCCTTTCAATACCTTATAACGATATTTCGTCACAAACACGAAATGGTATTGGATTTTATAAACCGTATGACTTCCATAACGACATTCCATAAGCTCTCCTTCTTTTCAGTGTCTTCGCTTATCATATCTCAAAATATCCTAGATAAATCTAACCGCCTAAAAGACGGTGGTTTTAACCTTGGAACAGACTAATAAAAGACCTATTACTTACTATTACTTACTATTACTTACTATTACTTATTACGGTATTGTTAATTAAAAATAGCGTTCAAATTACCATTGCGCTGAAGCATCAAAAGGCAAACGGAATAAAGCAACATCGTCATGGACTTGGAATAACATTTGGATTTACGTCGTAATCCATCCAAAAAGTGCCTAAACAAACTGTTATAGCCCTCGACAGTAAACGTTTGGGCTTTTGACTGAGTATGAATCTCAGCGGGCAAAAAGCCTTAATAGGTGTGACACTAATCAACCGAA
>DFWO01000160.1 GCA_002380945.1 Methylococcaceae bacterium UBA4132 | reverse complement strand
GGAGATGTTGAACAGGTTCTTAGGTGTCTTTTTGACGCACGTTAGACATACTATAGGCATTGTTATGACGTATTTTTGACATTTATATGGTGTTAATGTACGAAACATCCCGTTAAGAATACCGACAACAAAACTATCAGTTTCTATTCAAATGCGCCCGCTAGTCCTTAATCTCTCAAATGACCGTTTCCATAAGCGATCCATTTATAGCTGGTCAATTCATTAGCACCAACGGGGCCTCTGGCATGAAGTTTGTCGGTACTAATGCCAACCACTGAGCCTAAGCCATAATCGCCACCGCCTGATAATCGGGTTGACGCATTGATTAAAACAGAAGCCGAATCAACCCGCTGTTCAAATTGTTGTGCCATTTTCAGGCTTTGCGTCACGATGCCGTCGGTATGTCCTGAGCCGTAGTGATTAATATGCTGGATGGCTTCATCAATACCATTGACAATTTTTACCGATAAAATCGGAGCTAAATATTCGCTGTACCAGTCTTCTTCTGTGGCTGGGGCGATGTCTGGTAATAACTTTTGTGTTTGTTCACAGCCCCGCAGTTCAATGGCTTTTTCTTTAAATGCTGTATGGAGTAAAGGTAGCATCTGCTCGGCACAGTTTTTATCAACTAACAGCGTTTCCAAGGCGTTACACACTTGAATGCTTTGACATTTTGAATTCACCGCCAATTTGACCGCTTGGGCTGAGTCTGCATCTTCGGCAATATAAAGATGACACACACCGTCGTAATGTTTAATCACAGGAATTCGTGTGCCTTCAGCAATGCGTTTGATTAAGTCCTTGCCGCCGCGTGGAATCAATACATCAATGTATTCATCCATTTTCAATAATTCACTCACAGTTTCATGACCTGCAACGGGAATAATCTGGATGGCATGTTGTGGCAAATCTGCGGCAATCACGCCCTTGATCATTGCTTTGGTCAGTAGCGTATTAGTCTGTAATGCCTCTGATCCTCCGCGTAAAATAACTGCATTACCACTTTTGATACAGACCGCAGCGGCATCGGTGGTCACATTAGGACGGGATTCGTAAATAATACCGATGACACCTAACGGCACGGATTTTTTAAAGACTTGCAGTCCAGCAGGGTTGGTATGACCTTCTAGCACGCGATTTAAGGGATCAGGCAATTGCGCTACTTTTCTGAGCCGAGATAGCATGGTTTGAAAAACCTTTTCATCAATGGTTAATCGTTTAACCATCGCCGCCGATTGTCCTGCTTGTTGAGCTATAGCGACTTCCTGAGCATTAATGTCTAAAACGTGTTGTTTGACCGCTTCCAGCGCATCAGCCATTTTAGTCAGTGCTAGATTACGTTGTGCGGTAGAGCTTGAAGCTAATTGACGTGCCGCAACACGACTTTGTTTAGCGATGTCTTGAACAGTAGCGTTATTCATATTTCTAAATAATATTTTTTTAGGACTTTCGTAAATCCAGCCTTTCAATGTATTTTATCAAGCATGATAACAAACAAAAATACATAGAGTGCTAGACTAAGTATGCCAATCAATTAAACCTGTTCACAGTACCCTAAGTGTGTTCAGCATTGGAAACGATACACTGAGGCGACAAATAGCAGTCGCTTAAAAACACATTAAACGCTATTCCCCATTGATTGTCACAATAAGTGTTCGACTTCCAGCGTGATTCCGATGCTCACAGAGGTAAATGCCTTGCCATATCCCTAAATTTAATCGTCCATTAGTGATTGGAATATTAAGTGATGAACCCAAAAGACTACTTCTCAGATGGCTCGGCATATCATCGCTCCCCTCATCGAGATGCCTATAATAGGGTTCATTTTCTGGCACTGCTCGATTAAAAAAACTCTCGAAATCTTGCCGTACTGTAGGATCAGCATTCTCATTGATGGTTAATGAAGCTGAGGTGTGTTTAATGAAGACATTAAACATCCCAATAGAAATTTTGCTTAATTCTGTCATCTGCCCCAGTATTTCATCAGTAACTAAATGAAATCCTCTTTTTTGTGATTTCAAGCGAATCTCTTTTTGAATCCACATATTGGTTTCTCCTGATCGTCGATAGATTTAGTTGCTAGGATAGCTTATGGGAATATCCATGCACAACAACTCGCAGAGACTTTCAACAAGGGGTCAACACAGAATTCAGAAGAAATACTCCGTTAATGATACCGACAACAAAACCCGTCAATGTATGTTCAGATGCTCTCGCTAGTCCTATTTACTGGAGTCAGATGTAAGAGCTTTATTTCTTTTATGGCTTCAAGCCAGTCATCCATTTCATGGCTAGCTTCAAAACCTCTTTTTTCGGCTCTGTAGTAAGCATTTACTGCAACCATTTCTTGAAATTCGGTCAAGTCAATGCCGCCACTATGAATGTTTAATAAACCATATTTAGTTTTCATGTATCCTCTTTTAGGCATATATTTTTCTATTTTTATTCAATAGGTTATGATTATACTACCCACACCAGTGGGAGCTGAACCGTTATGAGGTTATTATGCCAACAAAAATCAAAATAATACTATTGGTTATTGCCTGTGTGTTTCTATGGGTGACACTTCAATCTTTTACAGGAGTGCCAATGAAGATGTGAATAAATTAAGTCTTAACGTACTATTTTTTCCAAATTCTGTGTTTACCCCTTATTCAGCTGTTCTGGTCAAGCCAAACCTGACACTATTGAAAGAGACAGTTCAAAATCAATAGGGGATAAATCGCCGTTAGCGGAATGCAATCGTATTTGATTGTAATAACGAATGTAGTGCTGCACATCTTGTTTCATAGCGTCTCGGGTTAAGTGGTAAATTTTCAACAGCCATTCGTTTTTTAAACTGCCAAAGAAACGCTCAACGACAGCATTATCCTAGCAAGTGCCTTTGCCGCTCATGGAGGCTTTGAAGCCCTGTTTTTTCAAGAGTTGATGAAAGCGTTTGCAGGTGTATTCCGAGCCGCGATCGCTATGAAATATCAACTTTCTCGGAGGCTGTCTTAGTCTAACTGCCATAGTCATGGCTCGTTCAACCAGTTCAAAACTCATGCGTTTATCCATCGCCCAGCTAATAATTGGTCTGGAATGTAAGTCCATGACAATAGCTAAATATAACCAGCCTTCATGAGTTCTGAGGTAGGTGATGTCACCTGCCCAGATTTGGTTTTGAGCAGTAGGGGTAAGGTGTTGATTTACCAAGTTATCAGCCACGCGATGGCTATGTTTTCGCACGGTAGTGACTTTGTAAGCGCGGCGTTGTATGACAATCAGTTTCATCAGACGGCGTACGCGATAGCGTCCTAAGCTGAAGCCTTCTTTGCGTAGTTGTTTTAACAGCATTCTTGAGCCTAGACTGCCACAACTGTCGGCAAACGATTCTTTCATACGGCGGTACAGATGCAATTCTTCGGCAGTGATGATCTTGGCAGGGCGTTTGCACCACGCATAGTAGGCACTATGGCTGCTTTGCATAACTCGACATAGTAATCTAATGGGATACATCATCTCTAAGTCCTTGATGAAACGGTATTTCACTTCAGTTCTTTCGCAAAGAAGGTACTCGCCTTTTTTAGGATTTCTTTCTCCATCCGCAGTTGTTTGTTTTCTTTGCGTAAGCGTATCAATTCGGCTTTATCTTCAGTACTTAACAGACTTCCAGACTTTAACGCCTCTTGCTCTTGTTTCCAACG
>DFWO01000176.1 GCA_002380945.1 Methylococcaceae bacterium UBA4132 | reverse complement strand
GACCAACATCGGTAGATTATTTTTTCTTCTATCATGATAAAAATTAGCTGCTATCACTACAAATTTAGCCACTACCAAAGAATTTAATGACCAAGGTATTGCCGATTTTATGAAACAAAACATAGGTAAAATAGTATCAACCGCCGCGTTTTTTTAAAACTGTCGATAAATCGTTTGGTAAAAATGCCAGCAAACGCTTAATCTAGGTTGTGATAGAGAGGGCAACTTAGTCGATGTGTTTATTAATCTGCCTAAACAAATCCCCACCAATGTGGCATTAGCGGAGTTAATTCAACAAGCCCCACAAAGTTTTAGTAATCGTTGTGGAAAAAGTTTTACTGTCGATGCGATAGGTTATTAATTCAAAATCATAAGAAGTGTCTATATATCGCTTCTTTTTAAATTAAGGAGTCATAACAATGGCAAGCAAACGACCATTCGATTTTTACAATGGAACAGCCGATAAGGCTAGGTTTCGTCAACGTAACTTATGCGCACATTGCGGATGCGTTTTGATTGACGAATTGGAATTTGCTCATCACGTCGTTCCTAATCAGTGTGGTAACCCTGCCGATCCGAATCATCAATGGCTTAAAACTCTCATCAATTGTGTATTGCTCTACCATGAATGTCACCAGCGGGTACATCAAGACGGTCGAACACGCAACGGATCTGTTGCACCAGCAACATACCTTCCGTATAGCCATGAAACTGCAAAAGATCATCGCGCTTGGGCTAAGCAAATCGACAAAATGTCAGCGTTCATTTGGGAATATCTACGCGAGAAGTCCAGCAAGTAGAGCAAGCGTTCATTTACAGAGCAAAAAAACACCATTCATTCAACTCTAGGAATAGAAAGATGGCAAGTATTTATGATATTAAACCCGCGTTTCAAAATCTGTTGCGTCCGCTTTGTAAATGGCTGGCAGGGCGTGGTGTCACGGCTAATCAAGTGACGATTGCTGCACTATTGTTATCACTTATTACAGGCGGCGGATTAGCGTTTTTTTATGCGCAACCGTGTGTATTTTTGCTGATACCAATCGTGCTGTTTGTACGCATGGCGTTAAATGCGATTGATGGTATGTTGGCGCGTGAACACGGTATGAAAAGCGCGTTGGGGGCGATTTTGAATGAACTGTGTGATGTGATTGCTGATGTCGCCTTGTATTTGCCATTTGCATTGTTGGCAGGTGTTTGGTCTTGGTTGGTGGTGCTGGTAGTGATTGTCGGGATAATCACGGAAATGACAGGTGTGATTGCCATACAGATTGGCGCGTCACGTCGTTACGATGGTCCTATGGGTAAAAGTGATAGAGCGTTTGTGTTTGGTGCAATCGCCTTAGCGTTAGGTTTAGGCATGACAGCAGGGCAGTGGTTAAATGGGCTATTTGTGATTATGTTAGTGCTGAGCGTGTGGACGGTGTTTAATCGCGCTCGTAATGCTCTGGCGGAGATTGGGCAATGAATTGGAACGGCTTACCTGTCAGTGTACAAATCGCATTTATGGCGATTGGCGGCTTGCTTGCGATTGCCAGTCTAAGCTCTATTTTGCTGGTTCGTACCAAACCTGAACGCAACTATACCGAATTGCGCTTACGCATTAAAACATGGTGGCTGATTGTTGCGGTGTTTGCAGTCGCGGTATTGTTTAATCGTACCGTGTCAGTGATTGTGTTGGGTTTGGTTAGCTTTCTCGCCTTTAAAGAATATGTATCGTTAGTGCCAACACGCCGTGCTGATCATCGAGTATTGTTCTGGGCGTATTTAGCCATTCCTATACAGTTCTACTGGGTGTGGATGGCACGGTATGGGCTATTCATTATTTTTATTCCCGTATTTGTCTTTTTGTTTTTGCCGATGCGGATGATTTTAATCGGCGAAACCCAAGGCTTTTTACGCGCCATCGGTACGCTACACTGGGGCTTGATGATAACGGTGTTTGGCTTGAGTCATGCCGCGTTTATGTTGGTGTTGCCCGCTGAGGTCAATCCCGCTGGTGGCACAATGGGCTTGCTGATTTATTTGGTATTTCTGACCGAGATTAATGATGTCGCGCAATATCTGTGGGGCAAAAGTTTGGGCAAACGCAAAATTTCTCCAAAAGTCAGCCCAAATAAAACGGTGGCGGGCTTTTTGGGTGGCGTGTTCACAACCACCGTGTTAGCCGTATTACTCGCGCCATTTTTAACCCCGTTGTTACGTTATGAAGCCTTGGGTGCAGGGCTGTTGATTGGCTTAGGTGGTTTTGTTGGGGATGTAACGATTTCCGCGTTGAAGCGTGATATTGGCGTGAAAGACAGCGGCAGTTTGCTTCCTGGTCACGGCGGCATTTTGGATAGGTTGGATAGTTTGACTTATACCGCACCGCTGTTTTTTCATTATGTGTATTTTCTACATTACTAGGCGAAGTCAATGTTGCGTAGCCTGTTCTTCCTACTGATAGTTAAGCCGTTGGTGTTATTAATCTTGGGGATTAATGCCAGAGGACGTGAGCATTTGCCGTTATCAGGCGCGGCCATCATAGTAGCAAATCACAATAGCCATTTGGATACAATGGCATTGATGTCGTTATTTCCATTGAGCGTGATTAATAAAGTGCATCCTGTCGCGGCAGCAGATTATTTTATGTGTAATCGCTTTATCAAATGGTTCGCGCTGAACATTGCAGGCATTATTCCGATTGATCGTAGAATGAAGGAAAAAGGTCATGACGTTTTTGCCGCTGTTATTAACGCATTAGATAATAACTCGATTGTAATTATTTTCCCCGAAGGCACGCGCGGTGAACCTGAAATAATGGGAAGGATGAAAAACGGTATTGCTCATTTATTAAGAGAACGCCCCGATGTACCTGTTATTCCCGTGTTCTTTCACGGTCTTGGTAAGAGTTTACCGAAAGGCGAAATACTGTTAGTACCGTTTTTTGTCGATGCGTTTATTGGTGAGCCGCTACATTGGGAAGGTAGTCGTTCCGTATTCATGGATAAACTAGCAAAGACGATGAGTGACTTACAACGTCAAGCGGTAATCGTGACTGATGCTTAAGTATCCATAGAAAACCTAGCTCTGTGTATCGGGAAATAGGCTGGAAGTTTCAAAGGTGAAGCATGATGGCAATTATATGCCAGACTAACATCTGTAAATATTTTTCGTGCCTTTCGTGCTTTTTGTGGACAAAAAATAATAATGGTAATGGAAAGAAAGTATAACCCGCCTGCGCCGTTATGTGCTTTCGTCCTTGAACCGAAGGTTCAAGTGGGAACGCTTTTTGTTAATCGGGTTTCCCAAACGGGTGGGCATACACGCCATAACAAATATTCGCTCCCAGGGTTAATACAGGTTCAGGAAACACCCAGCACACCCTCGAACGCGGCAGGAAATACCCGCATAGTTTACCGTGTTTAGGACTTTTTTTCTAAAACGTTTTCTATTTTTTGATTCATTCTTGCCAAACATTCATTTAAATTTCGATTGAGCAAGGCATTTTGAGTTTTCATTAACTGTAGTTCATGGGCTAAGTTAAGAGCCGCCATCACCGCGATACGGTCAGAGCCACTGACTTTACCTGCATCACGCATTTTACGCATTTGCGCATCAAGCTGTTGCGCTGAACGAATTAAATCGTCTTGTTCATCGGGTTCACAAACAATTTTGTATTCTTTGCCCATAATGGTTAGAGATACGGGCTGGGGTTTTTGACTCATGAGCCTTGCTCCATTTCTTTTAGACGAGTAATCATTGCTTCAACGCGGGTTCTTGCTAGTGTGGTTTTTTCGAGTAATTTGGCTTTTTCCATCACCAGCACTTCTTGCTTGCTTTTCAGTGAATTATTTTCATTTTTTACTGACTGGTATTGCGCGATAAGTTTATCTAGCTTATCTTCGAGGTCTTTTAATTCTAACGATGAGTGTGTTTGTGTCATGGTGATGATTGAATTACAGTAAATGTGATAGCTAATATTTTCAATAAAGTTGGTAGCATGAGAGTGGGTGATGCATTTTGATATGATTCAAATAAGTTGTTACACAAGCAAATTTAACAATTTTTAGCATCACTAACAATCAATGGTAGCATAAGCACTATTTTTAGTTTAGCGATAGTGACATTATTATGGCTTACCCAATAATTAACGCAATACTTGTAGAAAACAACACGGATTTTTGTGCGGCTGAAGCACATGGCATAGCAACAGGTCTATTATGTGCCAATGAGAAAACTGATAGTCACTATTGGCTAAACGAATTACTGCTTGATACCTCCACTATCGCAGATGAACAACAACGCTTGTTAGTCAACTTATTTGATGAAACACGGCGATTATTAGCAGGTGACGAATTTACATTTGATTTATTCTTACCCGATGACGAAACCCCGCTAAATGAACAAATTTCTGCATTAAGAAGCTGGTGTCAGGGATTTTTATTTGGCATAGGCTCTGCCGTTGCTAAGGCTAATTGCTCACGAGATGCGCACGACATCTTAAAAGACATTATCGAATTTACTAAGTTGGATGCTGACGTTGCAGAGGGAGAGGAAAATGAAGAAGATAAAGTTGCTCTGATGGAATTAACGGAATATCTACGCACAGCCGTGTTACTGCTACGCGATGAGTTAAGTCATACTACTGACCACTAAGACTGAACACCATGAAACAAAGTGAATTTAAAAAACGCCGTAAACAACTCATGCAGCGCATTGGTAAAGGCAATCTGGCACTCATCGGCAGTGCATCAACTCACACCCGCAATCGGGATGTTAATTATCCCTTTCGCCAAGATAGCGACTTTTATTATCTGACGGGCTTTAATGAACCCGATTCTTTAGCGGTGTTTATTCCTGAGCGCGAACAAGGCGAATACATTCTATTTTGCCGTGAATTTGATGAGAAAAAAGCCTTGTGGGAAGGTGCGCACGCAGGATTAGAAGGCGCGACTACGCATTTTGCGGCGGATGATTCCTTTCCTATTGAAGATTTAAATGACATTCTGCCGGGGATGCTGGAAAACAAAACCAAAGTGTTTTATCCAATGGGGCGTGATTCAGAGTTAGACCATAAATTATTAGATTGGATTAATCACATTCGGCGGCAATCACGCACAGGCGTTAATGCGCCAGGTGAATTAGTCTCATTAGAACATATTCTACATGAAATGCGCTTATTCAAAAGTGCTGAGGAATTAAAGTTAATGCGCCGTGCGGCGACCGTTTCAGCCGCTGCACACGTTAAAGCCATGCAAAAATGCAAAGCAGGCTTGTACGAATATCAAATTGAAGCCGAAATCATCAACCACTTTTTACAAGATGGTCTGCGTGCTGTCGCTTACCCGTCTATCGTTGCCAGTGGCAAAAATGCCTGTACGCTGCATTACACCGAAAACTCCGCAAAATTAAAAAATGGCGAGTTATTATTGGTCGATGCAGGTGCAGAGTGTGACCACTATGCCGCCGATATTACTCGCACCTACCCTGTCTCTGGTCATTTTAGCGAACCGCAAAAACAACTGTATCAATTGGTACTGGATGCCCAATTAGCCGCCATTAACGAAATCAAACCCAAGCAATCCATGCAGCTCGCCCATGAAGCCTCCGTTACTGTTCTCACCAAAGGGCTAGTCTCCTTAGGTCTACTGAAAGGCAGAGTGGCAACACTGATTAAAAATGAAAAATACAAACAATTTTATATGCACCGCATTGGGCATTGGTTAGGCATGGATGTTCACGATGTCGGCGATTACAAAATCAATCAAGAATGGCGATTATTAGAGCGTGGTATGGTACTGACTATCGAACCAGGCTTGTATATTCCCTGCGACTGTAAAACCGTGGATGAACAATGGCGAGGTATCGGCATACGCATTGAAGACGATATTTTAGTCACTACTGACGGTCACGAAGTATTAACCTGTGATGTGCCGAAAACTATCGCAGATATTGAACGCTTAATGCAGGCACGCTAATGCACGATTATGACTTAATCATTGTGGGCGGTGGACTGGCAGGTAACTGCCTCGCACTAGCATTAAAGGACACAAGACTACGCTGTGCCATTATCGAAGCCAATACACCCGAACAACTCGCTAATTCCCCCGCTGGCGACCGTGCCTTGGCACTCGCGGCGGGTACAGTGCAACAACTAGACACATTAGATGCGTGGCAAGGCATACATCATGTAGCAACCGCCATCAAACATATCCATATTTCAGATAAAGGGCATTTTGGCAAAACTCGCCTCAGTGCAGACAAAGAACAGGTTGATGCACTCGGTTATGTGATTACCGCGCGAGACATTGAAACCCACGTTGCGCAATTGGTAGCAAACACTGATACCTTGCAGATATGCCCAGCGCGAGTGGTCGGCTTAACATCCGATGCTGATAAAACCTATGTCAGTATTCAACAAGGCGAGGAATCAATAACACTCACGGCTAAATTATTGGTGGGAGCAGATGGCGGACAATCATCCATTCGACAACTGTTGAACATCGGTCAGCACATAACTGAATACGGTCAAACCGCCTTAGTCACCACCGTACAATCGACACTTGCCCATAAAAATACCGCCTTTGAACGCTTTACCGCCTCAGGTCCTTTAGCCTTATTACCCATGGCAAATAACCAATGCGCGGTCGTGTGGACACGCACCACTGACGATGCAAAAGCTCTAATGCAAAGCAGCGAAGCGGATTTTCTCGCCGAATTACAGAACTGTTTTGGCTACAAACTAGGCAAACTCAGCCTAAACGCACCACGGCGGTCTTTTCCATTATCACTAATACGCGCTGAAAAAATGCAAGCCAACCGTGCAGTGATTATTGGCAATGCTGTCCATCAACTACACCCCGTCGCAGGGCAAGGCTTTAATTTAGGTTTACGCGATGTCGTGCAGTTAGCCCAAATGCTCATCACCCAGCACCAAGCGGGTAACGACATTGGTGCAGAGGATTTTTTAAGCCGTTATAGCATGGCTAGACAAAAAGACCATGACCTAGTGATTAATTTCACCAATAACGTGATACGCATTTTTTCTAATGATTGGCTACCACTCGCCGCCGCTAGAAACATTGGCTTGGCTGTATTGGATCATATTCCCAAAGCCAAATCATTGCTGAGCTGTTATGCGATGGGGTTGGGCAATTAATCTCTCCAAATCAACCACCAGCGAAATTTAAGTCGATTGTAGTTGATAAGGTTGCTGGTGTTTTAAAACACCAAAACAAATATGTGCCATTTTTTACATGGCTACGCCTAAGGCGGACATTTCCATCAACTAGATGAATAGGGTTGCCATACGCTTCCCTTTGCTCAGCTAATCAATCGTCTCATAATACGTTCTTTTATCAACCCGCAGTTCGCACTTTGTTTAACAAAGTTGCGGTGTAAACATAAGTTGGTATCTTTTTCCATAAACTCACCAACAATTTCCTTCGTTATTACTAGAAGTTACGCATTGACAGA
>DFWO01000137.1:3801-18973 GCA_002380945.1 Methylococcaceae bacterium UBA4132 | reverse complement strand
TTCTTATGTCGAACTCAGGTTATACCTTCTATGCTTAGGTAACAATGCCATCGAGATTAATACGTTTCCTATCCAAAGGATTTACCGCGAAAATAAAAATTTTTGTTTTGCACATAGACTCAGTTCCTTAGCATTATAATGGATTGTTCAGTACCTTTAAATAGATGATCAAGTGCGTGATGAACCTCATCAATACCTGTTTTCTTTAATGCAGAAAATAATTGTATGGTCAGTGGAAAATTAATATCTTTCAGTTCTTTTTGGACTTGCAACAAGGTATTTTTAGCTGCCCCGTAAGTGAGCTTATCGGCTTTGGTGAGCAAAATATGCAGCGGTAATTGGGTATGCTGACACCATTCCACCATTTGCCAATCAAATTCAGTTAACGGATGACGCACATCCATCACTAAAATAATAGCGCATAAGGATTTGCGTTTGGTTAAATACGTTTCCATTAGCTCATGCCATTTTAGCTTTACTGCCACGGGAACTTTGGCATAACCATAACCAGGTAAATCAACAAAGCGTTGCTCGGCATTAATTTCAAAAAAATTAAGCATTTGTGTTCTACCAGGTGTTTTGCTGATTCTCGCTAATCCATGTTGTCGGGTCAAGGTATTAATCGCACTGGATTTACCTGCGTTGGAGCGTCCCGCGAAAGCCACCTCCTTACCGTAATCGGCAGGTGTATCTTTAAGATGCGGGGAGCTATTAATAAATTTTGCTTGGTGGTAAAGTGGGTTCATCGTTGTCTCGCTCAGCGTTAGTAATTAAGGTAGAATTTGAATGTAATTAGGCAGCCAGTGAATTGTCAACGGCTGGCTCAATGATTAACTATTTCCAAAGGGGAATCTAATGAAAAGAAAATGGCTGGCTCTTTCACTTACTCTGGCGTTTGCCAGCACTTCAAGTATTTTACATGCCGATACCGACGCTGATATTGAAGCAGGCGAAAGTAAAGCCGCAGCTTGTATCAGTTGTCACGGTGACAAAGGTAACAGCATGGTATCAACATTCCCCAAACTTGCCCAGCAAGATGAATCTTACCTGCAAAAACAACTCCATGCGTTTAAGGATGGCTCGCGTAAAAACCCAATGATGGAATCCATCGCAAAACCATTGTCTGATAAAGACATAGCCGATATTGCCGCCTATTATATGGCACAAAAAGTATCAGCTAACGATTTACCTGTCGTTAATGACGACGATGATGACGACAAACCTGCGGTCTCTGAAGCCGATAAAAAAGCGGCAATGGAAAAAATCATGGCAGCAGGTAGTAATTTATACCGTAACGGTGATATAGCCAATGAAGTATCGGCTTGTATCGCCTGTCATGGTCCATTAGGTGAAGGCAATGAACCTGCCGCATTCCCTGCTTTACGTTCACAACATGCGGATTATTTAATTAAAACGTTGACTGATTTTAAAAACGGCAATCGCAGTAATAACCCTGAAAACATGATGCACATGATTACCAAAAAAATGACGGTTGAAGAAATTAAAGCCGTTTCTTATCGTATTTCAATGATGAAATAAGGAGACACTAAACCATGCTTAAAAAAATCACTAAGACCTGCTTATTCTTCTTACTATTTGCCTTTTCAGCCCTGTTAAGAGCAGAGTCTGTAGGTTATGAAACCATCTCACCCGCCCAACCTACGCATGACCCCGCTAAAGTTGAAGTAATCGAGTTTTTTTGGTACGGCTGTCCACATTGCTATGACTTCGAGCCTTTGCTGAATAAATGGAAAGAAAATCTACCTAAAAATGTTGAATTTATTCGCCAGCCAGCGGCATTCAACGAAACATGGACTAAACATGCTAAAGCCTATTACACCGCAGAAGCCTTAGGTGTCGTGGATAAAATTCATGCTGATTTTTTTGAAGCAGTACAAAAGAAAGGTCAAGACCTAGAAACTGAAGAACAGTTAGTGCCGTTTTTTGTTGCGCATGGCGTTAAAGAAGCCGATTTCCGTGAAGCGTATAATTCATTCCCTGTTGATGCCAAAATACGCCAAGCTGGCGCAATGGCAGCTCGCTACGGTATTACAGGCGTACCTGCCATCATTATCAATGGTAAATATAAAACCAACGGTAAGATAGCAGGATCGCATGAAAAAATGATTGAAGTAATGAATAAATTGATTGAACAAGAAAGCAAAAAATAATCGTATGAAAACCTCCGAAGTTTAAAAAACCTCGGAGGTTTGACCTTCCCTATGAGGCAGCCGATTTTTCACCCTCACCCATCAACAACGGCACTGCCAACACGGTTAAAGATGCCAACCAACCCAATAATTGACAGTTAGTCAGCGTAAATGTCAGACACACACGCAGTCTTATCCAAAACTCAGGTTGTTCGGCAATTAAGTCACGACTCACCATAAAGGCGTAAGTTTCGCCGCCAATCAATGCCAAACCCATTAATAACAACGCGCCACCCATGAGTTTATTTTGCAAGGGTTTAGAGTTTACATTGCCTAATAACTGATTTAGGTTCATTGACTGCCAGCTCCAGCGTGACTCAGTAACAGCGCGGATCACCATTAAGCCCACTAGCCCGACCACAGGAAGATATGTTGCGACGGTTGGAAAACTCAAATATCGTCCATTCATTGCCTGTTGATAGGTTTGATACAAGGCGAATACAATAACAACACCGTAAAGCGTGTACAAAAATGAGCCTAGTTTCTGGCTCGTTGCTTGATTAGCCAGCATAGTGTAACTGCGGCGCATAATTAAACCGCCTAACAAGATGTTTAATCCCACCGTCATTAAAGTTTGCAAACGTTGTAAATCACTATAACTGGTGTACCACAATGTGTGCATTTGACTGACTAATAATATGGATAATATCTGTAAAACCGTCAGAAAAACCAGCAAGCGTGAGGAAGATAAACTTTGTAACGCTTGCCAATGACGCAACGTGACAATGAAAAAAATGATCATAGAAGCCATCAAGCCTTTATGCCATTGTGGATTTTCATACACTGCACCCGTCAACGGAAAAACAGGCTGTCTATCAACCGAATAAAGCCCCCAATTCGCACCAACTACGCCTTCAAAAGCACTTTTCCACGGCTGATTAAAGGCTTCCACGATGTTGTAATCAAAGCCGTTATCGTTGGCAACTTTAATTAAGGCACGAATAAATTTAGCTTCGTTGACGACACTAGGCACTGCCCAACCACGTTGCCGACCTGCACCTGGCCATCCTGATTCACCAATCAGTATGGGTTTATTAACCCCCATACTATTGGCTTGTTGTTGCACATTTTTAACAATACGTTGAATATGATCAGGAGCTTCTTCAACGGTAATGGGTCTGTCTTCCCAATAAGGCAGAATATGGATAGTAATAAAATCCACTTCTTTGATTAATTCGGGGTGTTTCATATACTCAGACCACACATCCGCATAAGAAACAGGTTGTTTAACCGCTTTCTTTACTTCGCGAATGTATTCAATCAGTTGATCTGCGGGTAAATCGCCGCGTAACAACACCTCGTTACCCACCATCACCCGTTTAACGACATCGGGATGCGTATTTGCGGAGCGAATGAGTTCGGCGATTTCTATTTTATTTTTATCCTTTAAAGCGTTTAACCACGCACCTTGTAGCATGGTCACACCATGTTTTCCTGCTAATTCAGGAATAGCAGGCATACTGCCTTCCGCACTGGCGTAAGTACGAATATTATGGGTTGTTTGTCCCATGAGCGTTAAATCAGCATCAATTTGTTCAGGCGTTGGAAATATTTCCTGCACAGGACCTTGCCCTTCATGAAACGGCGCGAAAGACAAACTTTTCAGTTTGCCTTCTGGCACATCCAGCCCTACGTCTTGGGGCAAATTAGTTAGCCACGTCCCCAAAACATTCAGTACAATAATTAATACAGCAAATGAAAGAATTCTCATAGATACCATCAGATAGTTAAAAAATTTTAGAATTTCGTGTGACAATTAAGCGTTTAATCGGTTATTTCTGTCCATTCGCATTTTTCCTTTACCAGCGGTGCAGACTGCCCATTGCCTATGCCTTTGGCAATCATAGCAACAACCCTGTCATCTTTGCTGTAACCCAAATGGGCATCCATTGGATTAGCAAATTTTCCCATGCCAAAGGCATCAAATATTTTTGCAACATTAATATTGACGTTAGTTACCTTAATGCACAATCTGGAGTCGAGATATTTGTCGCTAAAATTATGCGGAATGGCATAACTGAGTAAATCATTGGGATCACTAAACGCGACGATGGCAGTTTCATCAAATAGCCGTGATGAATACCGTGAACCATTAGCAAGACAATAATCGGCTTTTTGTGCATTGACTTCGGGTAGTTCTCTGCCCAATTGCAACATCGGCAATTGATTAGAGAGCATAAAAATTTGAATCTTCTTTTGCTGCAATAATTGCCGCATTCTAGCAGGTGGGGTGACATCGTAGCTGGTAGTGGAATATTTTTTCGGATTTTCTAGCACAGAGGCTAAGCGTTGTAAGCCATCAATGGTAATACGACTACCCAAACTGTGAGAAACAAAAATAAAATCATCTTGGTCAATATTATTGCTAAAACTGTCTGTCGTAGCACAAGCAACGCGACTATCATTCGGTAGTTGTTCCCAACCGTCTTTACCCATCCAGCAAAACGACTGTGAAAATGCCCTTAAAATCTGTGTACGCGTATCGCCCAAATAAATAATAGGATCAGGGCCTGTGTCATTGCCAAATTTCTTCAACATATCGTTAACTTCGGCACGTTTATAGGAATATTCGCCCGAATTATCAAAGCCTAATAGTTCTTTTTGAGAGCGCGTAATTTCCGACCACGTTAATTCATAAAACAATAATTCTTTGCTGCCATCGGCATTTTTTAACTGCGTAATTCGTAAATTACCGAGATTTTTGTCAGTATCTACGGGTGATACCAACTGTATGTCTTTATAGGTACTGGATTTTGCAGTGACATCCAATTCTTTGGCTAATTTTTCTAAGAATTCAGTAGAATAACCCGCCAATCTGTCACCGACACCGTGCACCATCAACACTTTGGTTTTACCGTGTTTTTTTGCCAAGCTAGGTGCAATACCTGCAAAAGGCTTGCCGCGTACTTGGCAAACACGGGTATCTTCGCCATCGTTTTTTTCCAAAACGGCTTCTGCAATGCCTTTTCCAAAACTAGCACAGCCCGATAAACCGACAGACAATACTAACGATAAGGGTAATAAACCCTTCTTTAGGGTCGATAATTTCACTTTGCTATTCATAACATGGCTCATTGTAATGGGCTAAAAAAATATTGTACGCTTTTAACGCTTGCTGTTTTAGTTGCTTTTCGCCTAATCGGTGTTTCATTCTGGAGTGTAAAAGCGATAAATGGTATATTTTGGGCAAAAGTCCACTCTCTATGCAGTTTATAATAGCGAGTGTTTCAACAAAAAAGCGTAATAAAATAAGAGAGAAAAAAACATGGTTTTAAATTGGTTTGATGCTGAGGCAGCTAAAACATTTGGCACATCACTGGCAGTTCTTTTTATTGAAAAAATACCTGTTAATGATAGCCAAACAGTGGATGACAAACTGTTTGCCCGCAAGACTAAAAAAGTGCTGGCAACCATGGCAACCAAAATAGCAGAATTTAGAAGAAACAATAGCTTAAACGTCTATAAGCGTGCGCAACTAGGCAACGCTTTTAAATGGAAGTTGAAAGAAGCAGGCTATTCACCTGAATATATCAACGAGCTGACTCTATGGTTGGTAAAGCAGGTTTAACTCACCATTATTAATGGATAACATCCCTGCACAGGATGTTATCCATTGTGTATAACAATTAATCTTTAACAGCCATAATACAAACGAAATTAAACCATTGGAAGTAAGTATCCATGCGTTTAAAGCCCGCCCGTTTTAACAAGGCATAATCTTCATCGAGACGATACGGAATTAATACATTTTCTAAGGCTTCACGTTTGCGTTGATTTTCGGTGTCAGAATAACCACCTTGTGATTTTTTAAATCGTAAATAATGGTCGATATATAAGCGATTAAACTCTGAATCACTGCCAAGAATTTTTTCTGATAACAATAAAATACCGTTAGGCTCTAGGGCATTAAAACAGTTGGTCAGTAATTGCTCTCTATCAATCGGACGGACAAATTGCAGCGTCCAGTTGAGAATAATCACGTTACAGGGTGGCAGTTCTGGCAGACAACTTAAATCAGCAAAATTCAAATCAATATGCGCATTAGCCACTGAAGCTGATAATTTTTCGCGGGCTTTTTCCAGCATAGGCTCAGAATTATCATAGCCAATAAACTGAACACTGGCAGGACAGTTAGGGTGTTTAGCCAAATGCTCAATGGTTGTGCCTGTTGAACACCCTAAGTCACACACCACACCGCCCTGTTCAGGCAGAAAATCCATGACCAGCTCGGCTTGAATACGTTGAACTTCGGTATAAAAAGGCACGCTCCGTGACACCATATTGTCAAAAACCTGAACCACACGCTCATCAAAAGCAAAATCTTCGGTTCGACCTGTTTGTAAAAATATTTTATCTTGTTCAGTCATAGTGTTGTGTGTGTTGCGGTTAAAGATACAGCGACTCTAATCAAAGAGTCGTTTAATGTTAGCGTTATTTTATCATCCACACTAAGTTAAGACACTGTTCATTTGCTACTTGCCAGAAAATGGCTTGCTTTTTATCTTTACTTTAAAGGACGTTATAATCGACACGTCTTAACACAGAGCTTTTTTATTTATGAATTCAAACTGGAAAAACTTCCTACTCGCTAACCACGCTCACTTTAGCAGTGACACGCAGATTAGCTTTCCCCCTACTGACAGTGCTAAGCAACTTTATCCTATTGCCCAGTTATCCGTTTTAACGGTCAGCGGCAAAGACGCCGCGCAATTTTTACAAGGGCAAATCACTTGTAATGTGTATGATGTCACCAGTACACAAAGCAGTTTAGGGGCGATATGTAATCCCAAAGGTCGCGCGATTAGCACTTTTTTACTAACAAAATCAGCTGATGCTTTTTTGATGGTATTGCCTAAAGAACTCTTAGTAACCGTTAGAGACAGACTGAAAAAATATGTGTTACGTTCCGCTGTCACTCTGACAGACAGCTCTGATAACTTGTGTTTGCTGGGTTTAACGGACGAGTCAAATGCCGATTTTTTAGCAACCGAAGCACAAACCACCGCCGTACGGGTAAATTTTGGCAACCGCTGTTTAGTTATTGCCGATGTTGATAATGCTATATCGTTATGGTCTGAGTATTTGGCGCAAGGTTATCAAGCCAGCGATTCTACGCAATGGCTTTATCTGGACATATTGGCTGGCATACCGTGGCTTACACTTGCTACATCGGAAGAGTTTATTCCACAAATGCTTAACCTTGATAAACTCGGCGGTATTAGTTTGACCAAAGGCTGTTATACAGGACAAGAAATTGTCGCGCGTACCCATTATTTGGGCAAAGCTAAACGAGCGTTATTTATTGCCGAATGCAAAGCCGCAACGCCTGAAGCCAATGCTAATATTATTGATGCAAACGAGCAAGTGGTTGGTAATGTGTTGTTAGCACACGATGACAAACTGCTCATCGTGTTACAACTTGCCGATACTGCTCAACAATTACAGCTACAAGATTATAATCACGCATCCCTCACTTTATTAACAGTAGAAGCCTCATGAACCCCCAAGCCATGTCACGTTTTCGCACTTTAGGTCTATTGACCATTTTATTTGTCTACTTAGTCATTATTGCAGGGAGCGTGGTTCGCGCTTCAGGCGCGGGTATGGGTTGCCCCGATTGGCCCACTTGTTTTGGGCAATGGATACCGCCTACTGATGAAGCCCAATTACCTGCGAATTACCACGAAATTTATGCCCAGCGCGGTTATGAAAATACTGAATTTAATCCTGTTAAAACATGGACGGAATATAGCAATCGCCTAGTGGGTGTAACATTAGGACTGTTAATTTTGCTCACCGCATGGAGTTCACGTCATTATCTTAAACGCGATAAGACCGTGTTTTTTCTGTCGTTAAGCACGGTATTTTTAGTCGGCTTTCAAGGCTGGCTTGGTTCGGTGGTAGTTGCCAGTAACCTGCAACCCTTTAAAATCACCCTGCACATGCTACTGGCATTGATACTCGTCGCCTTACTGATTTATACCGTCACCCGTTCGCAACGCGATTTCTTGATGCAACTAGATGTAAGCTTACTACCTGCTAAAGTCAAAACCGTGTTAATGGTGGCATTAGGCATGACGTTGTTACAAATTGCTATGGGAACACAGGTGCGTGAAGCGGTTGATGGCATTGCCTTAGCGCAAGTTGAAAGACAGTTTTGGCGTGAAGATTTCCCAATCTTGTTTTACATACACCGCTCGTTTTCCTCAATTATTCTGTTCACCAATTTGTGGATAGTGTGGACAATTTTTAAACACATCGACAAAAAAAGCGCGTTGTTTAAAGGTGCGATTACCTTAGCCATTGCCGTCATTCTGGGAATTTTGGCAGGTGTTGCCTTAGATAGATTAGGAATGCCTGCCGCCGCCCAACCAATTCACTTATTAATGGCAAATTTGATTTTTGGTACGCAGTTTTTTCTGTACTTAGGTTTAGGTTATGCAAGAAAAACGGCGTAGAGATATTGCATTGCAACGTCTTTATGAAGTGGGCGGTGAATTTGTCACGTCCACTTTTCCTTTTCGTGTCTTAAACCATTATTCATAAAGAGGCTCTAACGGCTTAAACAATTTGGAAAGTCGTCATGAAAATCCATCAACTCAGTGCTGAAGAAGCACTTGCCAGTCTCAACAGTCGTCACGATGGTTTAATCGCCGCCGAAGTCGAACACCGCTTTAAAGAATACGGTTTAAATCAAATTGATGAAGTGCGTGGTGAATCCTTGCTACTGTGCTTCATTAAAGAATTCGTGCATTTTTTCGCGTTGATTTTATGGGTGGCAGCGGGGCTAGCTTTTTTCGCTGAATACAAACAACCCGATGGCGGTATGGCAACTTTAGGCTATGCAGTGCTGGGCGTGATTGTTATCAATGGCTTGTTTTCCTTCTGGCAACAATACCGCGCTGAACGCGCCATTATTGCCTTACAAAAACTATTGCCACACACCGTTAAAGTCATTCGCACGGGCGAATTGGAACAAATTTTAGTCGCTCAGTTAGTTCCAGGAGATGTGATTTTATTGCAAGAAGGCGATAACGTGCCTGCTGACTGCCGTTTATTAGAAGCCTTTTCTTTGCGCGTTAACAATGCCACGGTGACAGGTGAATCGTTACCGAAAGCGCGTGATGCCCAGCCCTCTTCGGAAGAACATTTAGAACAAAGTCGCAATACCTTACTGGCGGGAACATCCATTGTTTCGGGTGAAGGACGCGCTGTGGTGTTTGCAACAGGTATGCACACCGAATTTGGCAAAATCGCCCATTTAACTCAAACCGCTGAAAAAAGCGTGTCTCCGCTCCAGCTCGAAATTGTCCGCCTTAGTCGCATTATTGCCGTGCTGGCGGTGAGTTTGGGCGGGGTGTTTTTTTTCATTGGGCATAGCATGGGGCTGTCGTTTTGGGAAAATTTTATTTTCGCTATTGGCATTATTGTTGCTAATGTGCCTGAAGGTTTATTACCGACGGTTACCCTATCGCTGGCAATGGCAACGCAACGCATGGCAAAACGTAACGCGCTGATTCGCCATTTACCTTCCGTCGAAGCCTTGGGTTCGGCGACGGTCATCTGCACCGATAAAACAGGCACGCTGACTGAAAATCGCATGGCAGTCAGTCAGATTTATTTGGATAATGAATTACTGGCTCCTACCGCCATACAGCGTCAACCTAAACGCATACAAAGACATCGAGCGTTTTTTGAAGACGCGCTGCTGTGTCACAATTTAAAAGAAACCATGCACGATGGGCAATGGCAAGCCTTGGGCGATCCAATGGAAATTGCCTTAGTGCGTATGGCAAAAACCTGTTTAGGCGAAACGCTCAGCTATCCAAAAATTAATGAAGTGCCGTTTGATACCGACCGCAAGCGGTTATCGACTATTCATCACACACCCAAAGGCGTGCTGTTGTATTGTAAAGGCGCGTTAGAAATGCTATTGCCGTTGTGCGACCGTGTACAAACAGGCGAAACCATTAGCACGATGAATGCAGAAGCCAAACAACAGTTTCTGCACGCACAAGAAGCGATGGCAAGTAAGGGCTTGCGCGTGCTGGCGTTTGCATGGCGCGAACTCACTCAAGCACACAACAGCGAAGCCCAAGAGCAGAACTTGATTTTATGCGGTTTAGTTGGCTTAGAAGACCCGCCCAGACCCGAAGTCCCCGAAGCCATGCGCTTGTGCCATGCGGCGGGTATTAAAGTGATTATGGTGACAGGCGATCATCCGCATACCGCTTTAGCGATTGGGCGACAAATTGGGCAAATCCAAACCGAACACCCTGTTATTATCACAGGCGATAAACTGCGTAAACTCTCTGAAACCCAGTTACGCCTTGCCTTAGATGCACCCGATATTATTTTTGCTCGCGTGGGTGCAGATCAAAAAATGCGTATTGTGGCAGCACTCAAAAAGAAAAAACACATCGTCGCGGTGACAGGTGACGGCGTGAATGATGCGCCCGCGTTGAAACTCGCTGATATTGGTATCGCAATGGGCTTGACGGGAACGGATGTGGCAAAAGAAGCCGCCGATATGATTTTATTGGATGATAATTTTGCCAGCATCATTGCTGCGATTGAGGAAGGTCGTGCTGTTTATGAAAATATTCGTAAATTTTTGGCGTATATTCTCACCTCAAACATTCCAGAAGTCGTGCCATATCTGGCATTTGCACTGTTAAAAATACCACTACCATTAACCATTATTCAAATTTTAGCCGTGGATTTAGGCACAGATATGTTACCCGCGTTAGGGCTGGGTGCAGGAAAACCTGAATCCGATAGTATGAACAAACCGCCGCGTGCGCATGATGAGCGACTATTAGATACAAGGCTATTGTTACGCGCTTATCTGTTTCTGGGCATCTTAGAAGCGGTGGTATCAATGGCAGCGTATTTCTTTGTCCTGTACAGTGGCGGCTGGCAATGGGGCGAAAGTTTAGCCAGCAACACATCGTTATATTTACAAGCCACCACCGCGTGTTTCAGTGCCATTATCATCTCGCAAATTGTGAATGTGTTTTTATGTAAAACGCCCAACCGCAGCGTATTCAGCGCGGCACTGTTTGATAATTACATCATCCTGTGGGGCATTGCTTTGGAAATCGTGTTAATGGGAATTATTGACTACACGTCGTGGGGCAACACTATTTTTGGCACGACACCGCTAGAACCTAAAGTTTGGCTGTTCATCGTGCCATTCGCGCTGTTAATGTTGGGGCTGGAAGAATTGCGTAAAGTGCTGGTGCGTAAGTGCTAAGTATTTCACTGCACTTTCATTATTTTATAAACGTAATGCTCGCCATTGTCGTTTTTTGTATTCGCTACGATGTCTACTGAAAAGCCAAAATCGGTGCAAATGTGTTTTGGATCATGTTCTTCACCCACGAATTCAGAATAAGGAATATAAATGATGGTGTTATCGTGGATATAACTCTCCACTTGGCTAAAAAAGCGTTTCAATATCTCTTGACCGCCATCAGCATTCAATCCGAAATCACCATTGGATGGGTAGTAGTTAAAATTAAAGATAATTAAATCAAAGGTAGATGCAGGAACTTTAGCAAACAAATCACTGTGTAAAAAATTGGTAGGATGCAATAACGGATTACGCTGACTATTTTCTGTCGCACATCTGACAGCATCAACATTAAAATCCACGCCCAGTACCTCCGTACAACCTATTTTTTTCAATAAAAAGGCAAAATAACCACTACCGCACCCCATATCTAACGCCGTCGGCGCGGCTTCTTGTTGCAATATGAAGTCACCAAAAAAACAGCTAGTCAGTCCAAAATCAGATGGAAATACATTTTTGGCTATTTCCAAGGTAATGCCATCAAGTTTCGTGATATAAGGTTGCTTGTCCAAATAAACAGCTAACTCAGACTCTCTTTTTGCAATGCTCATGGGGTTATTTTGCATGGTATTGGGTTAATTAGGTTAGGAGAAGGTTTTATCGCTTTAGCGAGTGACGGTGAAAATATTCATCATTAGTACACGAAAAACACAAAAAGCACGAAAACTAATCATTTATTAAACTCAATGAACAGACATATTGTTCGTGCTTTTCGTGGACAATAATCTCTTTATTCATACCCCTGCGGATTATTGCTCTGCCATCGCCACGCATCGGCAAGCATATCATCAAGATTTTTTTCTGCTCGCCAATGCAGTTCAGCTAAGGCTAAAGCGGGATTGGCAAAACATTCGGCTAAATCACCCGCTCTTCTGGGCGCGATTTTGTAATTAACAGGGCGACCTGTCACTTTTTCAAAGGTGTTGATAATTTCTAATACACTGTAACCTGTGCCTGTACCTAGATTGTAGGCTTTACAAGCACCTGTTTTAAACTGCTCGCCTTTTAACGCGGCGATGGCTTTAATGTGTCCTTTAACGAGGTCAACCACATGAATATAATCTCTAACGCCTGTGCCGTCACGCGTTGGGTAATCATTACCCCACACAGATAATTGTGCTAATTTACCGATGGCGACTTGTGAGACATAGGGTAGTAAATTGTTGGGTATGCCGTTCGGGTCTTCGCCTATCATGCCACTTTCGTGTGCGCCTATCGGGTTGAAATAACGCAATAATACAATTTTCCACGGTGAGGTGGATTGGTTAATTTTATCAGCGGCTGAGACATCTCTTAAAATGTCTTCAATCATTTGTTTAGAGCGACCATACGGATTAATCGCGCCTAAGGCAAAATCTTCTGCATATTGGTTACAGGTTGATTCGCCGTAAACGGTTGCCGATGAGCTGAAGATGAGTTGTTTAACATTGGCTTCTTCCATTGCTTCCAGTAAAACCAGCGTACCGTAAACGTTGTTGTGATAATAATTGAGCGGTTGTTGGCAGGATTCACCGACGGCTTTTAAACCCGCAAAGTGTATGACGGCATCAATGTTTTCTTTAGCAAAAATGTCACTAAGTGCTTGTTTATCACGAATATCGGCTTGGTATAAGGTTGGCGATTGCCCTGTTATTTTTTGCACTCTCACTAAGGATTCGGGCTTGCTGTTAGAAAAGTTATCCACAACAACCACGTTAAAACCTGCTTGCAATAGTTCAACACAGGCATGACTACCAATATAACCTGCCCCGCCTGTCACCAATATCGTTTGTTTGCTCACAGCTACACGCTCTTCTTTAATTTGATTAAATAAATGCGCCGATTGTCTGCTTTAATGACTTCAAAACGGAGGTTATCGACGGTAAGATTTTCGCCTTTTTTAGGCATGTGTTGTAGCTGGTGAACAAGAAACCCGCCGACAGTATCATATTCATCGGTGGCAAGATGAGTATCAAAATAGTCATCAAATTCGTCTATCGGCATGAGGGCTTTAATCATGAATTCATGGGGATTACGCTCAAATACATAACCTTCATCTTCGTGATCGTCGTGTTCGTCTTCAATTTCACCAACGATTTGTTCAAGTACGTCTTCGATGGTCACTAGCCCTGCGGCTTGACCGTATTCATCAACCACAATCGCCATGTGATTGCCCTGCGTGCGTAATTCTTTTAGCAATACGTTTAAACGTTTACTTTCTGGAACTACGCTGACGTTGCGCATAATCTCATGAACTTGCAGGGTTTTATTTTGCAAAATTCGCGCTAGTAAATCTTTGGCTAACAAAATACCGACTACTTTACTGCGGTCGCCATCAATGACGGGATAACGGGAATGCCCAAATTCGGTGACTAAAGGGAGTATGCTTTCTAGTTCCGCATCTTTGGGAACCACTTCCATTTGTACGCGTGGGATCATAATATCCCGAACCCGCATTTGTGAGACTTGTAACACGCCTTCAATCATGGATAAGGCATCGGTATCTAAGAGTCGATTTTCTCTAGCGTCTCTTAATATGTCTACCAGTTCATTTAAATCTTGAGGTTCGCCACTGAATAGGTGGCTGATTTTATCTATCCAGCCTTTGCGTGGCAGGTTTATACTGGGAGGTTGTTCATCACTCATAGCTCTGCTACCTGTTGATAAGGATTAGGAATATTTAGTTGTTGCAACAGTGCTATTTCCTTACTTTCCATTTCTTCTGCTTGTTCATCGTCAAGATGATCGTAGCCTAATAAATGTAAGACACCGTGCATAATAATATGCGCCCAATGATGAGCTAACAGTTTGTTTTGTTGCTGAGCTTCTTTTTCAAGGACAGGGGCGCATATTACTAAATCGCCCAATAAATTTAAGTCAATACCTTCTGGTATTTCAACGGGAAAACTCAAAATATTAGTTGGTCCTTGTTTATGGCGGTATTGTTCGTTCAATTCGGCACTTTCTGATTCGTCAACAATGCGCACGACAATTTCAGTATCTTGCTCAAACTCTTCCAGTGCAGTATTAACCCATAGTTGAATTTGTGCTTCACTAGGTTGCCCTGCTGATTCAAAAATGGTTTGTATTTCTACGCTGTTCATAGTTTAGTTTCATGGGTTTTCTCGTAAATTTCATACGCAGAAACAATACGTTGTACCAGCGGATGTCTGACTACATCACGCACACTAAAAAAGGTAAAGCTGATCCCTTCTACGTCTTTTAAAACTTCCAGCACATGCTGTAGCCCAGACATTTTGCTCGAGGGTAAATCAACTTGCGTGACATCACCCGTAATCACGGCGGTAGAACCAAAACCAACCCGTGTTAAAAACATTTTAATCTGCTCTAAGGTAGTGTTTTGGGCTTCATCCAAAATAATGAAAGAATCATTCAGCGTTCTACCACGCATAAATGCCAGTGGCGCAACTTCTATCATGCCTTTTTCCAGCATTTTTTCCACGCGTTCAAACCCCAGCATTTCATAAAGCGCGTCATAGAGAGGACGTAAATATGGATCCACTTTTTGCGCCATATCACCAGGTAAGAAGCCTAGTTTTTCACCCGCTTCCACCGCAGGACGTACTAAAATTATTTTTCTGACTTTTTCATGCAATAAGGCATCAAC
>DFWO01000137.1:0-3528 GCA_002380945.1 Methylococcaceae bacterium UBA4132 | reverse complement strand
TAATTTTTCGTAGATAGTCTTGCTGATTAAGACCACGCCCTTTAATCGTGCCAAATTTAGTTTTAATGGTGACGATTTGTTGAGTGGGTAATTCAGTCGCAGCTAACAGTTCATCAATAGAGGCATCTTGCATCGCTAAATGGACTTGTTCAGAGGTCAGATGTTCTGTTGCAGTGCTTGCAAATAATTTTTGCATGACAGCATTGGCGGCTTTGACAGAGGCTTCTTCGCCTGTAATTTTAAATTGATTACCGCGATTGGAAATATCTACTTGAAGGCGTGCTTCAATATGCCGTAGATGGCAATTGAGCTGACCACAAAAATTAGCTAATCGACCGTTATCAGAAGGTAGCAAGGCAATTTCTTTGGAAATAATGGACATATATTTAATTAGTATGGATTATTTTATCGACTGACGTTTCAACCAATCGACCGCGTAATGAATTAGGCAACGCCTCGGCAATTAATACATTGACAAACTGCCCAGCGAGACGTGGATGACCGATGAAATTAACCACGCGATTATTCTCAGTTCTGCCCTGCATTTGTAACGGATTCTTTTTAGATTGACCTTCAACTAACACCGTCTGCACTGTACCAATCATCGCCTCTGAAATTGCGGCTGTCATGTCATTAATGCGTTGTTGGAAACGCTCTAACCGCTGTTTTTTCACTTCAACAGGGACATCATCGGGTAATTCTGCCGCTGGTGTTCCAGGTCTGGCACTGTAGATAAAGCTAAAGGATAAGTCAAAACCGATGTCATCAATGAATGCCATAGTTTCTTCAAATTCGGCATCGGTTTCACCTGGAAAGCCGATAATAAAATCCGATGACAGGCAAATATTGGGGCGTACTAAACGCAACTTGCGAATGGTTTCTTTATAATCAGCCGCCGTATGTCCACGCTTCATGGCTTTCAAAATAGCATCACTACCACTTTGTACAGGCAAATGTAGATGGTCAACCAGTTGCGGAATTTCAGCGAAGGCTTCAATCAAGCTATCGGTAAACTCGACAGGATGCGAAGTGGTAAATCGAATGCGATCTATGCCATCCACTGCGGCAACATAATGTAGCAACAAGGAAAAATCGGCAATCTCACCGTCATCCATCATGCCACGATAGGCATTGACATTTTGCCCCAGTAAATTAACTTCACGCACACCTTGTTTTGCTAACGCGCTAATTTCGGCTAATACGTCTGACAACGGGCGACTAATTTCTTCACCGCGCGTATAAGGTACTACGCAAAATGTGCAGTATTTACTACAGCCTTCCATCACCGAAACAAAGGCTTTAACGCCTTCAGCTCTGGGTTCAGGTAAGGCATCAAATTTTTCGATTTCAGGGAAAGAAATATCAACGACAGGTTTATGCTGGCTACGCGCTTCATCAAGTAATTGTGGCAAGCGGTGTAAGGTTTGCGGACCAAAAACGATGTCTACGAACGGGGCGCGTTTTTGAATGCCCTCACCTTCTTGACTGGCAACACAACCGCCCACGCCGATAATCACATCGGGGCGTTTGTCTTTGATTTTGCGCCACTTGCCTAAGGCAGAAAATACTTTTTCTTGGGCTTTTTCACGAATCGAACAAGTGTTAAGCAATAACACATCGGCAAGTTTTGGATCATCAATCAACTCAAAACCATGTGAGGCTTGGAGTACATCACGCATTTTGTCAGAATCGTATTCATTCATCTGACAGCCATTGGTTTGAATATACAGTTTTTGGGTCATATTTTTTGGTTAAACAGGCTGGACATTACTAAGATTTAAGTTTTGTAGTAACAAAATAGCAATTATAACCTTAACGCTATTAAACAAGTAATTTAGTAGGTGATGCAATAAGGGATGTGAATAAAACAACTAAGTAGTCATGTACAACCGCCTTGCAAGTGGACTGGTTACAGCGCGTATTTTTAAACATTGGTTATCGAGAAGTATAGGCTTGAGTGAGCAAACAAATATAAATTGATAGAAAAATTGGTATTTATTGGCTGGAACTACAAACCTATGGTTTGTAGTCCTGAATTTTATTGCGCTTTAGTTATATGATGAAACAGCTAAGCGATGGCGCGTTGCTTTGCGTTTTTGTAACCAGCGAATCACACCTGTTACCAATAAGACAGGACAGATAAGTCCTGTAATAAAAACCAAAATGCGCCCTGTCCAGCCAAAGGCTTGTCCACTGTGTAATGGCCATTGCCATTGCATAAACACATCAGCCACACTGCCATGAGCAGGATCAATTGTTTGTAGCAGTTTGCCATCCGTACGGTTGCAACGTTCAGTGAGAACTTAGGGCTGTAGTTCTGTTACATCTTTAAAACAAGCTGTTATTAAACCTTGTTGACTGCCACTTAAATAAGCGTAGTGTAGCTTGCCGCCTGAATACAGTGGCTGGGCTTGTTGCAATGCGGTTTGCAGTATCGCTGGTGCAGAGGATGTTGTGATTGCACTGGCTTGTGCTTCGAGCGTTAATGGCGAAAAACATTCGACTAGCCAGCGAAACTGATTCGGTAAGTTGAAATAACAGCCTGATATTAAGAGTGCCAATAATACAATTAAACTGTAAAACCCCGCTGTTTGGTGTAAATCATGATTAAATCGTTCAATACTGGCACGGCGTTTGATAGTCAATACACGCCGCCAGTTTCCCGTCAATGACCACCAAATAATTAACCCACTCAATGCTGAAACGATGAATAGCACTGCCAGAATGCCGACCAGCATCACACCTGTTTCGCCTAAAAACAGCGCGTAATGTAGTTTGAAGAAAAAGCCAACCAAACTGTGTTTTAACGGATTCCAAGCATGATAAAACACCCGTTGACCAACTACTTTCGCAGTGTAAGGATCAACCGCAATATTGAGTGATTGCGCTTGTTCTGGTGGTAGACTGGAATGCGGATAACCAAACGCAAACACATAGTTACCATCGGCTTGTTGCGGCACTTCCAGCCAGATGGATTCCCAGCCTTGTGGTGCAGCCTGTTCGCCTGACGCTAAAATTTCATCCAGTGATTTTAAGGAACTAGATTGTGCTGTGGTATAGTACAAAGTTCGGTTCAGCGAGTGATCCAATTCTTGCCAAAACACCAACACGGAACCTGTCAAACCAATAACTGCTAAAAACAAACCTAACGACAAACCCAACCATAAATGCACTTGCAACCATAATTTACGGCGAGTTTTTAAGCGATGCAGTCTCTGCACCGATGACTTGGCGTGATTTTCGCTAACTATTAAAGTCATTTTTTAGCCTAGGTTAAAATTCAATCCGTACTGAACCTAATAGCGTTAAAGGGTCGCCTGCGCGAATGTTGCCACGATAGCTGGAATGATCGTAATAGGTTTTATCCAGCAGATTGTATACATTGAGTTGCGTAGTAATTTTCGATTTACCGTAATTAAAGCCGTAACCAACACTCGCATCCCAACGGGCATAACCAGGTAATTGGAAGCTATTAGCAGTATCGCCTTGACGCTGTCCACGAACATAGAAGTTACGCATTGACGATCG
>DFWO01000108.1 GCA_002380945.1 Methylococcaceae bacterium UBA4132 | reverse complement strand
ACATTTTGTTGTCGAACAAGGCACCCGCGAAGAATTACTGGCTTTGTGCGGTCTGGATACTCACGGTATCTTGGCAAATATCGAAGCGTTTTGTGCTTAAATAATGAGGATAAACAATGGACAGATTAAGAAATAAAATCCGAGATATTCCCGATTTTCCCAAGCAAGGTATTATTTTTAAAGATATTACGCCGTTAGTTAAAGACCCTGCTACGTTAAGGCTTGCAGTACATTCGTTGTTACAGCCTTTTTTAGGGCGTGATATTACGGCTGTCGCAGGTATGGAGGCACGCGGTTTTATTTTTGGATCATTAGTCGCTTGGGAATTGGGATTGCCTTTTATACCGCTGCGTAAACCTGGTAAACTACCTTACGATGTAGAAACGGTGTCTTATGATTTGGAATATGGCTCAGCAATGCTTGAAGCTCATATTGATGCGTTTGATAGCAATGATCGGGTGTTGTTAATTGATGACCTGTTAGCAACAGGTGGCACAGCAAAAGCCAGTTGTGAATTAGTTGAAAAATTGGGTGCTACTGTGGAAGCTTGTGCGTTTGTGGTGGAGCTGGATTTTCTGGAAGGAAGAGAAAAACTTAAGAATTACGAAGTTCATTCTTTGTTACATTTCTAAATAAGTAGAGACGCATTAAGCGTCTCTACTCTAGTCATACTATTTGGCTTTTCTTGCGTGTTCTTGTTTCGTTAACTCATCTATTTTACTGTTAGCACTTTCAAACGATTTAGCCGTCTCGTCAAATGAGCGCGTAACACCAGTGAACGAACTGGATGATTGTTCAGCCGCGCTTAAATGCAATGTGTAATTTGCTTTATCATTTGCCGCCTTGCTGCTCGCTGAGACTTTTTTATTAGTCGCAGGGCTTGGGCTTGCAGTATCATCGCCGAGTTCGCTATCGACATCGCTAGTTGTTTGGCTTTTTCCGTCGCTGGCTAAGTGTTCGCGCGTTTGTAAATAGCCTTCACGAATGAATACATAAGGGTCTAATGCGCCTTCTTTAACCACATCTAACGAACCTTGTGCATTGGCACGCGCATTTAACATCGACACCAATTGAATCGGCATACCGATATAGCTAGATGGATTTGCCGCAGTATCGAAGATTGCACCAGGAATACCACGCACTGTCGTTGGTCCTAATAGAGGTAGCACCATATAAGGACCTTGGGGTACGCCCCACACGGCTAAGGTTTGATCAAAGTCTTCGTCATTTTGCTTAAGCCCAACATCTTTAGCGACATCAACTAGCCCACCTAACCCGATAGTGCTATTGATCAGTAGCCGACCTGTATCTTCAGCACTCTGTTCAAATTTACCTTGCAATACGTCATTGATGACCACATTGACATTTTTTAAATTGTTAAAAAAGTTGAATATGCCCGTTTGTGCAAATTGTGGTGTTACCCACTTGTAAGCATCAGAAATAGGTTTGGCAACGTAGTCGTCAACAGTATCATTAAAAGAAAATACATCCCTATTAACGCTTTCATAAGGATCGACTTTACTTACTACCGTTTGCTGCTCAACTGTCGTTGTTGCACATCCACCCAGCGATAATGCACCGATTAGTACAGCCAAGGAAGTGTTTAGTATTTTACCATTACCGCTATGTTGTCTATTCATTACCATAAAACCTATAGTTACTCTCTACCTTTATAATTATTCAGTTTATTACTTGTATTTTGAATGGATGACTACAAAAAACCTAAACTATAATTTTGCATAATTGTCGATTTTTTCGTTAATTTTTGCAATGAGTGCATCAAAGCCTTCGCGTTGCAAAATACTGGTATATTCTGATCTTTTTAATGCCAAATCACTCACGCCATTAGCAACGATATTGATGATTCGCCAGCTCTTATCCGTCTCTTTTAGATGATACTCAAACTTAACATCTTTGTCATTAGGAATACTCAAGTGAGCATAGACAACTACACCCCCTCTGGCAGTTTCTTCTTCGGAATCAATTGTAAATGCTTCGCCACCATATTCTTTAAAATTATGAGCATAAGACGCTATACTCAAGCGGCTAAATACATCAACCAGCTTTTTTTGTTGTTCTTCCGATAATTTTTCCCACTCTTTGCCAACAACAATACGCGCAATTTTGTTTAAGTCATGACTATTGGTAACGGAATCATGCAGTTTGTCATAGCGTCCATTAAAGCCTAATTGCTTACCGTTTTTCATGACGGCAATCAGTTCTGACTGAAATTTATCCACGACTTGCTTTGCCGTTGCTGTACTGTTGTCAGCGGCAAAACCATTGCTAATGCCTAATAGCAAGCATATAAAAATAGCGACCAGTTTTACATTTTTTAAAACCATAACCAAAAAACCTCATAAAAACATAACGTATTGATAAAACATCTTTAAATGTCTCTGACAACAACTAAATTCCGTATTTGTGACTACCTTTCTACTTTGATAGGAATACCAGCAAGTGTAGAGCCTGATGTGCCAATTTCATAGGCAGGTGTAGGTTCAGTAATCATATCACCTTCAGTTTTTGGTCCTCTGAGCGAAGTCAGTAAACCTTTCAATGGGTGTTTTAACATATCTTCAACAGCGGTGGCTTCGTAGCCGCAATGCGCCATACAACTTGCACATTTAGGATTATTAACGTTACCGTATTTATCCCAAGGTGTAGTATCCAGCAATTCTTGAAAAGTTGCCGCATTGCCTTCATCTGCTAACAGGTAACACGGTTTTTGCCAGCCAAACACATTACGCGTTGGATTGCCCCAAGGCGTACATTCATAATTCTGATTGCCTGCTAGAAAATCAAGGTACAAGCTGGAGTGATTTAATTTCCAGTTGCGATTTTTACCAATTTTAAAAATGCCACGGAATAAGTCTTTAACATCTTTGCCTTTAATAAATACATCTTGTTGCGGCGCGTGTTCATAACTAAAACCAGGTGCGATAGTCACACCTTCAACACCTAATTCCATTGCGTAATCAAGAAAATCTGCAACTTCCTGTGCATTTTCGCCTTGAAAGAGTGTGCAGTTAATGTTGACTCTAAAGCCTTTTCCCAAGGCTAGCTTAATCGCTTCAACAGCGCGGTCAAACACACCTTCCTGACAAACAGAGGTATCGTGTCTTTCCTGCATACCATCTAAATGAATAGAAAACGTCAAATAAGGCGATGGCGTGTAATCATCAATACGTTTCTTCAATAATAAGGCGTTAGTACACAAATAAACATATTTTTTACGCGCAATAATACCTGCGACAATTTGCGGCATTTCTTTGTGTATTAAAGGCTCGCCACCTGGAATAGACACCATTGGTGCGCCGCATTCATCCACCGCCTGCATACACTCTTCAAAGGACAAACGTTTATCGAGTATGTCGTCAGGATAATCAATTTTACCGCAACCTGCACACGCTAAGTTGCACCGAAACAAAGGCTCTAACATCAGCACTAATGGGTATTTTTTTACCCCTTTTAGCTTTTGTTTAATCAGATAACTGCCTACTGTTAACTGTTGACGTAAAGGAACTCCCACAAATAAACCCTCAAAAATATTAAAACTGTTGGCAGTTCAAGTTACCTTAACTACCCTGAAACCACATTTGGTATGTGAAACGATTAAGCGTGTCGTAATAAAACAACAACCCTGCTCAACTCCCCAAGATCATTAAATACTCAGCCATTTTCAATGGATAAATCTGGAAAATAACAGCAAGCCCTTCATATAATACAATCGCTTATCTATTGTTGACTAGAATACTATCTTTTACTAAATGACTCCAGCTATTACGATAAATTATTGAAAAACTAACCTTATGTGTGCAATTTCACAACACATTCACAAATAAAACACACAACATTAACCCACTGTTTTTATTACAAATAATCATCTTTCGATTACAATTGACTAGAAGTATTGCCAACAAAACAACATTGTTTTGCAAATCACCAACAAACAGTCTATTATTGCCTACAGAAACCTTTAATATTTACCGTAAAACTTTCGGGTCAACAGTACACACGTCATGAGCAATACTCAACTTTCTTTGGAAAATCCAGCATCACTCAGCTTTGCTTCTGATGATGAATTTCAAGCCTTATTGCTTGAGGGCGTATCCAGAACCTTTGCGCTGACTATTCCGCAATTACCTGACACACTTTATAACGTGGTAGCTAATGCGTATTTGTTGTGCCGTATCGTTGATACTATCGAAGATGAAGTATCGCTGTCGGCTACACAAAAAAAATATTTTTGTGCTAAGTTTATTGAAATCGTCAAAACGGGTAACCATACTGAGACATTTGCCGCAGAACTCGCGCCTTTGTTGTCTGAACAAACTATCCCCGCTGAACATACACTCATTCAAGTATTGCCACGCGTTATTGCTATTACGCATAAATTTACCCCTGAACAAATCGAAGCCTTAGCCAGTTGTGTGGAAACAATGGCAAAAGGAATGCCGATTTTTCAGGCGCAAAATCTGCATGATGGCTTAGCAACCATGGCGGATATGGACAGATACTGCTATTACGTCGCAGGCTGTGTCGGTGAAATGCTAGCAAAATTGTTTTGTCATTATTCACCTGAGATTGCCCAGCACCGCGAAGAATTACTGAAGTTATCGGTTTCTTTTGGGCAAGGCTTGCAAATGACCAATATTCTGAAAGATATTTGGGATGATGCAGAGCGGGGGGTGTGTTGGTTGCCGCAAGATATTTTTACTGAAACAGGTTTTGATTTGAAAAATTTAAGCCCTGAACATTCTGATGAACATTTCAGAATCGGTCTAGCGCATTTAATTAGCATTGCGCATGGTCATTTACATAATGCTTTAAGATATACCCAACTATTACCCGCACATGAAACAGGCATACGCAATTTTTGCTTGTGGGCATTAGGTATGGCGGTATTAACACTAAAAAAAATCAAACAAAATTTAGATTTTAACCAATCCAATCAGGTCAAAATCACGCGTAACAGTGTTAAAGCCACTATTTTGGCAACCCGATTAATCGGACGTAATAATACTTTACTGAGTTTACTTTTTAATTTAATCAGTCGGGAACTCACAACACCCAACTGGACTTACACTCTCACTTCCTCAAAAGCCACTCCAGACCTTTAAGGACGCGCCGATATGTTTACCGATACTCATACACACAAACAGTCTCACGATGCCGTAAGCTCCTCGACTGCAATTCACTCCAAAGCCTACGATTTGAACAAAGCCATTAGTAAAGCTCAAGAAAAATTATTAAGCTTACAAAATGAAGCAGGTTATTGGGTATTTGAATTAGAAGCGGACTGCACAATTCCTTCTGAGTACATCATGTTGATGCACTATTTGGGTGAAATCGACGAAACTCTGCAAGCAAAAATCGCTGTGTATTTACGCTCACGTCAATCTGAAGATGGCAGCTATCCGCTTTTTACAGGCGGTGCTGCTGATTTAAGCTGTAGCGTTAAAGTGTATTACGCCTTAAAAATGGCAGGTGATTCACAAGATGCGCCACACATGGTGCGCTTAAGAAATTACATTCTCAGTCAAGGTGGCGCAGCAAAAGCCAATGTGTTCACGCGTATTGCGTTAGCCATTTTTGAACAACTGCCTTGGCGCGGTGTGCCGTACATTCCTGTCGAAATCATGTTATTTCCTAGCTGGTTTCCGTTTCACTTAGATAAAGTATCCTATTGGTCAAGAACTGTGATGGTACCGTTGTTTATACTCTGCACGTTAAAAGCTACAGCGGTCAATCCCAATAAAGTCAGCATTTTGGAATTATTTGTTACCCATCCTGACGAAGAAAAGCATTATTTCCCTGAAAGAACATTATTAAACAAAATCTTTTTGGGATTGGACAAACTGGGTCATGTAACTCGCCCATTAATTCCTAAAAAAATGCACGATTTGGCGATGCAACGTGCAAAAGACTGGATTATCGAACGCTTAAACGGTGAAGATGGTTTAGGAGGCATTTATCCTGCAATGGCAGCGGCTTACCAAGCATTACTACTGTTAGGAATGCCTAAAGATGATCCATTGCTCATCACTGCAAAAAAAGCCATTGATAAACTGTTAGTGGTCAACGAACATGATGCTTACTGCCAACCTTGCTTATCGCCTGTTTGGGATACAGGTTTAGCCGCTTTAGCCCTACAAGAAAGCGATAAAATCGGCAACAATGCGAGTTTAACCCGCGCTTACGATTGGCTAAAAAGCGTGCAGTTATCTGATGAACCAGGTGACTGGCGTATCAGTAAACCCGATTTAGCAGGCGGCGGCTGGGCATTTCAATTTGCCAATCCGCATTATCCAGACGTGGATGATACCGCTGTGGTTGCCTTTGCAATGGCAGAATCCAATCTGCCTGAGCTGGATGAGTCCATACACCGCGCTACCCGTTGGATTGTTGGAATGCAGTCTAAAAACGGTGGTTATGGTGCATTTGATGTCGATAACACCTATTACTATTTAAATGAAATTCCCTTCGCGGATCACGGTGCCTTATTAGACCCACCGACTTCTGATGTCAGTGCGCGTTGTGCTATGTTAATGGCACGAGTTGCCCAAGATCACGATGAATATTTACCCGCCTTAGAGCGCACAATTGAGTACATTCGTAACGAACAAGAAGCCGATGGCTCATGGTTTGGACGCTGGGGAACTAACTATATCTATGGCACTTGGTCATCATTACTCGGCTTAGAGCAAACCAGCTTGCCGAAAACTGATCCAATGTACACCAAAGCGGCGGCATGGCTAAAAAGCGTACAACGTGCCGATGGCGGTTGGGGTGAAGATAATTACAGCTATCACGATACTGATTACAGCGGCAAATATAAATTCAGCACTGCATTTCAAACTGCATGGGCAGTATTAGGTTTGATGGCAGCGGGTGAAGCGCGTAGCCCTGAAGTGAAAGCGGGGATCGACTTTATCCTACGCACACAACAAGCAGATGGTGTGTGGAACGACAAATGTTTTACTGCACCTGGTTTTCCTAAAGTGTTTTATTTGAAATACCACGGTTACGACAAGTTTTTCCCACTGTGGGCATTAGCTCGCTATCGTAATGAGCTGAATAAAAAGTGATTACAGGGATAGTCGTTGCTCTACCTCAAGAACTCGATACCTTAACCAGTCAAAAACTGGTTAAGGGTCAGTGTGTGTCGCTGACTAAAACCCTGCTATTAGCGTATTCTGGTGCGGGCGTAAACAACGCCGAAGCGGCAGCAAATTTATTAATTGCCCAAGGCGCGACTCGGTTAATTAGCTGGGGTTGTGCGGCGGCATTAAGTACCAACTTGCAATCAGGTAACTTAGTGTTAGCCAATAGCTTAATAACAGCCGAAGGTACAACACTCGACATTGATGCAACTTGGTATCGTCACGTTAAAACTGCATTAGAAAAATCAGCCAATCAAGCAAATTTTGCGTTACGCACGGGGACATTGCTAGAAAGTAAAGTTCTAGTTGCAACGAGTGCCGCTAAACAACAACTGCATCAACAAACCAACGCCGTTGCTTTAGACATGGAAAGCATTGCCATTGCCAAAGTTGCGGAACAACATAAACTGCCCTTTTTGGCGATTCGCGCCATTGCAGACCCCGTTACGATGGACTTACCGAAAGCGGTGAGCCACGCCCTAAATGCGCAAGGTGATGTGGAAATTGGTAAGTTATTACGATTTTTGCTCACACATCCCTTTGAATTATCGGGATTAATCACACTAAGACAACAATTTGGCGCGGCGAAACGCACGCTAAAAGCGTGTGCAAAACAACTTGAACATCTCATCAATCTGTAATCTTGCATGACTAAAAAGCATCCAAAGCACCACGAACCTTCTATTTTCAATCGTGCCGCACACTGGTGTGAAAAACAGATTTTTCGTTTTCCGTGGACGTTACTCATCGTATCGCTATTGTTGACTATTGCAACAAGTTACTATGTTTATAACAACCTGAGTGTTAATACCAACACGGCTGAAATGCTGTCGCCTGATTTACCCTTTCAAAAAAATCAACGGCGTATTGATGAGGCATTTCCACAAGATGCCGCTGCCACTCTCTTAGTTGTAGAATCAGATACGCCTGAGCAAACGTCTCAAGCGGCATTCAAGTTGACGGAATTATTGAGCCAAGAAAAACAATACTTTGATTCGGCGTACATTCCTGAAGACAATGAATTTTTTCGTCGATACGCTTTACTGTATTTAGATCAAGCTGATCTTGAAGATTTAGCTAAAAAACTCACTGATGCTCAGCCGTTCATTGGACATTTAGCACAAAATTATTCGCTGACAGGTTTATTGGAAATTATCACCCTCGCGCTCGAACAGCACGACCAACATCTCCCTATGGATTTAAATCCATTACTGACCGCCATTGGTGACAACTTAACGCCCTCCCTAAACGGACAAGCACACGCGTTATCATGGCAATCGTTGTTAGCCGACAATAAACTGAATGCTGAAGCGAAACAAATGGTGGTTATTGCCAAGCCTAAACTGAAGTTTGATGAAATGCTGCCTGCCGAGCTAGCGCAAAATGCAGCACATACAGCAGCCAAATCGGTTATGCAAGACTATCCATCGGTACGGATACGCATTACAGGCGAACCTGCTTTAGAACATGAAGAATTAGAAAGCGTCAGTACAGGGGCGCAATTAGCGGGTGTACTGTCGCTGATTTTGGTGTTTGTGGTGCAATGGGTTGGTTTGCGCTCTTTGAAATTATTAACCATCACCTACATTGTACTGACCGTGGGTTTGATTTTTACCGCAGGTTTTGCTGGGATTAGCGTTGGACACTTGAACGTTATTTCAATTGCCTTTGCTAGTTTATACATTGGGCTAGGTGTTGATTATGCGGTACATCTTTGCTTATATTATCGAGAGCGGCGTGTACGCGGTTATTCTAATCATGACGCTATTCATCACAGTATGAGTGGCGTAGGTTCATCATTATTTTTATGTGCATTAACGACTGCGCTGGGCTTTTTAGCGTTTATTCCTACTGATTATTCGGGTGTTTCTGAATTAGGTATTATTTCAGGCGGCGGTATTTTTATCGGTTTGGTTATTTCCTTGACTATTCTACCCGCTTTGTTTTGCGTCATGCCCGTCAACAATCCAAAACCGATTAAATCGGCATTTGCACCACAATGGATAGTCACTTTTCCATTTCATTATGCTAATACAATACGCATTGTGTCTGTGCTACTGGCAATTGGTTCTATTTGGGTTCTGACTGAATTAACGTTTGATTCTAATCCAATTAATTTACGCGATCCGCATAGCGAATCTGTTTCAACCTTCAACGATTTATTAAAATCTAAAAATGATTCGCCTTTTGCCATTACCGCATTAGCCAACTCGCTGGATGAAGCCAACGCACTGGCTAAAAAGATGCGCCAATTGCCTTCGGTACACGATACCATTAGCTTATCGAGTTTTGTCGCTGAGAACCAAGCAGATAAACTGGTAGTGCTAGATGATTTAAATTTGATGTTGGGTAATCAGTTAAAAAATTTTAATACCGTGTTAAAAGAGAATGATCAAAAAGCGGCATTAACTAAATTCAACGAGACACTGAAAAAAGCTATCGCGGAAAACTCGCCTAACGCACCACTTGCCAGTTTGCAAACTTTGCAACAACAAGTTGAAGCCTTTTTAAAACAAGCTGATAGCTCAGCTAATGCCGCCGCAACCTATAGTTTATTAGAAAAAAATATTCTTGGTTTATTGCCTTATACGATGGAACGCTTGCGTACCAGTTTAACCGCTGGCGAATTTACTTTAGACGACATTCCTGCTGACATTAAATCGCATTGGCTCAGTGCTAACGGGCTGTATCGCATCCTGATTACCCCTGAAAAAGACCTAAACAATCCTGATAATCTAAAAGAATTTGTCCAACAAGCCCAAAGTGTTAATGATGCAGTTGCAGGATTTCCTATTACCAACCTAGCAGGCGGTGAAGCGGTAGTGAAAGCTTTTGTACAGGCGTTTGCCAGTGCCTTCACTGTGATTACTCTGATACTATGGGCAACTTATCGCAACTTTAAGCACATGCTATTGGTGATAGGACCTTTATTATTAGCGGCGTTGTTAACGGGAGCAACTAATGTATTACTTAATAATCCATTTAACTTTGCTAACGTTATTGCTCTACCCTTATTGTTAGGCATGGGTATCGACAGCAGTATTTTAATTATGCACCGCCTGCATTTTAATGTGCATGAAGATGAAAACCTACTACACAGTAGCACCACTCGCGGCATTATTTTCAGTTCGATTACCACCTTGTGCAGTTTTTCCAGTTTGTCTTTTACTTCACATCAAGGTATGGCGAGCATGGGTTTATTATTATCCATTGGCTTATTTTTTACCGTGATTTGTTCATTAATTGTGTTGCCAGCTTTTAGCGGCAAACGAGTTTAAGACCGTAACTACTTTCAATTTTTTGATTTTTATTTTGAACTTGACTTATGACTTTTAGCATCACCGAACTTCTTGCTCAACACGCAACCGATAAATTTGATCTGTACGAACAGTATTTGAATAATCAAATGGTGCGCGTGTTAAAAACCATTGGTTATGACCGCCACTATAAACGTGCTGTTGGGCAGTATTTATATGACCAAGACGGCACAGAATATTTAGATTTGCTCAGTGGTTTTGGTGTGTTTGCCATTGGACGCAATCATCCCACTGTGATTGACGCATTAAAAGAAACGCTGACACTGGAAATGCCGAATTTAGTGCAGTTGGATGTATCAATACTCAGCGGTTTATTAGGACGGGAAATCCTGAAAACCACACCTGATAATCTCGATAAAATATTTTTCTGCAACTCAGGCACGGAAGCTGTCGAAGCGGCGATTAAATTTGCCAGATACACCACGAAACGCGACAAAATTGTTTACTGCGAACACGGTTATCATGGATTAACAATGGGTTCATTGTCATTGAATGGTGAAAATATTTTCCGTGAAGGCTTTGGTTCATTATTACCGAATTGCAGTGCTGTGCCGTTTAACGATATTGAAGCCTTAGAACGTGCGTTGAGTGGTAAAGACGTTGCTGCTTTTATTGTCGAACCTGTTCAAGGTAAAGGCGTGAATGTGCCAGACGACAATTATCTGCCCGAAGTGGAACGTTTATGTAAAAAATACGGCACGCTGTTTGTTGCCGATGAAGTGCAAACGGGCTTAGGACGGACGGGTAAATTCTGGGCGTGTGAACATTGGGGTGTACAACCAGACATGATTTGTATGGCTAAAGCGTTATCGGGTGGATTTGTACCCGTCGGTGCAGTCGCTATGACGCATAAAATCATGGATACCGTGTATAACCGCATGGATAGAGCAGTGGTACATGGTTCTACATTTGCCAAAAATAATATGGCTATGGCGGCAGGACTTGCAACACTGCACGTTATGGAACAAGAAAAGCTGGTGGAAAACAGCCTAACGGTTGGTACGGACATCATTAACAGCATCAATGCTTTAGCCCCTCAATATGAATTTCTAAAAGAAGCGCGTGGCAAAGGCATGATGATAGCCATCGAATTTCACGCCCCAAAAAGTTTAACCCTCAGAGCAGGTTGGACGATGATAGAAGCGGCGAATAAAGGCTTGTTCTGTCAAATGATTACTATCCCATTATTTAAAGAACACCATATTTTGACGCAAGTCGCAGGACATGGGATGAACGTGGTTAAACTCTTGCCACCGTTGAATTTAACCCAAAAAGACCGCAATCATATTGTCACCGCTTTTGATAAAACCATTGCCGATACGCATAAAATCTCAGGCGCGATTTGGGATTTAGGTAAAAATTTGGCAGGTCATGCCCTGAAAAAATAACGGAGTCACGTTCATGAAAAAATTCATTTTATTCAGCTTATTGCTTTTGTCGTTATCGCAAACGCCTGTTGTATTCGCACACGCAGTAGTCACCGATTATTCATTAAAAGTCACGCCGATTCATGCGAACCAAGAAAGTAAAGTCGAATTGTCGTTTAACTCTAAAGTTGAGCTAGGTTTATCACAATTATTTTTAGTCAGCAAAGGCGATAAACATCAATTGTTATCGGCTGTGAATGGCGATAAACAAGGGCAAATCATTATTACTGTGCCACCTTTAGCCATTGGTGATTATGCGATTCGTTTGAAAGTGTTTGCCGCTGATGGGCATTTAACTGAAGACTTGATTCATTTTACCGTTACACCCTAGGTTTTTATCATGGCAGGTATTGCAGATTTTCTTGACTCTCTGATTGGCGGCTTTGATCTGATTTGCTATGCGTTAGCAATTGGTAGCTTATTTTGGGGCTTGTTTTTATTGCGTCCGTGGTTAGAGCAGGATAAGTTTAACGCCGTATTATTGGACAAAACTATCGCGTTATTTTACAAAGGCGGCTTTTTATTGGCAGCGGCACAGATTTTTAAAATTATTTTAAAAATCATATTGATGTCTTCGGTATTGAATCGCTCACCCTTCCCTGAATTTGCCGATACCACGCAATTTATTGGTGGCATTATTCGCACTGTGCTTGCTTTAGTCTTGTCGGCTTATGTTTACTTAGTTTTGCGTCAGCATCCTTACTCCAAACAACATTGGTTTACGGCAGGCATGGTTGCTTTGCCGATGATTATTTCAGGCGCGTGGTTAGTACATGGCGCAGGTCGCTTTGAAAATCAATACTTTTTAATGACTTTCACCGTATTGCATCAATTGGCAGCGGCGGCTTGGATAGGTGGCGTTTTTCAATTGGTGAGTTTATGGCTATTGACTGAAAAACAACGCGTCGCCGCTGATAACTGGTCGTTATTACTAGGGCGTTTTTCTCGTTTTGGCATTATTTCTGTGGTAGCGATTTTATTTTCAGGGGTATTAATGACCCTACAATACATCGATACTTGGAACGGGCTGGTCGGGACAGGCTACGGTAATTTATTGCTGGTCAAAATCGTTTTAATGGGACTAGCACTAGGTTTTGCTTATCTAAATAAATCGGCTGTTATCGACTATAAACTATCAGGTAACGCATTCGCCTTAAACAACCGTGTGCCTTATTACATCGAAGCAGAAACGTTCGTACTGATCACTTTACTGTTTACCGCTGCGAGTTTGGCTTCACAACCGCCTGCTATTGATATTCCGCATTTAACCGCTGGTTGGCTGGAAGTATTAAATACCTTTCATCCACAAATTCCGCAGACCAGCTCACCGACTCATAGCGCGTTAATCGCAGGTGAAGCGGGACGTGTCGCTATTATTGACCAAATTCCTTCAATAGCAGCAACCGAATGGTCAAACTACAATCACAATATCGCTGGCATTTTTCTGACCACCATGAGCTTTTTTGCCATGTTGTCGTATATGAAACTCGCTGAAACCAATAAATATCTGGGCTTGAGCAAATACTGGCCCGTCGGCTTTTTCTGCTTAGGGATTTTCTTATTTTTCCGCAGTGATGCAGAAACGTGGCCCTTAGGACCTATCGGCTTTTGGGAAAGTACCTTTAACAACGGCGAAGTATTACAACACCGTATTGCCACGTTACTGGTATTTGTATTGGGTGTTATTGAACTGACCGCTCGTGTTAGCAAGACATCGCATGAAAAATTATCCTTGGTATTTCCAGTATTAGCAGCGTTTGGCGGTTTAATGTTACTGACTCATTCTCATGTTGGCTTTCAACCGAAAAGCGCGTTTTTAATTCAAGTTGGTCACACCACCATGGGCGTTTTTTCACTGGTTCTGGCTTGCGGTCGCTGGCTAGAATTAAAGCTCGATAAACCAGGTAAAAGCATCGCTGGTTTTATTTCTGTTGCTGCTCTGTTTCAGATTGGCATTATCCTAATGTTCTATCGTGAACCCCTCTACTAATATGACCACACATCTACTTGACCAAATTCAAAGCCCTGCCGACATTCGTAAGCTAAGT
>DFWO01000041.1 GCA_002380945.1 Methylococcaceae bacterium UBA4132 | reverse complement strand
GGCACATGGTGCTAGGTGCAGAAATTATCGATTCCTGATGGCGGATTGCTGGTTTGGTTCCCTGATCTTGGCTAGGTAAAAGTGTTTCGCTTGATAGATAATTGTTACCGACTCCGCTGGGAGTTGTTCAGTGAAGTTATCGTGGCTTTTATTCATTGTGTTTATTAAGAGGCACTTACTGCTTGGCAATAAACAACTTCCGACTTACCATAAAGAGAAAATCTCTCAGCACAAGTTGGATGACTATATACTAATGAGTAAATTGATTAAACTTTTTCAAGATTCGTCTTCTCTTTATGGCAGTAATGCCAGCTTCATTGAGAACTTGTACGAGCGTTTTTTAGAAGACCCTGAGTCAGTTGAACCTAGCTGGCAAGAACACTTCAACACTATTCATCAAGGGTGTACTTATGAAACCCCACATAGTCCCGTCGTCGAACGGTTTGCTCAGCTTGCAGTAAAATCACAAGGTAGATTAGCGCAATTACAAGGCTTTACTCAAGAAAGCGTACAAAAACAATCCGCCGTTGCCAGATTGATTAATCATTACCGTGTGCGTGGACATCAAATCGCCAACAATAATCCTTTAGGAACCACGACCACTTCGACTCCTGCTGACCTTGACCCTAGTTATTACGGGCTTGCAGAACCTGATATGGATACCTTGTTCGATACAGGGGCGTTATATGGTATTGAGCGATTGCCGTTACGCGACATTATTACAAGCTTAAAGGAAATCTATTGCGGCAGTATCGGCTATGAGTATATGCACATTGTTGATACCCAAATTCGCCGCTGGTTAATTACCCGCTTAGAAAGCTCTAAAACTAATTTAATCACCGAACCTGAAAAAAAAGTCTGGACACTCAAATTACTAACCGCCGCAGAAGGTATAGAAACCCATTTACAAAACAAATTTGTTGGGCAAAAACGTTTCTCTTTAGAAGGCGGAGAAGCGTTAATTCCTGCGCTGGATGAGCTTATTCAATGTGCGGGAGCTAAAGGCGTTAAAGAAGTTGTCATTGGCATGGCACATCGCGGGCGTTTAAACGTACTGGTCAATATTTTAGGCAAAAGTCCTGCCAGTTTATTTGATGAATTTGCTGGTAAATCTAAACCCTCACCTGGTGTGAAATCAGGCGATGTTAAATATCACATGGGGTTTTCATCTGATGTTGGCTCGGAAGGTGGTGCTGTACATTTAACACTGGCATTTAATCCTTCGCATTTAGAAATTATCAATCCCGTCGTAGAGGGTTCAGTTAAGGCTCGCCAAGACCGTACAGGCACAGATGGTAAAGCCATTGTGATTCCTATATTAATTCATGGTGATGCGGCGTTATCAGGTCAGGGCATCGTCATGGAAACCCTGAACATGTCACAAACCCGCGCTTTTAGCACAGGCGGCACCGTGCATATCGTCATTAATAATCAAATTGGCTTTACGACTAGCAACCCGCAAGATGCCCGTTCCACACTGTATTGTACAGATATTGCCAGTATGATTCATGCCCCCGTGTTTCATGTCAATGGCGATGATCCTGAAGCGGTGTTATTTGTCACGCGACTGGCTCTTGAATATCGCATGATGTTTAAAAAAGACGTGGTTATCGACATTATTTGTTATCGTCGCTTAGGGCATAACGAAGCGGATGAACCTGCGACCACTCAACCTTTGATGTACAAAAAAATTCGTAGTCACAAAACCACACGCAAACTTTACGCGGAAAAATTGATTAGCGAAGGCATTGTTACGCTAGAACAATCAACAACAATGGAACAGGATTACCAAAATTTATTAGAAACTGGGCAAGTGGTATCCCGACCCGTATTAACAGGGGATCATTATCTGTACACGACCCAATGGAATGAATTTCTCAACCAAAGCTGGGACACGCCTTGTGAGACCGCAATTACCATGGAGCAACTACGTTTTTGCAATGAAAGGATGCAGCAATTACCTGTCGGCTTTGAATTACATCCGCGCGTAGCTAAAGTTATGGAAAACCGCCGTAAAATGGCAGCAGGCGCAATGCCTATGGACTGGGGATTTGCGGAAAACTTAGCCTATGCCAGTTTAGCCGTTGAAAAATACAATATTCGCTTAACAGGACAAGACGTAGGACGCGGTACATTTGTTCATCGTCATGCCGTGTTGCATAATCAGGCTAATAATAAAACCTATGTGCCGATTAAACACCTAGCGAAACAACAAGGTGATGTACAAATTTATGATTCACTGTTATCTGAAGCAGGGGTATTAGGTTTTGAATACGGTTACAGTACCACCACGCCTCACACCTTAGTGATTTGGGAAGCACAATTTGGCGATTTTGCCAATGGCGCACAAGTTGTTATCGACCAATTTATAAGCTCTGGCGAAACCAAATGGGGACGCTTATGCGGTTTAGTCATGCTGTTGCCACACGGTTTTGAAGGGCAAGGTCCTGAACATTCCTCCGCACGATTAGAACGCTATCTACAGCTCTGTGCAGAACACAATATGCAAGTGTGTAATCCAACCACACCCGCACAAATTTTTCACTTATTGCGCCGACAAATGCTACGTCCGTATCGAAAACCGTTGATAATCATGAGTCCCAAAAGTTTATTACGCCATAAATTGGCAATATCCACACTAGAAGACCTAACAACAGGACATTTTCAACCAGTTATCGGTGAGCAAGACGACATCAACCCTAAAAAAGTCACACGACTGATATTTTGTGCAGGTAAAGTGTATTACGATTTACTAGAAGCACGGCGTGAAGATGACAGCCTCAAACACGTTGCCATTGCGCGAATTGAACAACTATACCCCTTCCCTAGCGAATTATTTAAAGCAGAAATTGCTCGCTACAGCCATTTAAAAGAATTTGTTTGGTGTCAGGAAGAACCTAAAAATCAGGGTGCTTGGTATCATTCCAATCACCATTTCATTGATAGCTTAGACCCGCGCATCAGTGTCACTTACGCGGGACGCGAAGCCTCTGCCGCGCCTGCGGTCGGTAAGTTTCACGTCCATATCGAACAACAAAAAGCCGTCGTTCACGACGCACTCTACGGCAACCTTTCAGGAAAATAACATGAGCATTGAAGTCTTAGTACCCGCTTTACCCGAATCCGTTGCGGATGCAACACTGATTACTTGGCACAAACAGGCTGGCGACACAGTGAGCAAAAATGAAAGCCTCGTTGATCTGGAAACCGATAAAGTTACCCTCGAAGTGACAGCACCACAAGCGGGTGTATTACGCCAAATTATCAAAGACAGTGGCGCGGTAGTGACCAGTGGCGAATTATTGGCAGTTATAGAAGAGCAAAGTGAACAAGTGTCCGCACCTAGCATCGACGCGAAAACAGCAGTTGAACATAAAGAAGCCGACATTCCTCTCAGTCCTTCAGTACGCCGCTTGGTGAATGAAAATGCCCTTAATCCTGCGGAAATAACAGGCACAGGCAAAAGTGGCAGACTCACAAAAATAGATGTGATTGACCATCTTAGCAAACAAACATCCGAAAAAGCCGCGCCTATCACACCTGTACCAACATCAACACCTGTTGTAGAGACCGTTAAAAGCACTCTTTCGATGCCCACACCATCAAATTTACGTCCTGAACAACGCGTTCCCATGACGCGCTTACGCGCAAAAATTGCTGAACGCTTATTACAAGCCCAACAAAATGCCGCCATGCTCACCACGTTCAATGAAGTGAATATGCAGGCGGTGATAGACCTACGTAATCAATACAAAAACCGCTTTGAACAAAAACATGAAATTAAACTAGGCTTCATGTCATTTTTTGTTAAAGCCTCCATTGAAGCGTTAAAAAAATTCCCTGCGGTCAACGCTTCCATTGATGAAACCGACATTATTTATCATGGTTACTACGACTTAGGCATAGCCGTTAGCACGCCGCGTGGCTTAATTGTTCCCGTGTTGCGTGATGCCGATCAACTGGATTTTGCAGGTATCGAAAAAAGCATTGCTGAATACGGTGCCAAAGCCCGTGACAACACGTTAACCTATGATGATTTAAAAGGCGGTACGTTTACCATTACCAACGGTGGCGTGTTTGGCTCAATGCTCTCTACACCGATACTCAATCCGCCACAATGCGCCATTTTAGGAATGCACGCTATCAAGGAACGTGCGGTGGTTGAAAATGGTCAAATTGTTATTCGTCCCATTATGTATCTTGCTTTGTCTTATGATCATCGTTTGGTTGATGGTCGCGAAGCCGTACAGTTTCTAGTCACCATCAAAGAATGCCTAGAATCTCCCGCTCACCTACTGCTGAATATTTAAGACTATGACACTCTCACCAACACATTATGACGTTATCGTTATCGGTGCAGGACCTGCGGGTTATACCGCTGCTCTGCGTTGTGCGCAACTTGGCTTAAAGACTGCTTGTATTGATAATTGGCTGGATAAAAATGGTCAAAGCGGTTTGGGCGGGTTTTTTCTTAACGCAGGTTGCCTTGCATCGTTAGCCTTATTGGAATCTGCCAAAATTTACCATTCACTTAATCATGACCTAAAAAATCACGGCATATCCGCGCAAACCATCACGCTGGATGTCGCGCAAATGATTAAACGCAAAGACGATATTATTCAAAATCTCAGACTCAATATTGCCGAAGCCTTTGCTTATCACCATATTGACCGCTACCCTGCCAGAGGTAAGCTACTCAACAACCGACAAGTTGAAGCCAGCCCCGTCGGTGATTCAGAACGCCCACCCGTCATACTTAACGCTGACCATATTATTCTGGCGACCAGTTCTACGCCTGTTAAATTAGCCTGCGCCCCTGTGGACAACGAATTTATTATTGATTCAGTTACCGCATTAAACTTGACCTGTGTTCCTAAAAAATTAGCCATTATTGGCGCGGGCGTGGTTGGTCTTGAATTAGCCAGTATCTGGAGTCGGTTAGGTGCAGAGGTTATTTTATTGGATGCCCAAGAAAAATTCTTATCGCTATTGGATGAACAACTAGCCAGCGAAGCCTATCAAATTTACACGTCCCAAGGACTGGATTTACGCATGGGTGCGCGAGTCACCTCAGCTAAGAAAGATCATAAAAAAGTCACCATCGACTATCAAGATAGAGACGGCACACACACCCTGCGCGTTGATAAACTCATTGTTGCCTCAGGTCGAACCCCAAACACTGAAAACTTGGCTGATCCCAATGCAGAATTATTACTGGATGAAAATGGCTATGTACATGTTAATGAAAACTGCCGAACCAATCTACCTGGTGTTTATGCCATCGGTGATTTATCCTTATTAGGACCAATGCTGGCGCATAAAGGCATAGAAGAAGGTGTATTTGTCGCCGAACAAATTGCAGGCATACACAACCCGATTGATTACGATGTGTTGCCCAGCGTTATTTATACTGATCCTGAAATTGCATGGGTCGGTCATACTGAACAAGCGTTACGCGCAATGGGCGAATCCATCAAAGTCAGTAGTTTTCCGCTTAACACCAATGCTCGCGCTCAAGCGACAGGTAAAACCGCAGGGCTAGTTAAAATGATTGCCCATGCTGATACTGACGCATTACTCGGTGTCCACATCATTGGCTCACACGCCTCTGAACTGATTGCCGAAGCGGTATTGGCAATGGAATTTTCCGCCAGTAGTGAAGACCTAGCTCGCACTATACACGCTCACCCTACCCTCTCCGAAGCCCTACACGAAGCCGCACTAGGACTTAAAAATAAGTCACTGTATTCGTTATTTAGCAAATAACCTGCAATAAACAGAGTCCAAAAATACGTTTTTGGACTCTTGTTATCAACACTGTGAAAAATTTGCTAACACATCATTTCCACGAAAAGCACGAAAGCCACGAACAGTCCGCCAAACATAACCTACTGAATTTAATAGATTATAATTTTCGTGCTTTTTGTGTTTTTCGTGGAAAATTTATTTATATGGTAGTCCCAAAGCATGAGTAATAGATTAAGCCGTTCGTGGTGAGCTTGTCGAACCACATCAACATCCTTCGACAAGCTCAGGATGAACGGTATCACTCAGTCTTTAGCACTACCATTTATCTTACTGTCATTATTGTGCAGCTTCGGCATTGATTTCTTGCACTTCTGGCAATTTTTCACGCATCTCATGAAGATAAAGCGTTGCGCCAATGACAGCAGCTGGGGCTATGATGATATTTAACACAGGTAGTGTTAAACCTAGCATGGTGATACCACCAAAACTTAACACGCCTAAGCGGGTACTTTTCAGGAGTTCTTTTTGTTCAGCGAATAGCAAACCTTCATTTTCTAAGGGGTATGCCATGTATTCCATTGCTAAACACCACGCGCCAAATACCGCTAACATAAACGAAGCCAGTACATTAATCACGGGAATAAAGAATAAGACCAGCAACGGTAATATACGCGTGATGATGTATAACAGTCGTTTTGATTCGGCAATCAGCACTTGAGAGACTGGCTGTTCAACGACTTGGGCTTCACCGCTGATAATAGCTTGCGTTCTAGCTGCGAGTAGCCCATAAAAAGGTGAGGCAATCAGATTGGCGAGTACCGTAAAACTGAAAAAACTCAGCACAAAAAAGCTGATAAAAAACAACGGCCATAGTATCCAACTTAACCAATGTAACCAGTTTGGAATCGCCTGTGTAATCAACTCATCGACATAATAATAACCCAATGCTAATACCACGCTATACAGCACGATATTGATGAGTATTGGAATGATAATAAAAGAGCGCAATGTGGGGTGCGTCACTAACTTAAGACCTTTAATCAAAAAACCAACCGCAATCAGCGGATTATTGGCTTTTTTAATCAGTATCATTTTAACCCCCTTACCCCTTGACCAGTCGCTGGATTTAACACAACGCCGCGTTCTGTAACTATCGCACTAATCAGCTCTACGGGCGTAACATCAAAGACAGGATTCCACGCGCTAACGATAGATTCTTCTTCAAGATAGCAATCGGGTAACAATTCTTTGGCATCACGCTCTTCAATTTTGATTTGATCTCCTTGGTTAATGCCCCAATCTATGGTTGTAGTTGGTGCGACAACCATAAATTTAACACCGTGTTGCTGAGCCAATACCGCCAAGCCATAAGTACCAATCTTATTAGCAACGTCACCATTAGCAGTAATACGGTCAGCTCCGACGATGACCCAGTCAATCGCGCCTGTTTTCATCAGCCACGCGGCAGCTGAGTCAGCAATTAACGTAACGGGTATATGTTCTTGTGATAATTCCCACGCGGTGAGTCTTGCACCTTGTAACCAAGGACGAGTTTCGCCTGCATAGACATTTAGAGCTTGTCGGCGATGCGCACTACGAATCACGCCTAGTGCAGTACCATAACCGCCTGTCGCTAACGCGCCAGTATTACAATGTGTAAGTACGCCTTTAGCCCCCATCAACAAATCAGCACCCAATTCGCCCATTTTATGATTGGCAGCAACATCTTCGGCATGAATGCGTTCCGCACACGCTAAAATTGCCGCTAATGGATTGGTCGATTGTTGGCTTAACGTCGCCTTCATTTGATCCAACGCCCAAAATAAATTCACTGCTGTCGGTCTGGATTTTGCCAATAAATCAATATCGGCAACCACTTTTTGTCGCCAATGATTAGACTGGGCATAATGTTTGCGTACCGATAACACCACGCCATAAGCGGCGGCAATACCAATCGCAGGCGCACCGCGTACACGCATACTGGTAATCGCTTTAGCGACATCGTTGGCATCTTTGCAATCGTCATAAATAATGTGTTCAGGCAAGCGTCGCTGATCCAATACTTTCAGCGCGTCACCCGTCCATTGCAAAGCTTGTACTGTTTCTTTCTGTTGTCTTGTCATTTTCATTTAAACCCAATACTAAAAAGTTATAATCATCGCAACTAACCACAGGAACTCACCATGATAGTTGATATACTCATACATGCTGGCTGGATTATACCCGTAGAACCGCCATTCGATACAGTCAAAGACCATACGCTAGTCATTCATGACGGCAGGATTATTGATTTACTGCCCACCAGATTGGCAAAACAACGTTATAAAGGCACTACGGTCGAGACCTTAGAAAATCACGTTTTATTACCTGGTCTTATCAATAGTCACACGCACGCCGCCATGAGTTTAATGCGCGGTATTGCCGATGATTTACCGTTAATGGACTGGTTACAACATCATATCTGGCCATTAGAGCAACAATGGATGAGTGAAGAATTTGTTAAAGATGGTACTGATTTAGCCATCGCGGAAATGCTACGCGGCGGTACAACCTGCTTTAACGATATGTATTTTTTCCCCGACATCACAGCTCAGCAAGCCGAACAAGCAGGCATACGCGCCACCGTAGGCTTGATTGTCATTGACTTTCCAAGCGTCTGGGCAAAAGACAGCGATGAGTATCTACAAAAAGGCTTAATACTAACTGAACAACTGCGTGATTCAAGTTTATGTAGCACCGCATTTGCACCGCACGCGCCTTACACAGTATCAGATGCACCATTACAAAAAATTGCCAGCTATGCGAAAGAACTGCACTGCCCTGTACATATTCATGTCCATGAAACCCAACATGAAATTGAACAAGCAATGGAACAAACAGGCAAACGCCCCTTACAACGTTTGCAAGAATTGGGTTTAGTGAATAAATCGTTAGTCGCTGTTCATGCCACACAATTAACCGATGCAGAAATCACGTTATTGGCCAAGGCAGGCGCACACATTGTGCATTGCCCTGAATCCAATTTAAAACTGGCAAGTGGCTTTTGTCCTGTTGCTAAATGTTTGGATGCGGGGATAAATGTCGCCTTAGGCACAGACGGAGCAGCGAGTAATAACGATTTAGATATGTTCGGCGAAATGCGTACTGCCGCATTATTGGGCAAAGCCGTCGCCAATGATGCCAGCGCGGTGTCTGCGATGACCGCATTACGCATGGCAACCATTAACGGCGCGAAAGCCTTAGGTTTAGCCGATGAGATTGGCTCATTGCGCATCGGCAAAGCCGCCGATGTGATTGCCATTGATCTGAGTACACTCGAAACTCAACCCTTATACTGCCCAGTCTCACAAATCGTTTATGCGGCAAGTCGTCGGCAAGTCACCGATGTTTGGGTAGCAGGTCGGCGATTATTACAAAACCGTCAATTGACTACGGTTGATTTAACTGAATTAATGCCCAGAATAGCCGCATGGCAACAACGTTTAGCGGAAAAATAACGTTTACCTAATGCAGGTTTACCGCCATAATCCACGCATTTTACGATTGACAAACCGCCGAGGTTTTTAAACCCTCGGCGGTTTGATTGGAACGATGCACACCTAAACTACAGAGGATTTCCCTAATGAGTAATACCAAACACTGCCGTTTATTAATTTTAGGTTCTGGCCCTGCGGGTTATACCGCCGCCGTTTATGCGGCGCGGGCAAATCTTAATCCTGTCATGATTACAGGAATGCAGCAAGGCGGACAATTGACCACCACCACTGAAGTTGACAACTGGCCAGGTGATGTCGAAGGCTTACAAGGTCCCGATTTAATGGAACGTATGCGCTTACACGCTGAGCGTTTTAATACTGAAATTATTTTCGACCATATCCATACCACCGATTTATCTAATCGCCCTTTCACCTTAACAGGCGATTCAGGTACTTATACTTGTGACGCTTTGATTATTGCCACAGGTGCATCGGCACGTTATTTAGGAATGGATTCAGAAGAAGCCTTTAAAGGTAAAGGCGTATCTGCGTGTGCGACTTGTGATGGTTTTTTCTACCGTAATAAAGCTGTTGCAGTAATTGGTGGCGGTAATACAGCGGTTGAAGAAGCCTTGTATTTAGCCAATATCGCCTCCAAAGTCACGGTTGTGCATAGACGTGACAAATTCCGTTCTGAGAAAATTCTGTCTGACAAACTGATTGAAAAATCTAAAACGGGGAACGTGGACATTGAATGGAATGCGCAACTAGATGAAGTGCTAGGTGATGACATGGGTGTGACAGGTATCCGTATTAAAAACACGTTGAATGGTTCAACGAAAGACATTGATGTTCACGGCGTGTTTATTGCCATTGGTCATACGCCTAACACAGCCATTTTTGAAGGTCAGTTGGATATGGATCATGGCTATATTAAAGTGAACAGCGGTATTCATGGCAATGCGACTGCTACCAGTGTGGCGGGTGTGTTTGCCGCTGGTGACGTGATGGATTCGGTTTATAAGCAAGCTATTACTTCCGCTGGTGCTGGTTGTATGGCAGCATTGGATGTAGAAAAATTTCTTGATGAATTAGTGTAGGATACGCATTGAGTCGGAACGAGAAAAACGATGCGACTGACTCTGCTCGATCCTGACCATCCAGAACAAGCATTTCCGCCGCTCTATCAAGCCTTGCGTGAACCCAACGGCTTATTAGCGGTCGGAGGGTGTTTATCAACCAAGCGGCTGCTCAATGCTTATCGGCGCGGTATTTTCCCTTGGTACAATACCGATGAACCTATTTTATGGTGGTCGCCTGACCCGCGTTTAGTGTTGTTTCCCGATAAACTCATCGTATCGCGTAGTCTTGGTAAAACATTGCGTAAAAATGTCTTTACTGTCACTTTTGATAAAGCTTTTAGCGATGTTATCGCCGCCTGTGCTAAACCTCGAAAAGACAGCGAGGGAACATGGATAAGCCCTGATATTAACCAAGCCTATATTAATTTACATCACCAAGGCTACGCGCATTCGGTGGAAGTCTGGTTTAACGATGAATTAGTCGGCGGTTTGTATGGTGTGGCATTAGGGCAGGTGTTTTTTGGTGAGTCGATGTTTCACACTAAAACCGATGCGTCTAAAGTCGCCTTTGCGAGTTTAGTTGATCAACTGAAAAAATGGGATTATCAACTCATTGATTGTCAGGTACACACCAACCATTTAGAGAGCTTGGGGGCTGAAGAAATAGACCGTCGTGTATTTACCAAACTACTTAACCAATATTGTGAACTACCCGCTAGTCCACACGCATGGCAGGATTTATGATTTCCATTCCGTTGGTTTTAACACAAGCCCATCCTTGCAGTTATCTTGATACCCAACAAAGTCAATCGGTATTTGTTCATCCCGACTATCCACTAAGCACATCAATTTATGCCCAGCTCATTGAACAAGGTTTTCGCCGTAGTGGTGATGATGTGTATGTGCCACATTGCCCACACTGCACAGCGTGTATTCCTGCCAGAATAGCCGTGCAGCAATTTAAACCTGACCGTAGCCAACAGCGTTGTTGGCGTAAAAATAGCCATACTAAAGCCGTCATTAAACCTGCTGTTTTTGAACAAGCCCATTACGATCTGTATTTACGTTATCAACAAACGCGCCATACGGGGGGCAATATGGCAGAGTCCAGCCCTGAAGATTATATTAATTTTCTTAGCAGTTTTTGGTGTGACACAGTGTTTATCGAATTTTCAATTGATAACGAGTTAGCAGGTGTTGCTGTAGTCGATCAACTGGATAACGCTTTATCAGCCGTTTACACTTTCTTTGATCCTAAGTTTTCTGGCTACAGCTTGGGCGTGTATGCGGTGTTATGGCAGATTGAACACGCTAAATTACAACATAAAGATTTTTTATATCTCGGCTTTTGGATTAAAGCCTGTCAAAAGATGGCGTATAAAAGCAATTATCGACCATTGCAAATACTGCGTGATAAGCAATGGTCGGAGTTGTCAGAAACATCCAGCCTTATTGTTGACTAAGTGCCTTAAAGCCTGCCCAGGCAATCTCAACACCAATACACAACACAAAAAAAGCGAGAATTTTTGAGATGGCTAACGCGCCAGACGCTGAAAATTTATTGGTCATGTATTTAAGATGGCGGTAACAAAAGGAAACAACTATAAACATCAAGAAGATACCAATAATTGCTGCACCTTGTTCCAGTGTGACAAGGAGTCTGGATTCTCGATCCAAATGCGCACTAAACGTCAACACCACAGCTAAACCGCCAGGTCCTATGGTCAATGGAAAGGTATAAGGATAAAAAGCCTTGGTTTCGACGGAGAGATGTACATTTTGCAAGCTATCTTCTGTTTCAGATTTACTGCCTTCCTTTTGGTTTAACAATTCCCAGCCCATCAAAGCCAAGACTATACCGCCTGAGAACTGCACAACGGGAATAGAAATGCCAAACAATTTGAGAATATAACTGCCGAAAAAAAAGAAAAACGACAATAAAAGAAACGCATACAAGGCAATTTTTCTCGACATTGATTTCCACGTTTGATTGTCAACGCCTCTGGTCATGCCGTAAAGAATAAGAGCAGTTCCAATTGGATTAACCACAGGGAACAGCGCGGCAAAAATCATAGGAATAATTTTTGCCGCTATCAATAAACTGGTCATTTTACACCTTCCAATTCCGTAATTAACTGCTCTATTTCTTTATTGTTGGGCAACGCTTCGGCGGCTTTTCGTGCGTAAATCAGCGCGGTTTTATTATCCCCAGCCTCGCGGTGCATAGAAATCAACGCGCTGAGTATTTGCAGATTATGCGGTTGCCGCTTATCAGCGGCTTTTAATACTGCCAATGCCTCGCGCTGTTTATCCAGAGAATTGAGAGCGATACCATAAACATAGGCATAATGCGCATCATTCGGTGCGAGTTTGCTTGCCTTGGCTAATTCCTGTAACGCCTCCGCTTTGTCGCCCTTACGGACCAAAAGTAAACCCAGCGCGTGATGTAAATCTGCTGCATCAGGAACTAAAGCCAAGCCTTTGCGTAACTGTTGTTCACCTTCATCATCACGCTGTTGTTGACGGTACGCATCGGCGAGATTGATGTACGCGCCAACAAAATGCGGGTCTAAAGTAAGAGCGCGTTGATAGGCAGTAATCGCCTCTTCTATATTGCCTTGACGCAGATACAGATTACCCAAATTACTGTTCTCCGCTGGCCAGTCGGCATTGATCTTCATAGCGTCGATATATTCTTGCATCGCTTTATTGCGACTCTCAATTCTGTTTGCTGATAATTGACTGTCGGGTATATCGGCAAGAACGCGAGCGGCTTCAATGCGTACTCCGCGAATAGGGTCGCTCAGTAGTGGCGAGGCAGATAAACTACGGTTGATGGGATCAACCGATTCAATCAGACCCAGCCCTGCAATCCGCACCGACGGATCAGCATCCTTTAACTGCTCGCGTGCAAAGGTGAGTAGTTCTGGACTCATCATCGGCTTAATCAGCGTGATGGCGGTGGCGCGTACAATGGCAGGGCTGGCTGAATCCTGCGCAAGTTCAAGCAATGACGGCAACGCTTTTATACCCTCGGTTACACCCGCGTGTAAGGTTGTGCCGTAATGCGGACGCTCACGCCAGTTCTTGCCGTACCATTTACCCAGTGTCTTAGCTGCCCATTCAGGCTTTTGCTTTTGATGACATTGAGTACAGGCATTTGGACTGCCTAGCGAGAGCGATAAATCAGGTCTGGGCAACCGAAAACTGTGATCGTGTCGTCCGTCATTAACCATATAATTCTGTTCAGGTGCGTGGCAATCCATACATACCGCGCCTTTTGAATCAGGTTTGTGAAAATGATGTTTTTCAGTATCAAACTTTTCAGCATTATGGCAACGCGTACACAGTGCATTACCTTCAGCGCGAAGTTTAAGCGAATGTGGCTCATGACAATCCATACAAGTCACGCCTTGCTGAAACATTTTGCTCTGCCGAAATGAACCCCAGGTGTAATCTTCATCACGCTGTTGACCGTCGGCATGATAGGTCGGTTGCGTCAGCAATGAGGGACGATGTGTATCTTCCAGCGGCAAACTGGGCGCACTACCATCAACTAATGCCAAGCGGCGCGAATGACACGCCCAGCAAGTATTCATCAGCTCGTCTTTAGCGGGTTGGTCACGGTGGGCAATATCGGCATTATCAGCAAACGTCCACGCCTCTTGCCAATGACTTTGTAGTTTGGTTGCGAAGCCTTTATCATCCGAATACAGCGGCTGCGCGTGTTTCGCCCATTCGAGATGTTTTGATGCCGCACCGTGACACGATTCACAGGCGACATTGATTTCATTAAAGGTAGTTTTATAACTATCAGTTGCGGCATCATAGCCTTTTTGTAAATGCGTAGAATGGCATTCAGCGCATTCCATATTCCAGTTTTGATAACGTTTCGTCCAGTGTAATTGATCGTTGTGATCCACTTTTTCATTGGGATACAGATGAAACCACTTCTGTCCTCCGTCGGCTTTTGGACGACTATCCCACGCAATACTGAGAGCTTGATAACGCCCGCCCTTAAACTCAATCAAATACTGTTGCAATGGCGTAACGCCAAAGGTGTAGGCAATCGGGTAATCGGTTAATTTTCCATCCTCGCCATCGGTGCGTACCATGAATTTGCCATCGCGCTTAAAAAATGTTGATTCAATACCGTGATAGTTAAATTTAGCATCATTAAAGTCACCCAGCACAGTTTGTTCATTGGCTTCCTGCATGGCCAATTGGTGGTGCGAACCTTGCCATGCGTCAAACTCAGTTTGATGACATTGTTTGCAACTTGCCGCACCAACATAACTTGCCGCTGTGGGTGGTGGCGTTACAGCAGATTCGGACAATGGTTTTTTTACACTGACATCAAGCGTATTGGTAGCTTGAGACTGTGGGCTGTTTAATATCGGTAAAAAAAAGTAAATTCCCACCATAACCGCCACCGACAAGCAGACAGCCACAAACAGAAAAGACCAGCGTTTCATGAACGACTGCGTCTTCATCGGTGCATCTGAATGGGGTTTAGGCGTAGACTGTTTGGGCGTTTTGTGACGAGTCATTTTTGAGAATCTTATTTTGAAAGGTTATGGACTCATTTCCAAGTAAAATTTGGGAATGAGCAGTGATATTACATTAACTGTAGACAGTGACACATCTCAATGAAACTGGATAAATAGTAGTGCAGTGTGTAGAGACGTTACGGTGCAAGGTCTCTACACGATAGTTAAGCGAGTATTTACTTCACTTCTTTAGTAAATTCACAGCGTTGTTTAACCAATGCTGCGACACCCGCATGACCGATACCTTTGGCAATCATAGCAACTACACGATCATCGGTATCGTAGCCAACATGGGCTTGCATTGGATTAGCTAAATCAGCGATACCAAACGCATCCATCACCTTAGCGACATTAATATTAACATTGGTAATCTTGGCACACAGTCTGGAGTCAATATATTTGTCCGCAAACTCATGGGGTATGCCATAACTTAATAAGTCATTCGGATCACTGAAAGCAATAATATCCGTTTCACTGACCATACGGTTTTTATAATCAGCTCCATTGGGTTCACAATAACGGTCGTCCTGTCCCGCTACTTCGGGAAGTTCTCTGCCCAATTGCAGGATCGGGAGCTGATTAGAGAGCATGAAAATGGGAATACGCTTATTTCTCAATGCCTCAAGGGTTTTTTGAGCAACAACCATTTTTTTGTTCCCTGCAACATATTTTTCAGGATTTACCAACATTCCAGCAAGACGCTGTAGTCCATCAATGGTAATACGACTCCCCAAACTATGAGATATAAATATATAGTTGTCCCTAGTAATATCGTCCGCGTGAGTATCATCCAGATTGGTGCATTCATGTTTACCATTGCTGGGAAGATCGGCAAAACTGCTAGTCGCCATCCAACAGAATGACTGTCCGAACGCTGCCAGAATAGGAACCCTGCTTTCTCCTAAATAAATGACAGGATCAGGTCCTGTATCATTGCTAAATTTCTTCAACAAACCATTAATTTTGGCGCGGCGGAAGTCGTAATCACCCGAAGTATCAAATGCCAGTAATTTTTTTTGTTCGCGGGTGATTTCTGACCAAGTCAGCTCATAAAAAGTCAGTTCTTTGCCAGTTTGTTCATTGAGTAAACGAGTTACGCGCAACACACCGAGATTCTGGTTGGGCAATAAAGGCGTATGCAGTTGAATATTTTTTTGTTCTGCTGAGCGTACATTTAAATTCAATTCCTTGGCTAATTTCTCCAGAAAGTGCGAGGTGTATCCAGGTTCATGATCCCCTACCCCATGCACAAACAATATTTTGGTGTTTTGTTGTTTGTTAGCCAAATAGCTTGCAACCCCATTAAAAGGTTTACCCCACACCTGACAGACTCGCGTATCTTCAGTTTCAGCTTTTTCCAAAATAGCTTCAGCTACGCCTTTACCAATACTTCCGCAACCTGATAAAAGCACGACGATTGAAAGCGATGACAATAGCCATCGGGTTTTACAAGTACGTTTATTCATAGTTTTTTCATGTGTTGTGTATATTGTCATTGTGGCTTATCAAGCCCTGATCGAATGTCCTGTGAAAAATCGGGGGATTTATCAAGCGTTTTAGCCACTGCATTAATATGAGCTTGTTGCTGTAGTTGTTCAAAAGGGATTTTAGTATTCAATCCACCAGATTCATAAATGTATTCAGGCAGATAACCGCTCAATAAAATTTTCCAAGAGAACGGCAAATGTGTTGGATTCACGCGCGTATTAAACCAAATAGCCGTGGTACAGTTGTCCAGCAAAGTATTATAAAACGCTGGTTTTTTATGTAATTTATTGATTTTTCTTATGTACTCAAGAAATAAACGGCGTACATTTTCTTTAGATGGATGCAGTCGATAAAGATAAACATCTTCAATCGGGTCGTTACGGTAATTAGTACGCAACCGAATCACATCCCGTTCATCCGCGACAATATAAGTCAGCTCGTACTGGCGAAAAAATCCCTTAATCGTCGAATAGCCCTCGCCCAATTCCTTGCGGGCTTCTATGGAAACAGCCAGATAATCCTTATCGCCGAAATTAAAACTGATGATGGTATGGGCAATAGCAGGTCCCATCCAATAGACCGCAAATAAATCAACGCTCTTTAGCGCGTTTAAATCGAAGGTTTTATCGTAATAAGCGGGGGTATAGTCGAATTCACTGCGGTAATCGACATTGCGAATATTATGCACGGTGACAAAATCACCTTCGACAGTTGCATAGGGCAATACGGCAAGATCGGCTTGCCATTGCCGTGTATTAGACGGCTGAACAGCAAACCACCATCCACTGACAATCAACGTAAATACAATACTATAAGTGACTAAAAAACGCTTGCGCCACTGAGTAAGACCTAAGCCGAGCAACGTTACAAAGCCAAACAAACCAATCGCCGCCGCTATCGCCGTCTGCACATTGCTGGTATGAGAATCACCGAAATAAATAGCCAACACAGCCCAAATAGTTGTCGCTATTAATAGCAATCCCAGTAATAACCACTTGATAAATTTCAATATAGTTCCAACCAAGGTTTTTAACAAAAAATATGGGCAACGATTTTATCGTTGCCCATGTTACTGCTTTATTCTTGCGCGCAGCTTGAAGCCTAAGCGACGAACTCAGCCGCTACCTACCGACACAGCCTTGGTTACGCGCAGTTTTTGCACAAGTCGTACCACCTGGACCTTGAACAACCCCCTTGCCATTTTTAGTGTACGCTTCCCCGCCGCGACTGGTTTGAGTGTGTGCTACACCATTCGGGTTGGTTTGCGTTACAGCGGCATTACCTGTTCTAGCATTGTAACCTACGGCAGTAGCTGTGTTGGGATTAACAACTACAGCTGTTGAACTAGGAGCAATAACCGCTGTTGAGCCAGTCTTATCGCAAACAGTCTTGCCGCGTGAGGTTGTTACACAACCAGCATAAACGCTTGAAGTAAACAACATACACACCACTATTAATAAAATTTTCAAACATCTCCGCTCTTTTTGATTTGATTGTTACAGTAAATCCGCATAAAGCAATGCGGTGGCGTTCATACTCCCTTATTTCGTTTCACGCCATACGGGGTAGAGGAGTATAAACTTGGGTTTATACTCCAATTGAAAAATTAAAACGGTCTTAACGTAAACGCTGTAGGATCAGATATTACTTCACCTGGTTTGCGATTAGCGATTTCTACAAACTGCTTCGCCCACATATCCATGATACCTTTAGCAGGACCGTACCACGTTAGACGAGTCAAATCGAGAGGACCTATGTCCTGCATATTACGATCAGCAAAGGTTGCCACTATTTTGTTGGTTTTTAGATCACGCAGACGACCTTCAAATGCGGCTCTTCGTTGATTGACCATACCCGCCGCAGTACCAGTTCCTGGAGGACCTGCCCAACTCAGTGCGTGCAATACAGGCATTGATGGATCTACTTCAACTAAGGCGAGTTCTAAACGTAAAACGCCTCGTTTATTGCGTGGGGGAGAATCAATGACTTGAAAGCGATGATTGGGGTCTATATTGAACTGCTTGACCACTTCATCATGGAAATATTGCGCAAGTTCTGCAATATCTTTTTGTACATTACCCATCCAACTAGCCGAACTCATATCATGCAGCCAATCCATTTTCAGCATGTATTGTGTGTTGACAGGAGCAATAACTATTTGTGTGTAATTATCTTTGTTGAAGCTAGGATCAACCCAAGCTCTTTGAAATGGTAAATACGCTATTTTAGTGTCTCGTTCAGGATTTTGAATAAAACCCGCATTAGGCGCAGGTGCAACCGCCATATCCTTCACATCATTACTTGCTGTCTGAAGAGAAGAACACCCAGAAAGCGCACCCACCACACATAACAACAGTGCCGCATGAGCGGAATGCTGTTTTATTATTTGTTTATTTATTTTCACTATTTACTCCTAAAGTTAAAAGAACGCTTCATTATTTTTTATTTCGTAGTGACTGTCTACTGTTATCGAGAATACGTTATTTCTCAAAAGGAAACACTTGTTTCCAATCTTGTTTCATATCT
>DFWO01000144.1:7090-14194 GCA_002380945.1 Methylococcaceae bacterium UBA4132 | reverse complement strand
ATCGTCAATGCGTAACTTCTAATCGGTTAAAAAATGCTCGCTCATGTCATGCGTCCTATCATCAATAGTTAGTATTTAAAGCATTAGTACCAATACGCGGCCACGAGGTTAATACGGCTTTAACGACGGTGGCTAAAGGAATGGCTAAAAATACTCCCCAAAATCCCCATAAGCCACCAAAAAATAATATCGCAATGATAATGGCGACGGCGTGTAAATTAACGGCTTCGGAAAATAATAACGGGACTAATATCACACCGTCTAAGGCTTGAATAATACTGTAGGCAATGACGACGTACATGAAATCATCGCCGCTTAATCCCCATTGAAAATACGCTACGCCTAATACGGGAAAAGTCACTAGGGTTGCACCAACATAAGGAATAATAACCTGTAAGCCCATTAATACTGCCAGTAACATGGCGTAATTTAAACCCAGCGCGGCATAAGTGGCAAAACTGACAAACCAGAGTATAAATACTTCGGCAAATTTACCGTGGACATAATTACCAATTTGTTCATCAATTTCTTCCCAGACATGAACGGTTAAATGCCGTTCGCTAGGCATAAATTGTACAAACCAAGACACTAATAATTCTTTGTCTTTTAAAAAGAAAAATACCATCATGGGGACTAAGAATAAATAAATCATCACGCTGACTAAACCGACTACTGAGGCGGCAGAAACGGATAATAAGTTTTGTGCGTAGCCTAATAATTCTTTTTGTGCCAAGGGCATAATTTGTTGAATTTTCTTTTCGGAAAAAAACTGCGGATATACTCTGGATAGGCGCATGATTTCGGTTTGTGCGCGACTGAGAATACTGGGGATTTGTTGTACTAGCTCCACGGCTTGCTCTGACACGATGGGCAGTAAAAAAAACAATAAAAACCCTAAACCTATCATAAAACTTAAAAATACTAGATAGACAGCAGCAAGGCGTGACATTTTCATGCTTTCGACTTTACTCACTATGCCCTCCAATAAGTAAGCAAGCACGATAGAGACGAAGACAGGCATTAGCAAATCGGACAGAGAATAAATCAGTACAAAACTAACGATTAACGTCGATGCCAATAACACTGCTTGGGCGTTTGGTAATAGCCGCCGCATACCTTCTCTTAAAAAACGCAGTGTTACAAATTGAACTTGTGTTGACATGGACGTTAGAACCTGTAAGTGTATTTACATCATTATACTGTGTAACGCTTTTCCAGCACGGCTGTTTTTGAATTGCGTTGCTTCTCGCGTAAAATAAGCCATCTTAGCAATCAATTTGAGTAAATGATGCAATACGATGTGTTTAATGGCGATGCTGATGGTTTGTGTGCTTTGTTGCAATTACGCCTTGCTCAACCTACTGATTCAATTTTGGTAACAGGTGTTAAAAGAGATATTGAGTTATTGGCGCAAGTCAACGCACAAGCAGGCGACTTGGTAACGGTATTAGATATTTCGTTGGCAAAGAATCGTTCCGCACTGGATAGGCTACTATTACAAGGTGCGAGTGTGTTTTATGTCGATCATCATCAAGCGGGAAACATTCCACAACATCCAAAACTGACAACGCTGATTAACACCGACTCGAATACTTGCACCAGTTTATTAGTGGATGATTACTTAAACGGTCAGTACCGTGCGTGGGCAGTGGTGGCTGCGTTTGGAGATAATTTAATTCACAGTGCGACACAAGCTGCTCGCCCGTTGTCATTGTCTACTAACCAATTACAAACCTTGCAAAATCTAGGTGTGTGTATCAATTATAATGGCTATGGTAGCAGTATTGCTGATTTACATTTTGCACCTGACGCGCTGTATCGTGAATGCTTGCCTTATGCGTCGCCATTTGACTTTATGAGCGAACAACACCTAATTTATGAGCAGTTGATGACGGGCTATGCTGAGGATATGGCGTTGGCATTAGCTGTAACAGCCGAATATCAATCAGAACGTGTTGCCGTTTATATTCTGCCTGATATGGCATGGGCAAGACGCGTGAGCGGTGTGTTGAGTAATGAATTAGCTAATCAGTATCCAGACCGCGCTCATGCAGTGTTAAATCACCGTCCACAAGGTGGGCTACAAGTCAGTGTTCGTGCGCCATTAACCAACAACACGGGCGCAGATGAGCTATGTTCGACTTTTGCGACAGGTGGCGGGCGTAAAAGCGCGGCAGGTATTAATGAGTTACCGCTTGACCAACTGCCCCACTTTATTAACGCCTTTACACAACACTATTCATAAAATCACCATGACTTCAAAAAGCACCAATACTGTCTGGCATCATGCCACCATCACCCGTACGGCAAGAGAAAAGCTGCATAAACATCGTAGTGTTATTCTCTGGTTTACGGGCTTATCAGGGTCAGGAAAATCTACCCTTGCCCATGCCGTAGAAGATTATTTGCATCATCTAGGCATTTCTACGTTTGTGCTGGATGGTGATAATGTCCGTCATGGCTTGTGTAGTGATTTAGGCTTTAGTGATAAAGATCGCGTGGAAAATATTCGTCGCATTGGTGAGTTGGCAAAACTGATGACCGAAGCAGGCATTATCACTTTGACCGCCTTTATTTCACCGTTTAAATCTGACCGTAATGCCGCTAGAAATTTAGTACCACACGGTGATTTTTTAGAAATTTACTGCGAATGTGCGATTGAAACCTGCGAACAACGGGATGTGAAAGGCTTATACAAAAAAGCCAGAGCAGGACAAATTCCGTTTTTTACGGGCATAGGTTCACCTTATGAAGCTCCTGAAAATCCCGAATTAGTGGTGAATACGCAAAATTTATCGCTGGAAGACAGTGTGCAACAAGTGATAGAGCTATTAGTAGAACGCGGTATTATTCACTTACCTAACAAGGAATAATTATGATTCCCGTCATTTTATCAGGCGGTTCAGGTACACGGTTGTGGTCTTTATCACGCGGTCAATACCCCAAACAATTTCTACCCTTGGTGTCTAAGCATACGCTGTTACAAGACACACTATTAAGATTATCAGGGCTTGAAGGCTTACAAGCACCACTGGCAGTGTGTAACGAAGAACACCGTTTTATGATGGCAGAGCAGTTATGGGAAATTGACGCTAAACCTGCGGCAATTATCCTTGAACCTGTCGGCAAAAACACTGCACCAGCTATCACAATGGCAGCCTTAAGTGCTGATAAAGATGATATTTTATTAGTGCTACCTGCCGATCATGTCATCACCAATATTGAAGCATTTCATGATGCTATTCATCATGCAAAAATATTGGCAGAACAAGGTTATCTCGTCACCTTCGGCATTGTGCCAACTGCGCCTGAAACAGGCTATGGTTATATCAAACGCGATAACGTACAGCAAGGCGGCGGCGCGTTTAATGTCGCTGCTTTTGTGGAAAAACCTGACTTAGATACAGCAGAAAGCTATCTACAAAGCGGGGATTATTTCTGGAATAGCGGTATGTTTGTGTTTAAAGCCAGTAGTTTTTTAGATGAATTGGCAAAATTTGATTTGACGATGTTGTCAGTGTGTCAACAAGCCTTAAACGCGGCAAAAGTAGATGTTGATTTTGTTCGTGTCGATAAAGACGTGTTTGCTACCTGCCCTAGTAACTCTATTGACTATGCAGTGATGGAAAAAACCGATTTAGCCGTCGTTATTCCGCTGGATGCAGGTTGGAATGATATAGGCTCATGGTCGGCATTATGGGATGTCACACAAAAAGACTCACATGGCAACGCCATCAGTGGCGATGTGGTCACGCTGGATACTGAAAATTCCTTTATCTATGCGGAACACAAACTGGTGACAGTGATTGGCGTGCAGAATTTGGTGGTCGTCGAAACCAAAGATGCACTAATGATTGCCAGTAAAGACAAGGTTCAAGACGTTAAACACATTGTTGAACAACTGAAAAAAGCCAATCGTAAAGAAGCAGAGATTCACCGTAAAATATATCGTCCTTGGGGGCATTATGATTTAGTTGATGAGGGCGAACCTCATCATACTAAGCGTATAGTCGTTAAACCCAAAGCCAAATTATCGGTACAAAAACACCATCACCGCGCTGAACACTGGGTGGTAGTCAAAGGCACGGCACTGGTCAGTAAAGGCGATGAAACCCTATTGATTACCGAAAATGAATCCACTTATATTCCTGTCGGCATGATTCATAGCCTTGAAAATCCAGGGGTAATTCCACTGGAAATTGTAGAAGTGCAATCGGGCAGTTATCTAGGTGAAGATGATATTGTTCGTTTTTCTGACACATACCACCGTATTTAATATTACATAACGAAGGAAACCATTAATGAGTACTATAACTAAAGTTACCAAAGCTGTATTTCCTGTTGCAGGTTTAGGAACACGTTTTCTACCCGCGACTAAATCCATGCCCAAAGAAATGTTGCCAATTGTTGATAAACCGCTCATTCAATACGCCGTAGAAGAAGCGGTTGCAGCGGGTATTGATACGATGGTGTTTATTACAGGGCGGAGTAAAAATGCCATTATCGACCATTTCGATAAAGCCTATGAATTAGAAACTGAGCTGGAAGCTAAAAACAAAACCGAGCTATTGACTTTACTGCGTAGTATCGTACCACCCAATGTATCGTTCGTTTTTATTCGTCAACCCGAAGCATTAGGTTTAGGTCATGCGGTGAATTGCGCTAGACCTGTCATCGGTGATGAGCCGTTTGCTGTGCTTTTAGCGGATGATTTAGTAGAGGACAGCACGCGCGGTTGTATGGCGCAAATGGTCAAACTGTATAATGAAACACAAAGCTCAATTTTAGCGGTAGAGCGTGTCAATCCTGCCGATACGGGCAGTTATGGTATTGTCAGAACAGGTGAAAGTTCAGGCAATCATGCACCGATTGAACTAATCGTTGAAAAACCAAAACCCGAAAACGCGCCGTCTAACCTCGCTGTTATCGGTCGTTATATTTTAACGCCTGCTATTTTTGATAAACTCGACAATACCAGCAGAGGCGCGGGCGGTGAAATTCAACTTACCGATGCAATTGCTGATTTATTAAAAGACGAACAAGTCTTGGCGTATGAATTTGAAGGCACACGTTATGATTGCGGCTCAAAATTAGGCTTTTTAATTGCCACCGTCGAACATGGTTTATTACACAAAGAACTAAAAGCGGACTTTTTAGCGTATTTGAAAGCGTTGACACAAAAACTGTCATAAGTGAACAATAACCACTAAACACACAAAAAGCTAAGTAGAGTGGGTATTGCCCACCCTACATTGCTGCGTGTAAACATCCAAGCAACCAGAAACTACTACTCTAATGGAAAAACAATCAACAACCGCAATGGCAATATTGGGCATCACCTTAGCATTGGGTATGTCGAGTGCGGCGTTCATCCTCGGCGTACAAGCTAAAAAAGCGGTCTCTAGTCAACAATCCATCACCGTTAAAGGCTTGGCAGAAAAAGCCATTGCCGCCGATAGAGCGGAATGGACGGTATCGGTTTCAGTGAATGCGCCCGATTTTGCTCAAGCACTTGCTAAACTACGCGGTGAACGCCCTGCCCTAGAGAAATTTTTGCTCGACCACGCGCTTGATAAATCAGGTTGGCAAGAAGGTAATGAATTTGTCGAACCGCACATGGAAGACATTCAACTACCCCAAGGTGGCACAAAAACGGTACAAAACGGCTTTGATGCACATCAAGATATTGTGATTAACACGCAGGATTTAGACAAAATCGTCGCGGCGAACAAAGATTTTCTAGGCTTACAAGCCGAGGGTCACCCCGTGAATGCCGACTCGCCGTTGTATCTAGTCAGTAATTTGGAAGACATAAAAATGTCCTTAATCAGCTCGGCCACTGAAAATGCCCGTAAACGCGCCAGTGAATTCACTAAACAAGATGGTGTTCATGTCGGCGTAATGCGTTCTGCGTCACAAGGTTCTTTTTACATATTGTCAGCCAGTGCCAATGCTGAAACCGATGATTACGGCGGTATTTATGATAAAACCACCATCAACAAAACCGCTAAAGTAGTGGTGACCATTGTTTATAACATCGAACAGTAGAGCTTAGTACCAAGGGGCAAAATGAATGACGGACACGCCGATAATCTCAGAATTGCCCCCCTCGCTAACCCTTATCAAGCAAGACAACGCACAGTCGTGCGTTAAATTATCAGGCTGTTGGAATCTTCGTCATTTGTCGATGAATGTAGATATACAACAACAAATCAAGCGCGTCGCGGCTAATAATATTCAGTGCTGGGATATAACATCTGTGGATGTGCTGGACAGTGTGGCGGCATTGTTACTGTGGCAAGCATGGGGTGAACAACTGCCCACCGCCTTACAAGTTAAGCCTGAACATCAACGCCTGTTTGCCCGTTGGCAGGCACAAAAGCCACCTATTATTGAACCTGTCCGCTTTGGTTTGCGTTTGTTTGTTGATTACTGGCGGCAAGCTCTATTGAGTTTTTGGACTCAGTTGTTGAGTGTCTTAACTTTATTAGGGCAATTATTACTAGATAATCTCTATTTGTTATGGCATCCACAAGAAATTCCTTGGGCAGAGATTTCTATCACCATTTATGAGGCAGGCGTGAGAGCCTTAGGGATTACCGCATTGGTGGGTTTTCTAATTGGTATCGTGTTGAGTTATTTGTCGGCCTTGCAGTTAAAGACGTTTGGCGCGGAAGTTTATATTATTGACATTTTGGGCTTAAGTATTATCCGTGAGCTGGGTCCTTTGCTGGCGGCGATTCTGGTTGCGGGGCGTTCGGGTTCTGCGATTACTGCGCAAATTGGTATTATGCGTGTCACTGAAGAATTGGATGCGTTATCGGCAATGGGTATCTCTCATTCTCTGCGTTTGATTTTGCCCAAAGTAATGGCATTGACTATCACTATGCCGTTGTTAAGTACTTGGACGAGTGCCGCCGCGCTGATAGGCGGGATGTTTTCCGCGCAAAATACGCTGGATATAAGCTATCAACAATTTTTGGTTAAACTGCCCGATGTTGTGCCGTTGCTAAATGTATTTATCGGCTTGGGTAAAAGCGCAGTGTTCGGTTTGATGATTGCGCTGATTGCCTGTCATTTTGGTTTTAGAATTAAACCGAATAC
>DFWO01000144.1:0-6835 GCA_002380945.1 Methylococcaceae bacterium UBA4132 | reverse complement strand
GTGATTATGGTGGACGCGCTGTTTGCGATTTTATTTATGGGAATAGGAATGCCATGACTCCTGCCATACAGTTTGAGCATATTTGGACGCGCTTTGGCGATAAAGTGGTGCATCGTGATATTAATCTTAGCCTTGCACAGGGCGAGATATTGGGCGTGGTTGGCTCTTCTGGTTGCGGTAAAACCACCTTGCTACGCGAAATTATCGGTTTGCAAATACCGACTGAGGGCGAAGTATTCGTAATGGGCAAGTCATTGAAAAACGTCACTGCCGAACACAGTCAGCATCTGCGTCATAATTGCGGCGTGCTGTTTCAAAAAGGCGCGTTATTCAGCGTGTTAAATGTGTTTGATAATATCGCTTTTCCACTGCGCGAAATTGGCTTTCATGATGAAGAAATGATTAAGCGTATCGTGTTTATGAAGCTGGCGATGGTGGGTTTAGCTGATTCGGATGCGTGGTTAAAACCTGCCGATTTGTCGGGCGGCATGATTAAGCGCGTAGCATTAGCGCGAACTATGGTGCTTGAACCCAGTTTGTTATTACTGGATGAACCGACTTCTGGGCTAGACCCGATTTCCAGCGAAGATTTTGTTAGTCTATTATCTGAACTACATCACGCGCTTAATTTTACTGTGTTTATGGTCACGCACGATTTGGATATTCTACGAGATTTATGTACTAAGATAGCAGTGCTTGCCGATAGTCAGTTGCTGGTTTATGGCACGCTGGCAGAGGTGTTAAGCTGTAATCATCCTTTCATTGACAAGTTTTTTTACAATAAACGCGCACAACGGGTATTTCACTCTCAAGAGGCGGCTCATGGGTAGTAATAAGCACGCACTGATTACAGGTCTTTTTTTAGTTATTTTTGTGGCAGCAATTAGCACCATTATTTACTGGATAGGGCATTTTGAACGCGAGCGCAATGTTTACATTATCTCAACGCGTGAAGCGGTTGCAGGTCTTAATCCTGAATCGACCGTGTTTTATCGTGGCATTGCCGTTGGCAAAGTCCGCAACATTAAATTCGATCCAGACGACTCAAGTATTATTCTAGTGCCTATTGAAGTGGATAAAAACATCCTTTTTACCAAAGGCGTTTTTGCGACTTTACGCTTAAAAGGTGTGACAGGCTTAACGCAAATTCAATTGGCGGATACAGGTAAAATGACGGAGCCTCTACCCGCTAACAGCAATGATAAAGCCTATCGCATTCCATTACTACCCTCTATGACCGATAAGCTATTGGATTCAGGTGAAAAATTATTGGCAAAAGCCGATCATATAATGGTACGTTTGGACGGGCTATTAAATGATGAAAATACTGAAAATGTGGGCGATATTTTAGGCAATCTAAAAAACTTAAGCGACAAGTTAATCGACTTGAATAAAAGCCTCGATAAAGCCTTAGTGGGCATTCCCGCGTTAAGTCATGATGCCCAAATCACCCTAAAACACATCAATGGCTTAACCATTGAGTTACAAATCTTAAGCAAAGAATTACGCACCTTGAGCGTTAAAACGGGTAATTTTACCGACAAAGCAGGTCACTTTGCCGAGGCAGGTAAAGACATGGGCGATATTTTGGTACAAACAACCTTACCTAAAATGAATGCCCTGCTAACCGATTTGCAAGCAACATCACGGCAAGTAAGAAACACAGCTAATTTGCTAGAAAAAACGCCACAATCTTTATTGTTCGGCACTAAGTTAGCAGAACCTGCACCAGGTGAACCTGATTATGAGGAAGCTAAATGAACCATTTATTTATCGCAGTACTCATTATCTTAAGTTCAGCATGTAGCGTCACACCCAAACAACCTGCACTGCATGATTTTGGTATCACTTGGAGCCAGACCAGCAACTCCAACAACGCATCCCAACCGACAAAATCAGATATTAGCCTAGACACGCCGTCGTGGCTAATCAATGAATGTATTCGTTACCGCTTGCTATATGACTCACCCACCCAGCTACGTTGTTACAACTTAGATAAATGGATTGCGCCACCTGCGGAGTTATTTAAACAACGCTTACAAGCCAGTGGTAAATTTTCAAAGCACCGCTTAGTGATTCAACTACTCGATTTTGAACAACAATTTGATACCCCGAAACAAGCGCGGGTCGTGCTACATTTTATTGCCGATGTTTACAGCTTGGATGCTAATCACCTGCTTGCTACGCAAGATTTTCGCCTACAACAAGCCACTGCCACCCCTGATGCAGCAGGTGCAGTACTAGGTTTTTCTCAATTAACCCAGCAAGCAAGCGATAAACTTCAACAGTGGTTAACAACGATTAAATAATCGAATCACAGGTTTGACGCATTACCAACGCTTGAGCATCAACAGCGGTATTCCCGCGCCAGAGCGCGGGAATACTACAAATGGGCAAGCACAAGAGATTGCCCCCCTACTTATATCTTACCGCCACATCAGCAAACAACGTTTTTAACTGCACTAATAATTCATCCGTTGGACGCATACGCCACGCATCACCCAATTGTAAAGTTGCACGCGCAACCTCTGAATTGTATTCAATCACGACAGGACATCGCCCGCCTTTAAATGGTGTGAGGGCGATTTTTAAGGGGTCGATAACATGCGTCGCCGACTTATTTTCCTTCCATATTAGAGTGAGATTTTTGGCATACACTTCTCTGGCTTGGTCGTAGGTGTACAACTTTTCTATTGTTAAGGCGGGAATATTTAGATAGTCATTTATTGCCAATGAACCTTCTGCCACTAACACCGTGTCTTTATTATCTTTATTAAAAATGGCTTGGCAAGTATCAAATACTTCGCGTTGCGCCGTTATTTCTAACCGTCCTGTATCATCATCCAGAATAGCAACACCGCGATTTTTACCTTGTTTGTTTTGCCGTATACCGATGTCTATCGCTAAACCCGCTACTCTTACTTTGCTACCATTGCGTGAATTTTCCAAACTATTCAACAACGCGGCAATGTTCTTAGGGATAAACTGTTTCAGTTCAGCGTTATATTGATCAATCGGATGCCCTGTTAGATATAAACCTAAGACAGTTTTTTCCGCATCTAAACGGACTTTCATCGTCCAAGGCTGTACCGCTGTGCTGTAAGTTTGCGACTCATCAACTTCCGTTTCATCACTGACCGCCAAACCAAACAAATCATTCTGCCCTGCCGCCGCCATCTTGCCGTGTTGTTCAGCGATTTTTAACGCGGTCGGTAATTCTGCCAAATGCGCGGCGCGGTTATCATCAAATTCATCAAACGCCCCAGCTCGAATCAACGCCTCCAACACGCGCTTATTAAACTTACGCAAATCCACGCGTTTGCATAAATCGTACAACCCAGAAAATAAACCGTTCTGCTCGCGCTCTTTAATCATTTCCTCAATTGCCGCTTCACCCACGCCTTTTAATGCACCCAAGCCATAAACAATCTGTCCTGCCGTATTCACCGTGAATTTATATTTAGAACCATTAAGAGACGGCGGCAGAATTTTCAGTTTCATGTGCCGACATTCTTCAATCAAAATGACGACTTTATCGGTGTTATCCATATCGGATGACAACACCGCTGCCATAAATTCAGGCTGATAATGGGCTTTTAACCATGCGGTTTGATAAGCAACCAAGGCATAAGCCGCAGAATGCGATTTATTAAAACCATAACCCGCAAATTTTTCCATCAAGTCGAATACATAGGTGGAAATTTTTTCATCAACCTGATTTTCAGTCGCACCTTTGGTAAATTTATCGCGTTCCTTCGCCATTTCTTCGGGCTTCTTTTTGCCCATTGCGCGACGTAGCATATCCGCGCCGCCCAAAGTATAAAGAGCCATCTCCCGTGCAATTTGCATCACTTGTTCTTGATACAAAATAACGCCGTTGGTGGGTTTAAGAATCGGCTCTAATAAGGGATGGGCGTATTCGGCTTTTTGGCGTTTATGTTTGACGTTGACGTAATCATCCACCATGCCCGATTCTAAAGGGCCGGGTCGAAACAATGCCACCAAGGCGATGATGTCATCAAAACAGTCAGGTCTGAGTTTTTTGATTAACTCTTTCATGCCGCGTGATTCCAACTGAAATACGGCGGTGGTATCGCCATTTTTTAACAGCGAATAAGCCGCAGAATCGTCTCTGGGAATCAGCGTTATATCAACGGGGTCTTTGCCTTCGCGTTGCAATCTGGCGTTAATATCTTGCAATGCCCAGTCGATAATCGTTAGCGTGCGTAAGCCTAAGAAGTCGAACTTCACCAAGCCGACCGCTTCCACATCATCTTTATCAAATTGGGTAACGAGATTCGAGCCGTCTTCTTCACAATACAACGGCGTAAAATCGGTTAATTTAGTCGGCGAAATGACCACACCACCCGCGTGTTTACCTGCGTTACGCGTTGTACCTTCCAGCGATAACGCCATATCAATCAGCGTTTTCACTTCCTCTTCGGTATCGTAGGCATATTTAAGCTCAGGGCTTTCTTGCAAGGCTTTAGTCAGCGTCATGCCTATTTCAAACGGTATTAATTTTGCCAAGCGGTCAACAAAACCATAGCCAAAACCAAGCACGCGCCCAACGTCACGAATAACCGCTTTTGCCGCCATTGAACCGTAAGTGATAATCTGGGCAACGTGATCGCGTCCGTAATGCCGCGCCACATAATCAATCACCTCGTCACGTCTATCCATGCAGAAATCTATATCAAAGTCAGGCATGGACACCCGCTCAGGATTTAAAAATCGCTCGAACAGCAAATCAAATTCTATTGGGTCTAAGTCGGTAATTTTCAACGCATACGCAACTAATGAACCTGCGCCAGAACCACGACCAGGTCCTACGGGAATACCGTGATTTTTTGCCCACTGAATAAAATCGGCAACAATCATGAAATAACCAGGAAAACCCATTTGAGTAATCATTTTTAACTCAAAATCGAGACGGTCATAATACACGCGGCGATTTTCTTCATCCGTGCCTTTGCCGACCGCAGGCGAATGTGCCAATCGTTCTTCTAAACCTTTTAAGGCTTCTTGGCTCATCACTTCGCTTAAAGTCATCCCTTCAGGCACAGGATAATCAGGCAAAAAGTTTTTACCCAAAGTGAGCGTTAGATTACAGCGTTTGGCAATTTCAACCGTATTAGTTAAGGCTTCGGGAATATCGGCAAACAGCTCTGCCATTTCTTCAGCTGAACGTAAATATTGCTGGTCGCTGTAATCTTTTGGGCGGCGATCATCGTCTAATACGCGTGATTGATTAATACAGACGCGTACTTCATGGGCGGCAAAATCTTTGCTGTGTAGAAAACGCACATCATTGGTCGCAACAACAGGCAAATCGAGTTCCAACGCCAAGTCTAACGCGGCGGCAATATAACGTTCTTCATCTGGCTTACCAACACGCTGTAATTCCAGATAAAAGCTATCGGGAAACAAATCCGCCCAGAAACTGGCTTGTTTTTTTGCCAGTTCAATATTGTCCGCAAGTAACGCCCTGCCAACATCCCCAGCCATCGCCCCCGACAACGCAATCAAGCCCGCGTGATTTTCAACTAACCAGTCGATTTTCAGCATCGGCACGCCTTGATGCTGCCCTTCCTGATAAGCTTTAGAAATCAACTCCGTCAGTGTCACATAACCTGCATGATTATTGGCAAGCAAAGTTAAACGGTAAGGATTAGCCGCATCATCAGAATTCACTAACAACACATCAGCACCTGCAATCGGTTTAATCCCCTGCCCTGTCGCGGTTTTATAAAACTTAACCAGAGAAAATAAATTGCTATGCTCAGTGACTGCAATCGCAGGCATATTGAGTTCTAACAAGCGTTTAACGAGCGGCTTGATTTTGACGATACCGTCAACTAAAGAAAATTCGCTGTGTAATCTAAGATGAATAAAACTAGGCTGCATAAGAAACTGAATTGAACAACGGTGCGTTTGGGGTAACTACAGTATGCAAAAAGAAGCAGTGATACAAGTATTTTATCGTTTGGCTGGAATGTACCATTACGGTATGCAGTTGTGGTAGCGTAGCCCAGATGGAGAATAGTCGAACTGCCCCAGATTTAGCTCCCTCTCCATCTGGGCTACTTACTGTTAAATAATTAAGTAAACAAAAGGTAATGTTATTCAGAAACAGAAAAAAATCTTGACAATAAATAATGATAATCATCATTATTTAAAAATAAGCAAAATCATCTTTCTTACTTTATTTTGCTCATTACTCTACCTACTTTATATGACAAACGCGATGTTCAACTTTCAAATTTGAACCAATGCCTCAAATTGTAGAAGTTGTTGTCCGAGGAAGTAATTTAAAAACACGTTAAGGTATGAGCAAGTAACTTACGGATGAAGGGATTTTGTGCGTGCCAGAGATCGCACGCTCTTATTTTTTCAATATGAAACCGCTCAGAAAGCTGTCCAATAAAGGTTTTTACCAGCCGCCGTAAGGACATGAGTTGTTTAACAAAGGTTTTATCACGCGAGTCTTTCATGTTTTTTCGTCAGGCGGTTTGCAAATTAATAGCCTGCGATTTCAGTTCTTCATTCAGTAAGGGACGAATATAGCCTTTGTCACCAATCAGTAAGCCTCTGATGTCCACAGTCATGTCTTGAACGACATCGCTCTCATCAATGGAGGTATCAGCAAAGGTGTAGCCACAAATAACACCGCGACTATCAATAATCAGGCATCCTTCAAAGCCGTAATAGGCTTCATCCTTTGCCAAACGAGCTATACCCCGCTTCCCCTCGAAAACAACGGCTTTTGGCTGCACGGGTTATTTGGCAAACAGGCATCGGAAAACCATCGATGATAGAAGTTACGCATTGACAG